>CANFIN010000069.1 GCA_947447155.1 Bacteroidota bacterium | reverse complement strand
ATTCACAATCAGATTGGTTAATGTTTTACTGCAACCATTCGCATCGGTTATGGTAATCGAATAACTACCGGGACAAAGTCCAGTTGCAGATGCAGAAGTCTGTTGGTTATTATCACTCCACAAATAACTATATCCTGGTATTCCTCCATCCACATTTATCGCTGCCGCAGTACCAATACATTGTCCTTTACAATAAGCATATGATGTTATTGTGTCGAATACTAACGGTGTCGGATTAGGGATAATATAGCTTGAGGTATCTTTACACCCTGCGGCATCTGTAATTATTACTGTATAGGTTCCTGCAGGTAAACTATCAATTAACGCAGTTTGCAGATTGTTCGGATCATTCCATTGCAAATAATACGGCGCATTGCCACCGCTAACCATGATGGCTATGCTACCATCTGAATCATTATGACAAGTTGGTAAATTTATTTGAGGATTGTTGGCTTGCACCAACGCAGGAACATTAATTTGTAATTGTATTGTGTCCTTACAGCCTCTTGAAGATGTTGTGATTAGCGTAACTGTATAATTCCCCGCTGAAGAATAGATATGTGATGGATTTGCTGCGAGGCTTGATTCACCATCACCAAACGACCATTCACGCGTAACAATTGTTCCGCTAATTGTGTTTGAACTATCGGTAAATGAATAAGTGTTGCTACATACATCGCGAGTGTAGGTAGCATAAGTTTTAAATAATGGAAGTATTGTAACAGTACCGTTAGTAGTATCTGCACAAGCTGTATTAATTGATGAATAAGCAATTAAAGTTACTTGATATGTTCCTGTATCAGGGTAAGTAAAATTCGGACTAAACAGGGTGCTTTGATCGGCATTGCCAGGCAATCCAAAATCCCAGAGGTAAGAACCTGCGTTTAAACTAAAATTTTGAAATCCAACATTAAAATTTTCACAATTAACAATTGGATTTTGAATGGCTGCAACAACTAAGGTTGGGCAGGGAACTACATTTAATTGAAAATCTCTTTTTGTAGTACTAACGTAAACGCCGTTACGAAATTCCTTGGCACAAACTCCAACCACAAATTGACCAATTGTGGATGGTGTGCAAGTAAGTATACCTGTGTTAACATCAATATTTAAATCGGGCGCCCCGTTCAGAATGTTAGATTGAGAGTAGGGTGGTTGCCAGATTACACTGCTGTATGGAGGTGCATTAGGAGGCTGGGGCATAGGGTCAATGGTATCAGCTCCCATGTATGGCGCACATATTTCATAGGCAATTGAATCACCTTCGGGATCTGTAGCGCTGTTATCAAAAACAAAAGGAATACCTGCACAGATAAATGGTGGTGGCCAGTTGTTGAATTTAGGATTACCATTAGTTGGGAAAATAGAAAGTGGAGGGATATAAGCTAAATAGGTAGCTCCAGTCCATGTTGGACCAATTATATTTAATAGTGTAACATTTCTGCAACATCGTTGATAGGATAAAATATATCCTTGTGCTGAAGGAGGAAGTGTTATAGTATCAGTATAGGTAGTGCGTTCGTAACAAATATTGGTAGGAGGAATGAAGCAGGGAGAATTGATAGTAGGTGGAATTGTGTCTGAAGGATTTCGCGTTAATAAACGTTCAAATATCAAGGCATTGTTACCCGCATCAAATATTCCAATAGAAGCTGGATTGTCGAATGGAGGCACACCATTGTAGCAATCACGATAAACAGTAAGCCAGATACGATAAAGGTTATTGCCGAGATATTGATAGTTTAATTCTCCTCCAACAATATGCGTAGCTTTCGCATCTTCACTTATCATGAAAGAATTCAATAGCATTAAAAAAATAAAAATACGCTTGGCAATTGACATACTCAATAATACAGAAAAAATAGCAATAGAAACTGACGAAATTCACACTTTCTTTCAACGAATTATTGTTAAAGAGTAAATACTTATGTATTTCAGAATTTAAAGGATAAATCCATCTTTTTTTATTTCTATCTTTTTATATTTGAAAAAAAATAATACATATGAAAAAGTTTTTAATCACGCTGGTTTTTATTTTTGGCGTACTTCAGTTGATTCGTCCTTCAAAAAATATGGGGTTGGTAAACCCTGTAAATTCAATTGAAGCTAAACTTCCAATGCCTGCGATTGTAAAATCATCGATGCAGAAGGCTTGTTTCGATTGTCATTCAAATAACACAAGATATCCCTGGTACTTCGATATTCAGCCTATAGGTTGGTATTTAACAAATCATGTTCGCGATGGCAAGCGGCATTTGAATTTTGATGAATTTATGACTTACAATGCAAAGAAAATGGACCATAAAATGGAAGAGTTAATAGAGTCTCAAACGGAAGGTTGGATGCCACTTGAGTCCTACACATGGATTCACAGCGATGCAAAGTTATCGCAGGAGGAGAAAAATGCAATTGTTGATTATGCCAAGAAAGTCCGCGTTGCAGTTGGTTATATGAATCAGAATAACGGAGAAGACAAAGAAAAGCGGGAAGACCGAGATTGATCTATTTAAGATTTAAGAATGGTTTTATTTTCAACGCTAATGTTAATACACTATGACCACCTTTAAGATCTAGTTTTTTACTAATATGATGACGGTGATTTTCTACTGTTTTAGGACTTAGGTTTATAATTTTTGCAATTTCTTGAGTTGACTTTTCTTGCGCAACATAATATAAAATTCTCATTTCAGATTTGCTGATTTTAGCTAAAATCTCATTGGCTTCTTCTGAAGATAAATCTAATTTTTCATTTGCGGTTTTATTTGATCTATCAGAAACCTCCAATAGTTTTTTAGCCCTTAATTTCAGCCTTGTTTCAACAGCAGCTAACAAATCAATTTTATTTACTGGTTTAGTAAGATAATCATCAGCGCCTAAGTTCATTCCTTTTCTGATATCTTCATGATCCACTTTAGCTGATAAAAACAAAAAGGGCATAAATGATTCAGGCATATTTTGCACTTCTTCAAATAGCTCATATCCGTTAAGTTTTGGCATTCTAACATCACAGATAACTAAGCTAGGGTTCATCGATTTTATCGCATGTAAGCCTTCCTCTCCATCACATGCAGTAGAAACATCATAACCATGGATACTTAACAGTTCTTTTAGATTTTCTCTTAAAATCAATTCATCTTCAATAACTAATAATTTGTCCATTTTATAATTGGTTTGTTTTTTTTGGTAAAGTAATAATTACTTTACATCCTTTATTAATTTTACTTTCTATGATTACATTTCCATTGTGAATTTCGATAAATTGTTTCACAATTCCAAGTCCTAATCCCGAACCATGATAAGAAATAGTATTGGAGGCTCTGAAAAAGGAACTAAAAAGGTGAACTTGTTCTTCTTCAGGTATTCCAATTCCTTCATCTATAATTGTTAATTTAATTTCTTCATTGCCGTCATCAAATAAAAGATGAATAGGTTTATCTTCAGCAGAATATTTATGTGCGTTATTTAAAATATTATTTATTGCATGTTCTAAAAGTTTGCTATCAAATTGCATCTCAATTTTGCTAAAAGGAGCGCTAACATTAAGCACGCGCGATGGAAAAATAGTTTGAAAATTTTTAGCAATATCATTTATAAATGTAATAATATCTATTTCTTTTGGCTCAAAAGGCATTTTTCCTAATTGCATTTTTCCAGACATTAATACATTGTCCATGATTGAAGTTAATCGATGGATTTCTTCTATGCATCGCTCAAGATGTATATCAATTCGGTCAGGGTAGGTAGCCTTTTCTCTTTCTAATATAACTTTTACAATTTCAATGCTGGTCATGATTCCTGCTAATGGTGTTCTGAATTCATGCGAGGCCAATGAAACAAACTGTGATTTTAAATCGCTTAATGTTTTTTCTTTTATCAATGCATTTTGATATAACAACTCTGCATTCTTAATGGGTGTAATATCTGTTTCAACTGAAACCCAATTTGTCAATTCACCATTGTCATTAAAAATTGGATTAGACATAAGGTAAATCCACATTGTGCTACCATCTTTTTTATAAGATAGTTTTTCGCCTGCATATGATATTTTCTCCAGTTCTGTTTTTCTTAATCGTTCAATGATTAACGCATCCGTTTCTGGTCCGTTAAAAGTATTTCTTGGCTCTTTTCCAATTACTTCTTCCAGCGTATACCCAGTAGTGTTAGTAAATGCATCATTTACCCATTCGATTTTTGAATTAGCATCTGTTATAATAACCATATTATTTGTATTTCTGGCTACTAATGCTAATCGTTTTAACTGTTCTTCTTGTTGCTTTCGTTCAGTAACATCACGACAAATACATACAATACCATTGTCGGGCATTAAGTTCATAGTTAACTCTACAATCAATTTTTCATTTGAATTGTATTTATATCCATGCGCCTCTCCTTTCCAGAATTTCTTTTCTAGTAAAATTGGGTAAACTTCACTTGATAAATGATTGACTTCTGAATCAGGAAAAAACTCCATCCATTTTCTGCCAATCATATCTCTTGATGACTTAAGATTAAGCATTTTAACCAGTGATTTGTTTACATAGGTGTATTCTCCTGTATTTTCTAAAAGCGCAATTCCATCATTAGAAATTTCAATCGCGGACTGCTGACGAAAATTAATTAGTTCATAGTTTTTTAATTGGTCGATGTTGATACCATAACCAAGTGCATATTTAAAACTACCATCTTCATTATAAAATCCATAAACAATCCGCAGGTTATGCGATGCAATTTTATTACGCTCATTGGTTTCTTCAAAAGAATAATAAGTCGATTTGTTTCTGATAAAATCTACAAACTTATCTCGTCTATCCACTGCTATAATTGTAGGAATATTTCTCGCTTTGCAATAATCAAAGTCATCTTTCCCAATCATCCATTTGCGCATTTCCGGATCTTTAATAGCATGGGGATTGATATAAAGATATTTTTGATCTTCATTGAATACACCAACATCCGCAGGCATATTATCTAGAAGTTCTTTGTAAAAATCTCTTTCTTTTTCTATTGATTTTATTTTCTCGTCAGTTTCTTCTTCTAAAATAAAACAATAGCCTTCCTCTTCATTGTTGAATTCGTATTTACTTCCTTTAAGTTTCCATTTTTTTTCATAAAGCAAGTGACCAACATTTTTCAATTGAATGTTTTCTATGGAACTCTTTTTTGATTCGATAAGTAGATTTAAATCGTTTTTATTGCAACTAATAAAATTCAAAATTGAACCTTGTAAGGTTTGCTCACTTGATAAAAATAAATTTTGTGATGCATTATTGAACTCAACAAAATTAAAATCCATATCTGTTATCATAACAGGCTGGCTTATTAAATGAATTATCGAATTCGTTTTGGTTAGCATTCTATTTGAATTACAGTCTTACAATATACAACAAAAATAATTTTAAAATTATAATTTGAAAAATAGTTTTACGAATTCTTGGGTCGTATTGCCAATTGCTTTTATTAGGTAAATTCCAGGCTTTATATTTTCTAAATTTAATCTTTCCTGTGAATGAGAAACAAGTTCGTTCATACAAACTCTACCTTTAAAATCGCATATAATAATGCTGTTGATTTGATTGTTGGAATTATTAATTGTTAGATAATCACTGCACGGATTAGGATAGATAGTTAATAAGTGATTGTCTATTTCTGATACTTCGGAAGCGAGATTTATTTGAACTTTCAACGAATCAGATGGGCCTGTAATAATTCCTGGCGTGCAGGGTGTAATTCCATAACCAGCATTTAAATTATAATGAAATGTATAATTACCTGCTGCTAGTTTTCCTACTGAAAAAGTGTCAGTATCATAACAAATATAGGTGGCCAAACAAATACAGTGTATTGCATTACAAGTAATGTTATCATTGTTAATACCGAATGATAATGTTTTGTCGTTACATGAACCAGATTGAAAATAACAAGATGCAATAAAGTAAACGCTATCGTTATCAGTTGGTGAAGTAGGATAAATAGCTAAATTATTAATGTATTGGGCATTAATTTCTGAATGAAAAATGAGCATTAAAGTGAATGCTGCAAATAAAATCTTTTTCATAATATTTATATTATTAGCGAATGTAAGGTTTTATTCATAAAAAAAGAGGAGCCTTATGAGCTCCTCTTTTAATTTTTAGGTTATTTATTGGATAACCACTCTTAATTTCTCGAGTTTATTATTTGATTCAAATTGTAACAAATAAACTCCTTTTGCAAAGTCTGAAACTTGAATAGTTGTTTGGTTTGCTCCTGACATTGCATTGATATTTTCAGAATAAACATTTCTTCCTGATGCATCGATCATTTTAATGGAAGCAGATTCATCATTATCAGATGTAAATTCAATAGTTAATAAATCATGTGCAGGATTAGGATATGCCACCATGGACATTGTTCCTGTTTGTCCGTTTCGAGGGCAGCTGATATTATTTACTGATAATACTTTCACTGATGATAATCCGCAGTTATTGCTTGCCTTTACAGTTACGATTCCGTTTGCAGATGCAACTGAAGCATGAATAACTGAAATAGATTTTGTCCCTTGTCCGCTGATAATGCTTGCACCACCTGGGACAGTCCATATATAGCTCGATGCGCCTTGAACAGTACCAATTGAATAATTCTCAGTGGTATTAGTACATACTGTTGTTGCACCTCTTATGCTTCCTGGTGTTCCTGGAACTAATTTTACTGCCATACTGCGAACTGATCCAGTACCGCAATTGTTTACCGCAGCAACTGTTACATTTCCAGAACCTACTGTTGCTCCAGCGTAATTAACTACAATTGAATTACCATTAGCATTACCAGTAATGGTAGCACCTGCTGGAAGAGTCCATGTATAACTAGTCGCACCACTAACAGTTGGAACACTGTATACTGCATTCGTTGCTCCGCATAAACCCTCTTCTGGTCCTGAAATACTTCTAGGAGATGATAAGGTGTTTACGGATACTGTTCTTGTACGTGTACTGCTTGATCCGCATGCGTTCGTAGCAGCAACAGAAATAGTTGCTCCTGTGAAGTTTTGTGGATATTGGACAGTTATTATATTGCTATTACCTCCTGATATAACAGATGTTCCAGATGGGAATGTCCAGTTATATCCCGAAGCTCTACTCACAGCATAAATTGAGTATGTTGCAATTTCGCCAGGACAAGCCATCTGTGGTCCTGAGATTGAAGAAGGGCTTGTTGGAGCACTTACCTGAGCTGATACAGTGATACATGTTTGTGATGAGTTAGCACATCCGTTACTGTTATTGGCTGTTACGCAAATCTGACCTGTTAATCCTGATTGAACATAAGAGTCAAGGAATTTAACCGAGATACTGCTTCCAGTTCCACTTCCAACAATTTGAATTCCCGCAGGAACTGTCCATGCGTATGTTGCAGCACCAGCAACTGGAGTTACAGAATATACATATTGATTAGATCCTGGAGTGCAAATATTAATTGAGCCGCTGATAGGGCCAGCATTGATTGGAAGCGGTGTAACGTTAACAGATATTGAACTTGTTGCAGGAGTACATGGTACTGGAGCATCAGTTGTTAATGTTAAAGTAACTTTTCCTGTTGTTGCATCTGCTAAAGAAGGAGTATACGTAGCATTTAATGTATTGGCATTAGGTGAGAATGTTCCTGTACCTGATGTTGACCATGTTGCTGTTGTAGCTCCGCCACCAATGGTACCATTTAAGTTTACTGCTTGGCTTTGACATGCATTTAAGTTGCTGCCTGCATAAGATGTTGGAGGATTTGAACAGATACAATTTTCATCAATTAATCCATCACAATCGTCATCAATATTGTTGAAGCAAATCTCAACCGCATTCGGATGAATACTAGATTCTGCATCGTTGCAATCTCCAGCAGTTAACACGTATCCAGTTGGTGCACCAGAGCAATTTATTACAGATATTGATGCATTACCATATCCATCTCCATCAGCATCTGCGTAATATGTTTTTGTAGGATTAATAGTAGCATTTAGTATTTCAGTATGGCAACCATTCACTGATGAATATGTTCCTGATGTAGTGTACGTTTGACCATTTACCGACCATGTATAACTATCACAAACATTTATGCTTGTTGTATTACTTGTACTTGGAGTGATGGTCAATGTTAAGATATCGGTATGACATCCAGACACTGATGAATATACTCCTGATTGTGTATAAGTAGCTCCGTTGATATTCCAGTTGTAAGAATCACATACAGATGCAGCGTAATTACTAGTTGCTGGAATTACTGTCAGATGAAGTATCGTTGTAACACATCCGTTTACTGAAGTGTAGTTACCTGATTGCGTATAGGTATTCCCGTTAGCTGACCAAGTGTATGATGTGCATTCAGTTAAACTAGTATTTACAACACTTGAAGGTGTAATTGTTAAGTTCAGGATTTGTGTATTACATCCACTAACTGATGAGTAGGTTCCACTCTGAGTATAAGTAGTTCCGTTTACCGACCATACATAAGTATTACAAGCACTTGCACTTGATGAATTACTTGTTGAGTTCGTTATTGTCAAGTTCAATACTTTCGTTACGCATCCAACTACTGCTGTATAGCTTCCCGATTGCGTATATGTTGTGCCGTTAACAGCCCATAGATAACTATCGCATGCAGATGCACTTGTACTTTGTGTTGTAGATGGAGTAATTGTTAATTGAAGTATTTCTGTATGGCATCCAGTCACTGATGAGTAATTACCTGATTGCGTATACGCAGTACCGTTAACCGACCAGGTATAATTATCACATGAACTTACAACTGTTGTATTATTTGTTGAATTCGTAATTGTAATATGAGCCGTTACTAATGAATCACATCCTTTTGTAGTTGTATAATGATGTGTATAGTCTCCGCTGCTTGTTACAGATGTATTCCAAGGTAATAAATAATTGTCGCATCCACTTGCAGTAAATTCACTGCTGGTAGGAGAGAAGATAGTGATGTGAGCAATAACTGTTGAGTCACATCCTGTGCTTCCGCTATAAACATGGCTATAGTCACCTGATGATGTTACAACAGTACTCCATGGCAATGTGTATTGGCTACATGCCGAATCATTAAATTCGAATGAGTTTAAATATAAAACCTTTACTTTACCAGCACCGCAAGCATTTATCCCTGCAGCCGTAATTTTTCCATAGGTGAATGTACCTCCTGAGAAGTCAACAACAATAGAAGTATCTGATGCGCTACCTACAATTGATGTACCTGTAGGAACAGTCCATACGTAACTTAATGCTCCTTGAACTTTATTGATTTTATATGTTAAAGTATTCGTAACTGTACACATATAGTCACGCTGACCATATATAGAGTCTGGCGCAGCTAATACAGTTGGAGAAACATTTCTGATACGTGTATTGCTTACACCGCATGAGTTAGAAATGTTAATCGTAATTGGTCCACTGCTGAATCCTTGTCCATATGCAATTCGAATATTGTTAGCGTTGCTTGATACCAATGTTGTATTCGATGGAATTGTCCAATTGTAAACCGATGCTCTCACTACAGTAGGAACTGAATAATTTCCAGAATCTCCCGGACAAGCCGTATAAGGACCAACAATAGATGCTGGCTGATTTGGAGCAGAAACGTTAACAGAGATTGTTATGCAAGATGCTTGTGAAGTGAAGCAGCTGTTAGAATTGTTTGCAGTTACGCAGATATTGCCATTTAAACCTGGTTGAACATAGGCATCTACAAATTTTACGGAGATACTATTTCCTGTTGCAGACCCTTGGATTGATACACCTGCCGGAACTATCCATGTGTATGATGATGCTCCTGCCACTGGTGCAATTGAATAAGTAAACACATTGCTTAATGGCTTACAAATATTTGCCTGACCTGTAATTGTTCCTGCATTTGCTGGATATCCAGATACATTGACAGTTATTGAACTAGTTGCTGCTGTGCAAGGTTGACTTGCATTAGTTGTTAAAGTTAAAGTTACAGTGCCTGATGTAGCATCCGCTGCTGATGGAGCGTAGGTTGCATTTAATGCATTTGCATTTGAGAATGTACCAGTACCGGATGTTGACCATGTAGCAGAAGTTGCTCCACCGCCAATAGATCCGTTTAATGTAACTGCTAATCCTAAACAAGCATTTAAATTACTTCCAGCATTAGCTGTAGGTGGGTTTGTACATACACAATTTTCATCAACTAATCCATCGCAATTGTCATCAATATTATTGTTGCAGATTTCTGTTGCTCCTGGATGTACGCTCGAAGAATTGTCATCACAATCTGTTGAGTTACTTACATAACCTACAGGTACACCAGCACATGATGTTGTTGAAGTAGCAGCATTACCATATCCATCGCCATCAACATCTGCATAATATGTCTGCGAAATGTTAATTGTCAAGTTTAATTTATAATCCTGACAGTTTGAATTGTAATTATAAGCTCCCGATTGGGTATAGGTCTGACCGTTAGGAGTCCATGTGTACGTATCGCATACCGATACATTAGTTACGATGGCTGGTGCAGCAGTACCCGTTACATCCCATTGACATGTTGATGTATTAAAGTTTATAGACTGATAACAAGCTAATCCAGTTGGAACAGTTGGTTCAGATCCTGTAATTTCCCAAGAACAGGTAGTAGTATTAAAGTTTGCAGTCTCATAGCAAGCGAGACCTATTGGAGCCTCTGCTTGTGTACCTGTTACATCCCATTGACATGATGTTGTATTGAAGTTAGCAGTCTCATAACATGCTAATGTTGGCATTGATGGCTGAGAGCCACTAACAACCCAAGCACATGATGATGTATTGAAATTTGCAGTCTCGTAGCAAGCTAATCCAGTTGGAGCAGTTGGCTGTGATCCTGTAATAT
>CANFIN010000068.1 GCA_947447155.1 Bacteroidota bacterium | reverse complement strand
CAGAAAATGAATGATGAATACGAAGTGCGTTGCCAGGTATATAAGGACAATTTTCTGCTGCATGATCGCATACAGTAAGTATTACATCAAAAGGAATTTCTAAATACTCATTCACATTGTTAGAAGTATGATTCGAAATATCAATGCCATCTTCTTTCATGATAGCAATGGCTCTCGGATTTACTCCATGCGTTTCGATTCCAGCACTGTAAACATTCATTTCGTTGCTGTAAAAATGGTGTAGGTAGCCATGCGCCATTTGACTACGACAACTATTGCCTGTACATAAAACAAGAATGTTCTTTTTCATACCAACAGCCATAAAAGGTTAATAAGTGTAAATCGTGGATCAAATCCGAAGACAATATTCAATGCAATAATGCCTGCAATAATGACAATTGGTTTTTTGTATTTGACAACTAACTCTTTCATTTTTTTTAATGGATTAGCAACATCCGCTACCTGGTTTGCAAGTAGTAGCTCGATTTATTTCTGATAAATTTAATTTGACTTTTTCTTGAGGTATTCCGCATTGGTCGGGCGCTAAACAAGCTGTCTGCTTACTGCATAACATAAATTTTCCGTTAGAGAATGATACATCGTAACGTCCAATCGTACTTTCCTGATATTCCATTTCTATTGGTAAATCTTCTTGATTCCAAAGGTTGGCTGCTTGTAAAATAATCGTAGCTAATTTTTGTGGCGACAAGCGATGGTTAACATCATCAGCAACCCATAATTGCATGGAGATGCATTTGTCATCTCGCATGGTTCCTCCGCAATCGATATAGTTTTTAGTTGTTTGTCCTACTTCCGTAACATGAAAATGAGCGGGGATAGGCTGGCCGTTTTCATTGGTAATTACCAACGATTCTAATCCAGATAGTGCATAAAGAAATTCAGATATTTTCATAAAAATTGTTTTAGCAACAAGTGATATTTTTTGATTTTATTTTTTTGGTAGCTTCAGAAAAGTAACCTTCTATTTTCGATAATACTTTTTCATCTAGGCAATAGCAGATGGCGTTTCCTTCTATACTTCCTTTAATGATTCCTGCGTTTTTAAGTTCTTTCAGATGTTGTGATACGGTTGGTTGTGATAATGGAAGATGATTGACTAAATCGTTACAGATACATTCTTCTTTCTTCAATAAATACTCGATGATAGCAATACGCGCAGGATGAGCAATTGCTTTTAACAAAACCGCAATCTGATTTTGTTTGGTGGTATAATGTTCCGATTTAGTTAGTCCCATTGTATTTTAATATTGCAATATTACGATATAGTTTCTGAATAAAAAAGGGACCGAAGTCCCTTCGTATTTAGTTTAAATTAAAACTTCATTACTTTTTTGCTGATCATTGAACCACCTTTTGAAACGGTAACAAGGTATGATCCTTTTGCTAATTCGTTACCAGCAACAGTAATTTGGTTAACACCATCAACTGTTTGATATTCCTGCGTAGAAATCATTCTGCCACTCAAATCATATAAGGATACAACTGCTGTTTCTACTTGGTCATTTACAAAACTCACATTTAATTCTTCGCTAAACGGATTTGGCCATACGTTTACGAAGTTGTTATTTTCTTCATCACCTATACGAGCTGCTGTATTCGTTAACCAGATAGTAGCATTCATAATTATTCTTGCATGATCACCACTAGCATCTACTGTCCAACCGTTATACAAAACATCACCTGTATCTCCTGTTCCATCATCAGCTGGAGAGCTATCTCCTAATCCAACAACTTTTCCTGTTCCATATTTAGAGCTTGCAAACATACATCCTGCAGTTCCGGTTGTAGATGAACCTGTTTTATAAACTAATCCAACCACATTTGCATTAGCTGTTTTATTCAACGTCATTGTTGTTCCGTTAGCAAACAACATTTTAGTTGGATTTCCTGCTGATCCATGTAAAATAGTATTCGTCGGAAGGTTTGCATAATTCGTTGTTGTTTGTGAGAAGTTTGCTAAATCGAAAGTGAAACCAAAAGGATTTGTTTTAATACCATTAGTATTGAAGAAATCATTCCAAATAGCAGGTGAATCAAATCCATCATTATTTCTATCAGAAACTGTATGATCAGCAATGATAAATAATCCACCACCATTTTGCACGAATTGCATCAATGCAGTTTTTTCGGCAGCTGTATATTTGATATTAGGTTCACAAACGACATATACTTTGTAGTTTGCTAAATCCTGAGCGTTGGCAGTGTTACCATAAGAAATAGTTCCGCTGTTAGGAAGTGTCTCAACTGTATAGCCAAGCTTTGCACAAGCAACGCCCCATGCTGATAAACCACCTTTCCAAAATGTCTCAGCAGTAGTTGCAGTGATTCCTGATTGCGCAGGAGTAGGATAGCGTTGAGGGTTCGCTTCGTTCCCACTTCCTGTAGTCATTGCACCGCCTGTTCCTGTACCAATATTATACAAATCAGCATCGACAATCCAGTCTGCACTTGCAGCCATTTCTGCTTTCTTCGCATCAAATAATACTTTGATAGTTTGAGAGTAGCTCGCAACACTTATAAAGCAACAAACAATTAAAAGTAATTTTCTTTTCATGATTAAGTTATTTATAGAATATAAAGAAACAAAATTCAGAAAATATACACAACTATTTTTACCGAAAAAGGCAAAATGGAAGCTGATTAAGTGAATTATCTGATTAAACTAAAGGTGCCTTTAAAATCGTACACTTTATTATTCTCCGAAAGGATGCGAATTACATAGGCATATACCCCTTCTTGCGCAGGTTTTCTATCAGGCATGTTACCATCCCAAGGCTGATAATAGGAATCTGTTTCATAGATCACACCACCCAATCTGTTAATGACTTTCATGTTATATGAATTCACATTAATAGCAGGCGTACCATCAAAAAATACATCGTTCTTGCCATCGTTATTAGGTGTAAAGCTATTCGGTACAAAAAACTGAACAACTTCTATGGTCTCTTCGTATTCATCAAAACAAGAGGCATCATTATAAGCTGTAAGCTTTACTACATGTGTTCCTACACGATCATACTTATGAGTTGGATTTGCATCGGTAGATGATTGATCATCGCCAAAACTCCATTTGTAATGCGTCGCGTTTTTCGATTTATTCAGGAACTGCACTTCTGAATTGAAGATGCTTACTACCGCATTTGATTTTACAAATGCGGCTTCCGGCAGAGGAGGCGTGTTTAAATGCACAATCAAAGAGTCAGAGCTTTTACAACCCCACGGACTCGTAATTAAACAGGTTGTCATGTAGCTGCCCGTGTCAGTGTACACATGAGATGGACTTGCTCCATTGCCATCATTTCCATCACCGAATGACCAGGTAAATAGGGAGCCTTGATCAAATGTTGATGAGTTTACAATCTGAATACCTATTGACTCACAACTTATCTTTTGAAAATAAGAATAGTTCACTATCGGATTAGCATGCACGTTTACTCCGTAATTTGATGCGCTGATACATCCATTATTTGTTGTGATCGTTAAGGTGTAAATGCCTGTTTGATTTATTGTAATTGCCGGAGTTGTTTCTCCCGTCGACCATAAATAGGTTCCTTGTCCTGCTATTCCTGTAATAGTTGTTGATTCTCCTGCACAAATGTCTTTATCTCCTGTGATTGTCACATCTGCTAAAGGAAATACCAATAAACTAAAGTTAGCGATGTTTTTACAACCGCGTATATCCGTAACCGTTACAGTGTAATTTCCTCCTATGTTCGTTTGAATAGCTGATGTTGGTTCGCCTGTCGACCATAAATACTGCGCATATCCTGTTCCAGAATTTAAAGTCGCTGATATGTTAACACACGTCGTTGCTGGTCCAGTGATAATTGGTAGCGGTAAATTATTTACAGTAAGATTGGTAGTAGCGTTGTTTTTACAACCATTTACATCTGTTACTTCAACAGTGTATGTTCCAGCAGAATTGATGTATATACTCGGACTTGTTTGTCCATTGCTCCAAATATAATTAGAATAATTCCCAGGTGTAATGCTCGCACTATCGCCTGCGCATATACTTACAGTTGCTGGTAAGGCTGGTGTTGGTAGGGGATAATTATTTAATTGAACAGAAGTACTTCCAAAACAACCATTATTATCAGTTACAGTTAACGCATAATTTCCAGGTGTTGCTGCCGTGATACTATTACTATTTGCACCTGTGCTCCATTGATAGGTGCTGTAATTTCCGTTGGATGATAATTGAGTTGATAGTCCTGCGCAAATTGCAAGTGTTCCATTGATACTTGGAGTAGGTAAAGGATTAATGGTAATCTGTTTTGATGCTGATCCTGTACAGCCACCATTGATGGTTACTGTTACAGAATAAGTTCCGCTATTGCTAACACTTATTGTTTGTGTGGTAGCTCCATTCGACCATAAATAACCTGCGTAACTTCCTGCATCAAGCGTAATATTTTGTCCTTGGCACGCACTTGTCGCGCCAGTAATTATTGGAGTGGGGTTACTCGTAACCGTTAGTTGTTGATTCGCTTGATTACTACATCCATTATTTTCGGTTGCTGTTACGGTGTAGGTTCCTGCATTTGAAACATTGATAGTATTGCTTGTTGCTCCTGTACTCCATAAATAATTTATTCCAGCTGGATTAGCAGTATAGGTTGTAGATGTTCCACTGCAGATAACTGCGGCTCCAGTGATGCTTGCTATTGGAAGTGGATTAACAGTAAAGTTTACACTTGTAGAAGCTGTACAATTATTGACATCTGTTACAGTAAGTGTATATGTTCCGGAAGTGTTTACATTGATGGAAGAGGTATTGTTTCCATTATTCCATAAGTATTGCGAATAACTTCCTGCTGAAGAAAGATTACTGCTATTGCCTGCACATATTTGAAGTGTTCCTGTTATTGATGGAGTAGGAGCGTTGTAAATATTCACTGTATGTGAATCCTGACCTGTACATCCGTTGGCATCGGTAACTGTAACCGTAAATGTTCCGCTTGAAGTTGTGTTTAGTGTTGATGTATTAACTCCTGTTGACCACAAATAATTTGAGTACGTACCTGCAGCTAGTTGAACATTAAATCCAGGGCAAGAATTAATTGGTCCCGTGATAGTAGGAGTAGGATTTGGGTTTACAACAACATTGATTGACCTATTAGCAACACATCCGTTATCACTAACGGTAAGCGTATATGTTCCGGAAGTATTTACTGTTATGGATGAAGTAGTAGATCCATTCGACCATTGATAATTGGGTGCAGTTGCAGCACTTAGTGTAACACTGCCTCCACTACAAAATGTTGTCGGGCCTGACGTATTAATCACAGCAGGCGTACCACTTTGTGTTATTATTACAGGATTCGTAAATGCATCGCAAGATCCATTATAGCTAACAGTACAAGAGTAGGTACCTGCATTATGTACTATAATACTTTGTGTAGTTGCTCCATTTGACCATAAATACGATGTGCCTGATGATGCAGTTAATACTACGCTATCATTCGGACATAAATTTAAATTGCCATTTACTGCAATTGTAGCATTTGGAATTGAGCTTACTACTTGTATAATAGTGGAGAATGCAAAGCAAAAGCTAGTTCCTATTGAATTGCTAATTGTACCATAGTAAACCCCTGGTTGAGAAATCCATAATGTCATTGTTGTATCCCCAGTAGACCAAACAGGATTTCGGCAAGCCGGTAACGTTACAGGGAATGAATCACCAGGGCAAATAAACATGGTATCTGTTGCAGCTATTGCCAAGCCCGTATTGGCATTTAATATAGGAATTTCGCCTGATGGCTGAAAGCTACCTCCTTCAAAAAAAACTCCTGAATCGAAATTTGGATCGCAAAAATCTTGAGTAGCTAACTTAAGCGTATATACTTCACATGGACAAACTTCTGTTCCTGCAGTAAGAACTGTCGTCATACCATCGTATTGTATTGTATTGCTACCATAATTATCAATAAAATATTGGCAGTTGGTACAAGGCCCTGCACTTGGACCACCTCCAGGCGTTTGGCCATTGTTCACATTGTTAATACTTATAGGTGTAGTTGTTCCTGGTATTAATGCAATATTTTTCTTTCCAGTAATTCTAGGGCCACTCACAAAAAATCCAAATACATCGTTACAATTGGTGTTTACAAAATCGTGATATTCTTCCGAAGCCCATACATATTTAAATTTGATGGAATCATTCGGTACCATAAAATCAAACTTCAAAACAGCTGCATCGGTTGGGCTGCTAGACGTAGGTGCTAAATTCAACAAATCGGGATCTCCAGGTGTGTTATTTCCTTGCCCTGCACCAGTGTTATTATTGGGACCAATCGCTTTGTTGACATTTCCAGTGGTCAGTAATACACCACTGCTTATACCAACATTGCACGCACCCACACAATTAAAAGTTCCTCTTGCTGTTGTCGCTCCATTATATGAAACATTGGAAACGTAAACAGAAGGAGAACCTACAAGTACATTTTGAATTAGAAAATTAACGGTATTGGCTGACGATGTTGTTAGCTGCGAAAACGAAAGTGCAGGCAACAATAAGAGAAGTATACATCCAATATATTTTTTCATCTAATCAAATATACTCAAATTATGCTAATGGAAATATTATTATTTTGTAGTTAGTGTTAAAAGAGTGGCGAATCGTTTCAAAAAAAAAGCGACACCATTGGCGTCGCTTTTTTCTTTAATTATTATCGTTAGACTGATTCAGCCAGTATAATGATTTTGTTGTTTAACATTTCAACTACACCACCTTTTACATCAAATGTTTCTTCACCATCTTTTCCTTTAATCTTAACCTTACCATTAATAAGTGTTGAGATAACCGATGCGTGGTCTTTTAGCATTTGAAATGCACCTGAAGCGCCAGGAACAGAAACAGAATCAACTTCTCCTTCGAAAACCTTTTTATCTGGTGTTATAATTTCTAAAAACATATTATTAATTATTTTGATTCAGCTAATAATTTTTTACCTTTTTCTATAGCATCTTCAATTGTTCCAACTAAGTTGAAAGCTCCTTCAGGATACTCATCTACTTCACCAGCAAGAATCATTTTAAATCCTTTAATAGTTTCTTCGATTGGAACTAATACTCCTTTTAATCCTGTGAACTGTTCAGCAACGTGGAATGGCTGAGATAAGAAACGTTGAACACGACGAGCACGGTGCACTGTCAATTTATCTTCGTCACTTAATTCATCCATACCTAGGATAGCGATGATATCTTGTAATTCTTTATAGCGCTGTAAAATTTCTTTTACTCGTTGAGCTGTGTTGTAATGGTCATCACCTAATACAGCAGGAGTTAAGATACGAGATGTCGAATCTAGTGGATCTACCGCTGGGTAAATTCCTAACTCCGCAATCTTACGACTTAATACCGTTGTAGCATCTAAGTGACTAAATGTTGTAGCAGGAGCCGGATCGGTTAAGTCATCAGCTGGTACATAAACTGCCTGTACTGAAGTAATAGATCCACGCTTAGTTGATGTGATACGCTCTTGCATTAATCCCATTTCCGTAGCAAGTGTTGGTTGGTAACCTACCGCTGAAGGCATACGACCTAATAAAGCCGATACCTCAGACCCTGCCTGCGTGAAACGGAAGATATTATCAATAAAGAATAGGATATCACGTCCGCCAGATTTCTCATCACCATCACGGAAATATTCCGCAACAGTTAATCCTGATAAAGCCACACGAGCACGTGCTCCTGGAGGCTCATTCATCTGGCCGAATACTAATGTAGCTTGACTTTGAGCAAGTTCCTTAAGATCCACCTTAGATAAATCCCAGTCTCCGTTTTCCATTCCATGTTGAAATTCTTTTCCGTATTTAATTACGCCCGATTCAATCATCTCACGCAACAAATCGTTCCCCTCACGAGTACGCTCACCTACACCAGCAAAAACTGAAAGACCAGCATATCCTTTGGCGATATTGTTAATCAATTCCATAATCAATACTGTCTTACCTACACCCGCACCACCAAACAAACCAATCTTACCACCTTTTGAATATGGCTCTAATAAGTCGATTACTTTAATACCAGTGTAAAGTACTTCCGATTCAGTTGATAAATCTTCGAATCTCGGAGCTTCACGGTGAATTGGTAATCCACCTTCGTTTGAAACTGTATTGATACCGTCAATTGCCTCTCCAACAACGTTGAAAAGACGACCTTTGATCACATCTCCAGTAGGCATTTTAATAGCCGAACCTGTTGCAATCACATCCATTCCACGAACTAATCCGTCCGTTGAGTCCATCGCAATCGCACGCACAGTGTCCTCACCAATATGCTGCTGACATTCCAAAACGATTTTTTGTCCATTAGGACGGTTAATTTCTAGTGCTTCTAAGATTTTTGGTAAAGCGCTTCCTTCACCTTCAAAGCTTACATCGATTACTGGACCGATTACTTGTACAATTTTTCCTTTATTCATTTCGATAGGAAATTATTATGGGGTTATTTTATCAGGGTGCAAAAGTAGGTTAAAAAGGATAAACTCCAATATAAATTCTAAATTTGGCCTACTTAAACTTTTTGACAAATTTCTGAGATATGTTGAAAAGCAATTTTATTGTCGCTAAGTAATTGAAAATAAACAATGAAAGTCTATCAAGGTTTAGATAATTTCCCTCGCTTGTCAAATATTGTGTTGACAATGGGAACATTTGACGGGGTTCATTATGGTCATCGAAAAATTTTAAAGCGACTTATGGACGCGGCTGAACTAAAAAATGGACAATCAGTAGTTATGACTTTTAATCCACATCCTCGCGCCGTTTTATTTCCAGAACAAATAAACTTAAGATTGCTAAGTACAATTGATGAAAAAATTGAATTATTGGATTCTATCGGTATTAAACATTTGATAATTCAACCTTTCACAATTGAATTTTCAAAGTTATCCCATCGGCAATTTGTAGATGAGTATTTAATGCAAAAAGTTAATATGAAAAGCATGGTAGTTGGTTATGACCATCAATTCGGACATAATCGCCAGGGAAATTTTGATGAATTGCTCAAACTTTCTACGGAGTTCGATTTTGAAGTGGAGAAGATTCCCGAGCAAGATATTGAAGAGGTAGTTGTTAGTTCAACAAAAATTAGAAACGCTTTGCAAAGTGGAAGCATTTCTTTTGCGAATCAACTTTTAACCTACAACTATTCTGTTTCTGGGAAAGTGGTTAAAGGTAATCAGGTAGGAAGAACAATTGGTTTCCCAACTGCTAATCTGCAATTGGACGATTCTTTTAAATTAATACCGGCAGATGGGGTTTATTCTTGTTTTGTAAATCACAATTTAAGCCGATTAAAAGGAGTAGTTAGTATTGGTAATCGACCAACATTTAACGACAATAAAAAATCTATTGAAGTACATATTCTGAATTTTGATAAGAATATTTATGATGAAATATTGAAAATTGAGTTTGTCGATTTTATTAGAACTCAGCATAAATTTGAAAAGGTGGAGGACCTAATTCTACAAATAAAATCAGATATTAGTCTGGCAAGCGAACATCTATTATAAAATGCCGTACAAGGTTTGTCATTTTAAAATTAAATATCGACTTTCGATACATCAAATAAGTAATTGTGAGATTTAAAAAAATCATTTTTGTTTTTCTTCTAAGCGCATATGCTATAAATGTTTCAGCTCAATCATTGCTTGATTCACTTACTTTAACGCAGCAAAAAGTTTATAAAGATTTAAATATTGCATTGAGTCAGCCAGATTCAGTTTTTGCGTTGGATCTTAGTAGAAAAAAATTAAAAACAGTTCCTGAAGAGTTGAAAAAATTACCCAATTTGCAATGGCTAAAATTAGATAGAAATAACCTTAAGGAAGTTCCTTCTTGGATTGGAGATTTAACAAGTCTACAGTACCTGGATTTAAGTAATAATAATCTGGTGGAATTGCCAGCTTCAATAGGCCAGCTTGAAAATATTTATTATCTTGGTTTGAATAGAAATCTTATTGAAAATTTGCCTCATGAAATTGGCAATATGAAAAATTTGCAAGTCGTGGAAATGTGGGATAATGAGTTGGAGGCAATACCTGAAGAAATGAAAAATCTTCATAATCTTCAAATATTAGAGTTGCGCGGAATACTTTTTTCTAATGATGAACAATTGCAAATTGAAACGCTCTTGCCAGATACGAAAGTGTTTTTTTCTCCAAGTTGTAATTGTTCTAACTAAACCAAAGTTTTATATTGTTAAAAATGATAATATTGCTATTGTATGCAAGAGCAGTATAAGTCGCCCTTTAGCCTGATTTGGCAAAGATTTAAAAAAAATCACTTTGCTTTTTTTGGTTTGTTTATAGTTGGACTGACTATTTTATTGGCAATATTTTCATATCAAATCATACCTGATAAAACTAAGTATGCAAATCAAATGTGTTTGCAAGCAAGTATGCTTTCTCCAGGATCTGAAATTAAATACATTAAAACAAAATCAAATTCGAATAATTCTAGTAATAGTTTATTTGATTTTTTCATGGGGTCAGATGATTCTTACCAGATGATTCCAATAACTAATTATAAAATCAATAACGACTCTATTTGGTATCAAGAACTTGGTAATGAAGAATCTTATTGGCAATCACTTCCGTTAAATGTTTTGCAAACAAAAGATGCAAAAACGAAGAGTCAAATTGAAGTAATTAATACTAACTATTATTTACTTGGTTCAGACAAATTTGGTCGTGATGTTTTCAGTCGATTGATTCTTGCATCCAGAGTTTCTATCGCAATAGGTTTTATTGCTGTCTTTATTTCATTACTTATTGGAGTTGTCTTAGGCGCTCTCGCTGGATATTATCGTGGTATCGTTGATAATATCATAACATGGCTAGTTAACGTTGTTTGGTCAATACCAACATTATTATTGGTGGTTGCAATAACATTGGCTTTAGGAAAAGGTTTTACGCAGGTTTTTATTGCTGTAGGATTAACCATGTGGGTTG
>CANFIN010000067.1 GCA_947447155.1 Bacteroidota bacterium | reverse complement strand
CCACCCATTAAAATTCCGATTCCTAAAATAGCAATTCCAAAAAATGTCCATGGCAATGCTGGTTTAACCCACTCACGATACTGACGAGTTACTAATCCGCCCATAGCAAAAGCAAACGGAATTGCAGTTGCTGCAAATCCTAAAAATAAAGTAGGAGGGTGAATAACCATCCAGTAGTTTTGTAACAACGGATTCAATCCACGGCCATCTTTTAGCTTGGCTAAATAATCAGGCATGTGAATGAAAGGTAAGTTAGCAAAGTCAGGATGATTACGTAAAAGAATAAAAGGATTTGATCCAATTTTAATATCGCCAAACTGTAATCCCAAAAGCATTGATGCAAGAAATACTTGTATCATCATAATGAACATCATGGTTGGTGCTTCCCATTTTTTTCCTTTCCATACTAACAAAATAGATAATACTACATGCCATACAGTCCAGATTAAAAAACTTCCTTCTTGTCCTTCCCATAAGCAAGCCCACATGTATTTTGCTGGCAAAGTGGAACTCGAATGTTGCCAAACATAGTAATATTCGAAATAATGCGATTGTATCAAATAAAACAACAATGAAATAATTCCGAAGACACTGCACGCATGAATGAAAAAACTAAATCGTGCAAGTTTGTTCCATGATTGAATTTCTTCTTCTTTTCTGAAAACTTGAAAAGCATACGAAAGCATTGCAACGATAGCAGCAGTGAATGATAAAACGACAAACGCGTTTCCAATTTTGCCGAACATTAAATGCTCGTTTAAGTACTGTATTCCCATCAATGTTTTCTTAAATTATTATGGTTTTAGAGAACCATTACTCAATTCTTCACTTTCTCCTGCTTTATTGTACTTCGAAGGACACTTCATTAAAACCTGCGATGCAATAAACTCTTCTCCTTTCATTTTTCCAACTACCACAATGCGTTCTGCTTTTTCGAAGTCTTGTGGTTTTGTTCCGTTGAATAGAACTTTCTTTTCAGTTCCAATAGTATCAGTCATAAAAAAGCCAAATACATTGGCATCTTTCTCCGGATTATAAATAAATTCTTTTTGAAGATTTACTTTTCCAATTACATGGTAAGTGCGATCTGGTTTTTCAGAAGCTGTATTAAAACTAACATAGGTCCCGGATTCACTTACCGTGCTTATAATAACGCCCAATAAAATGGCAATCAAAATTATTAAGGCGATGTGTATTTTTTTCATTTCGATTTAAAGAATCAAAAGTGATTTTATTTCTGATTAATTTTTTCTTCGAGCTTAGTTACTTTTCTATCTATCAAAATAACATAAGCAGTAAGAATTGTAATAACAATAGCAGCTACTGTTGCAACAACATAAATTTTTCCGTTAGCATAAAGTGCGTCTGCCATCTCTACTTGATTGGAGTCTTGTGCATGTGCTGAAACTAACACAAACAAGAAAAGTATCGAAAGGATAATTGTTTTTTTCATGATTAATTTTCTTCTGTAATTTCTTCTATTCTTCGGATACGAACATTTAAACTCATTAACCATGTTCCTAATAAACACCAACCAATTACCGCAGGATAAAAGACCATGCGCATATTCGAATCTAAATCGTATTTATTGAAACCAGGATTTCCTCCTTTGCCAGGATGAAGCGAGTTGTACATTTTGGGAATAACCATGATGAATACAAACATCATTACAAACGCAAAAATCGCATATACACTAGCAATTTTTGCCTTTTTATTTTCATCAGGAATTGCATTTCGTAAAATAAAGTAAGCTGCATACATTAAAATAGTTGCAGCAGTACCATTTAACTGTGGATCATTTGTCCATGGCGCACCCCATGTATAATTAGCCCAGACCATTCCGGTAATCAAACCTGCGGCTGAAAACACCATTGCCATTTTGCCAGATTCTTCAGCAACTAAATCATCATATTTATTTAAACTACTTAAATATTTAATCGAATAAATTGCATTAATAAGCATCATCAGCATCATCGCCATCCACATCGTTACATGAAAATACAGGTTTCGTATCGTTTCATGCAATACAACCATGGCTGGTACTTTACCAATAAAACCGTAGTAACAAGTATACACCAAGCAAAATATTGCAATGATTTTCCACCACCAAGCACGAGCAATTTTATTTTTGTAAAAAGAGTCCATTTTAATCACGCCAAAGATAAGGAAACAGTAAGTAGGATAGGAGTATGGTAATTAAATTTAAACTAATGAGCACAATAAACAATTGTTGATTAACCATCCAATCGAAACCGTTAATGGCATTCATCGAACATTGTATAATAATACTTAACAACGGAAATAGTAATGGGAATCCTAGAATAGCAAGTAAAGCAGCATTGTTATTGGCTTTGGATACAATGCCTGCTACCAATGTAAGTACAGTTGAAAGACCAATTGCTCCCAAGATTAGGCTTAAAAGGTATTGGCCTATTTGATAAATCGCAATAGGAAAAACCAATTGGAATATCAGAAAGTTAATCAACGATAGTCCTATTAATAAAATCTGGTTGTATAAAGTTTTAGCCAGAATTAATTGTTTCGGAGAAAACATGCTATAATAAAACAACTGCAGTCCTTTAGAATCTTGCAAGAAGCTCTTTGCAATCGCATTTGTTGACGCAAAAAGGAGAATAATCCAGAACAACGAGTTCCAGGTAGTTAAATCGATAGTTTGCTGAAATGCAAGATAAGTAACAAAAATGCTAGAAAAGGAGTAAATAAACAAAGCGGTTACGGACTGTTTATTCTTCCATTCTAATTTTCCTTCAAGGAGTACTAATTGTAATACTTTCTGGGTAAATTTCATTCTGATGCAAAGGTGCTATTTAATTTAATAATATTGCAACAAAATAGACTCTAAAAAGCGAAACTTTAATTTGAATGGGTTTGTTTCTTACCTTAATTTAAATTGATAAATTTTCAAAAATGATAAAGCTCGATATTTTAGCCTTTGGTGCGCATCCCGACGACGTAGAATTAGGTGCCGGTGGAACCATTGCATTAGAGGTTGCTAATGGGAAAAAGGTTGGTATTATCGACTTAACCCGTGGTGAATTGGGCTCGAGAGGTAATGCTGATATTCGAGATAAGGAAGCAATAGAAAGCGCTCGTATTTTAGGTGTTGAAATGCGAATGAATTTAGGATTACGTGATGGTTTTTTTCTGGACAATGAAGTGAATCAGTTAGAGATAATAAAATGGATTCGTTATTTTCAGCCAGAAGTTGTTTTATGTAATGTAATCAATGATAGACATACAGATCATGGTAAAGCAAGTAAACTGGTTTCAACAGCCTGCTTTTTAGCTGGATTAAGAAAGATAGAAACAGTATATGATAGCATAGCACAAAAAGAATGGAGGCCAAATGCCATTTATCATTATATCCAGGATTATTATCATAAGCCTGATTTTGTTGTGGATGTAGAGAATTTTCTAGACCAGAAATTATCTGCGATTGGAGCATTTAAAAGTCAGTTTTATTCGATGGATCAGGATCAGAATGAGCCACAAACTTTAATCTCTACTAAAGCGTTTATGGATTTTGTTATGGCTCGTGGTTTAGACTTCGGCCGTCCTATTAACTCGAAATTTGGAGAAGGGTTTTTAATTGAAAGATTGATAGGAGTGAATTCTTTATTTGACATCAAGTAGAAAAACAAAAAAAGTATAAGCAATAAAAAACCCTGTAGTGAAAACTACAGGGTTTTTTATTATCAGTGATATACTAATTACTTAACCATTAAAGTGCGAGTTAATTTCTCAGCACCAACAGTTACAGAGTAAGTATATAATCCTGCATTGAAACCAGCAAGGTCTAAAGTGATTACGTTAGATCCAGCGTTTAAGTTATTCAATGTTTCAGTCTTAACTAATTTACCTAATACATTGTATAATTCAACTGTTACATCAGAATTAGCATTTAAGTTTAATTCGAAACGAGTTGTACCGTTAACTGGGTTAGGGTAGTTTTGGCTCATTGAGAATGAATTTGCTTTAGTGATTTCAGAAACACCAACAGCATTATTCCAAGATACATAGATAATGTCGTTTGTTGAAGTGTTTTGAGGACCATAAACTGAAGTATTGTTTACGAAATACTCAGGGCATGGGTCACGTTGATAAACAACATGAACATGGTTATCATTTGATTTTGCAATTGAAGGCCATACAGCTTCTTGGTATTCTCCGTCACCACCTTGTGCAGCTGAAGGAACTAAATCTTCACCAAGTGACCAAGTAGCTCCCATATCAGTAGAGAAAGTTAAGAATACGTGACGTAAAGCAGCATTATAATTAATTGTATCTGTAATTTCAGAAACTGCAGAGTAAACTAAGAAAATATTGTTGTTACCATCAAATCCGATTTGTGGGTGAATCGTTAATCCACCGTTTCCGTAACGACCGAAAGGTAAGTTTGTACCATCACCAACTGGTAATGTAAATTGTCCATCACCATCTTGATCAACTAAACCAGCAACTTCAGCTGGAGCTGACATACCTTCGTTCCAGTACATGATACCAGAAGTCGTTAAGAATACTCCTAATGAAGTACCAGCAGTTGTATCGTTATCTAAACAACGCATTAAGCTCCACGTAGCGTGAACCATTCCGTTATTGTCTAAAGTGATGTTGATATCACCAGCGTTTGATAAAATTGTATCACCAACTCCATCTCCATCAACGTCAGAGATAAGTGGAGCATAATCTGCAGCTGTGTTGTAAGCAGCGATTGGAGCAGCTTCGATGATTGTTTTTGTCCAAGTTGTTCCGTTGTCAGTAGATTTCCACATAACAACATCACACATTAGGTCAGCGCCAGCAATAACTACAGTGTTTCCACTGCAATCGATGCTATAGTTTTCTGCACTGAAACCAGCGTAGAAAGACGAATCGCAACCAGGTAATACAACGTGTTGAATATCCCAAGTTACACCACCGTCTTGTGAACGAGAGTAAGTTAAAGGACCATTTTGACCTAAAATAGCAGTTGTACCAGAACCTTGAGAGTTTACAATAGCATGAACTGTGTTGCCATTAGCACCACCTGTAGCCATTCTAAACCATACGTCAGTTCCTGGAGATGTTCCACCTACTGGAGTGTAAGCTGTCCAAGTACCTGCACCTTTAGTTCTTTTTGATAAAACACCCGCACCTGAACCATTGTGAGTTAATGTATACTCATTACCACCTGATACAGCCATATTCGTAAATCCAGTACGAACACCTTCAACACGAGCTGTAGGAATTGCTCCCCAAGCTGATCCATCATAGTAATTGTAACCAGTACCACGATCAGGGTAACCCGATTGGTTAGCTGAGAATGTCCAAGCCGCAGAGATAGTTCCGTCACCGTTGTTAACGATACGACGAGCTGGTCCACGGTTAGATTGTAAATCGTACAATGTGTTTCCAATTACATACTCAGACTGAGTTGAGCTTGTTCTGTAAGATTGAGAAACACTTGCTGACGGTGCAGCAGGTACACGAACTGGTGAGAAATTGTCGATACCAGTTGTTTGCTTTTGAGCTGTAGCTACTTTATTGTAACGACTCGCATTCTTTAAAGTAACATGGTTACTTAAACGATTTTGAGCAGAAACAGAAAGTGCTACTGAGAATGCGAATCCGCAAAGTAGTAGTTTTTTCATGTTAATGGTTTTTGTTATTGATTGTTAATTGTTAAGAATTTTATTGTTTTCGAGTAGTAAAAACCCTCGACCCACAAATCTAATAGTTTTTAATTTATTACCAACTAAAAATATGAATTTTAACCTATAGAAAGTTTTCAACAAAAATGTAGACAATTATGGTCGCTAGCGTATAGATTGCCCATCTCATAAAATTTGTATGAGATTGAAAATCAAACTTTAATTTATTTAATTGGTATGTTAATATTAGTTTTTCAGCAAGAAATGCAATAAATGTCCCGTATGCGATACCCAGAATCCCAAATTTCAACATCAATAAATAACTGGAAATTACATTGATTAAAATTTCCCAATAAGCAGTATTTAAAATGATATCACGGCGCTGTAAGGCCATTACAACCGTTTGAGGAAAAATTGTCCTGCTAATAACTAGCAGTAAATAAACATTAAATATAGCGGCACTATCTGAAAATTGAGAGCTGAATATTATTGGATAGATGTATTTACTTGATATTAAAAACACCCAGGTAATAGGGAAGAGTATATTCATTAATCTTTCGCCCTGAGATTTGAGTTCATTTATCCCATCATTAATATTTTCTTTTTTTGCAATAGATGGAATCATTGCAATGCTTAATGAATTTGCTAGTAATAAGGATAAGGGGAATTCCTTTGCGCCATATTTGAATATTGCAAACGAGTCGCTACCGAAGTTGTGTAAGACTAAAAAACTGTCAATATAATCCGACGATCCACTGATAAGCAACCCTGCTATCAGCGGACTGCAAAGTTTTAAAAAATCAATATCTAGTATTAGATTTACTTTGATTTTTTCTTCCCATAAATTGTACAGTAATATAATAGTTTTCCAAATGGAAATGAACAATAAAGCATATATGAAATTTTTTATACAAGGATCAACAATAATTACTATTAAAATAGCTAGAATTTGTAAACTGAAATTGCCAATAGCGTAAAAGGTTAGCTTATTATATTTTTCTTTTATCAAATAATAGTTTTCGTTGAAAAATGTTAATGTGTTTAATAAAAGATAAACGGTTATAGCAATAATTGTTTGATAATTGAAGCTGTTTTTTTTATCGATAAACACTAAAAATAAAAATGCAAGTAGTGAGCTAATTAAACCTAATGCTAATTGTGTGCTGATTGTTTTACTTAGTAATTCAATCTTGTTGTCACATGAATGGTAGGTAGATAAAACGGTTTGAAATACTCCACCAATCCAAAAAAAACTTATGATTCCACTTAGAAAAAGAATGAATTCATATTGACCAATTATATTTATTGAAACCCCGAATTTTGCCAGAAATACTCCAGATAAAAACAATCCAGCATACCTTGCAATTTGAAAGAACTGTAGGTAATTAGATGGAGTTATTCTGCTAGCTATTTTTTGCACTTATTTGTTTTTAAGTCTTAATGAATTTCCAATAACAATAACATCAGAAAAACCCATTGATAATGATGCAATCATTGGATGTAAATATCCCATCGCAGCGAATGGTATGGCTAAAACATTATAAATAAATGCCCAAAATAAATTTTGCTTTATTATCATATTTGTCGACAAAGCTAAATCTTTAATTCTTTTAATTCCTAGTAGAGGTGTTTTCGTCATTAATATTATTTCTCCGCTACTAATTGCTATGGCGCTTCCATCACCAATTGCAATGCTTAAATTGGCTAAACTTAAAGCAGCAGCATCATTAATTCCATCTCCTATCATGGCTATTGAATGCATTTTAGATTTTTCTTCAATATACTTTGCCTTATCAGTCGGTAATTGTTGTGCAAGTACAGTGTCTATACCTAATTCGCTTGCAATGTCATTGCATCTGTTTAATATATCTCCACTGAGTAGAGTGGTTTTTATATTTTGTGATTTTATCCAATTGATAATTTCTTTAGCCTCTTTTCTGATTTCATCTTTTAATGCAATAAAGGCGAGTAATTCTTTATTTTTAAATAAATAAACCTGATAATTTGCGTCCGTTGGAATAGGAGCGAATTTCCCGCTTCCTAGGTAATACTCGTTGTTTTCCTTATCAGTTGCAATAATTCCTTTTCCTTTAACTTCTTTAATTTCTTTAAAACTAATTGTTGAAAATGATGTATTCTGTTCCTGTAAATGATGAATTATAGATTTGGAAATTGGATGGCTAGAATATTGTTCTAATTGAAATAAAATAGAGGGGGTTAATTCGTCCGCGTTAGTGTAATTTATTTTTTCAATTTTAAATTCACCAGTTGTTAATGTTCCTGTTTTGTCAAAAACAATTTCTTCTATTAATTCTATTTTGTCGAAGATGTCACCACCTTTTATTAGTATTCCCTTTCTAGCCGCATTTCCGATACTAACTGCAACAGCTGTTGGGATTGCTAGGCCCATCGCACAAGGACAAGATATTACCAATACTGCAATAGCTCTTAGCGTTGATAGTGTTGTGGAAATGTCAAATACAAAATGATTTATTAAAAAAGTAATTAATGCAATTCCGATTACAGCAGGTACGAATACTACACTTATTTGATCGCTTAGTTTTTGAATCTTGGGTTTTTTAAAAGTTGATTTTTTTACCAGTTCAATCATGCTGGATAAAGTAGTAGCATTACCACACTTTTCTACAATAAATTTAATAGATCCTTCTATTAAAATAGTTCCGGCCAAAACCCGGTCATTGATACCTTTCGATTCAGGAATTGCTTCTCCTGTTAATGCAGCTGAGTCAATTAAGGCATATCCTTCGTATATTAAACCGTCTGCAGGAATTTTATCTCCAGCGTTAACCAATATCAAATCATTAGGATTTAATAAATCTACAGTTACTTCTATAAATCCTTCATTATTGGAATAAGCATTCGTGATGCGCCTCGCTTTTAATGGTTGCATCTTTATTAAAGAAGAAATTGCAACATTGGTTCTTTTAAGACTTTTTTCTTCAATTAAATTTCCGATTAAAACAAAGGTGATTATAGATGCGCAGGTTTCAAAAAAATTAAAATTCATCCATGCTGAATGAGATTCAGATAAATAAAAACCTGAAATACTGTAAATGAAGGAGGTAGAGGCGCCCATCATTATTAATACATCCATATTGGGTCTCAATTGTAATAATGAACCAACAGCACTTTTTCCAAAATGTATAATGCCAATTGCATATACGATACTTGTCAGAATTAGTTGAAAATAGAAATTGTGAATTGATGAATGCTTTGTTAACATTGAAACCCACATAGGTAGAGTGAGTATTAGAGATAGTACCGTTTTTAAAAATAAGGGCGAATAACTTTTGGGTAATTGATCTACACCTACTGAATTAGAAGCATTATAACCTAATTTATTAATTTCTTTTATAACAAAACTAGTTTGCTTTTGATCAATTGTTTCAAATTCAACTTCTCCACTATCATAAAAAACATGAACCCCTTTTATGCCTTTACCTGTTAAATGTCTATCTATGCCTTGCGCACAACTGGCACAGGTCATTCCTTTTACAGATAAAATTGTTTTGTCGGACATAAAGCAAATGTACTACTTCAAAGATTAAAACAACCGAAAAGGTGTTAACAGAATTTATTTTTAGCTTTTTGCTTTAATTAAAAATAAAATTTTAATTTTGCACCTCTATACGGTGATTGTAGCTCAGTTGGTTAGAGCGCCTGATTGTGGTTCAGGAGGTCGAGGGTTCGAGCCCCTTCTTTCACCCTTAAAGGTCCTGTTAATCAGGACCTTTTTTTATTTTAATGTGCTTCAAATTAAGCCTTATTCTACTTTTATAATGCCTAGAAAATACCTAAATTTGCACACCCCAAAAAATACATTTATGTCAGCAACAAACTCCAATTCTGATTTAATGCATAATTATGATCGTCAATTAGGCGATTGGATTGAATCAGAAAAATCAGCCATTGAATTAATTCACATTATTGGCGATTTATGGTTCAATAAATCAATTGAATTAGTCATTTTTAGAAATCAATTAGTAGATAGAAGTGCAAGTCAGATTATGAATCTGCATCAGTATGCTCACGATTTCGTTAAGAAGCCAATAGATGTTAAAGACACCGTGGCTATTGCCCGAGTAATTCGTGATATGAATATCGCCCCATCTAAGATAGATATTGGAAAGCTGGCTTTTGAATGGCATAATGAAAAGGAAGGTAACGATCTGCAAAAGTTTTTAAATACAAAACTTGTCAATTTTATTGGTGCAGATAAGAAGCAATTAGTACCTCGTGATGTTGTATTGTATGGGTTTGGTCGTATCGGACGTATTCTTGCTCGCGAACTTGTTGCACAAGCAGGTAAGGGTGAGCAGCTTCGTTTAAAAGCTATTGTTGTTAGAAGTCGTTCAGAAGATGATTTGTCTAAGCGCGCTGAACTTTTGAGAAATGATTCTGTTCATGGACCTTTCCCAGGAACTGTGATAGAAGACAAGGTACAAAATGCGTTAATCGTAAATGGTCATACCATTTTTGTGATTGATGCAAAGAATCCTGAAGATATCGATTATACGAAATATGGAATTAATAACGCCTTGTTAATCGACAACACAGGTGCTTCAAGAGATCGCGCAGGTTTATCTAAGCATCTTTCTGCTAAAGGAGTTGATAAAGTTTTATTGACAGCGCCAGGAAAAGGTGATATTCCAAATGTAGTGTATGGTGTCAATCAAAAAAATCATGCAGCAGATGAGAAGATTTTCTCTGCAGCTTCTTGTACAACGAATGCAATTGTTCCGGTTTTAGAAGTGATTGAAAAATCTTTGGGAATTGAAAGAGGACATATTGAAACAATTCACTCTTATACGAATGACCAAAACTTATTAGATAATTATCATAGTAAGTATCGTCGTGGGCGTTCTGCTGCAATGAACATGGTTATTACTGAAACAGGAGCTGATAAAGCAGTTACGAAAGTAATACCTCAGCTGGATGGTAAACTTACTGGTAATTCAGTGAGAGTACCGACACCAGATGTTTCATTAGCTATCTTAAATCTGACAGTAAAGAAAGATGTAACCAAAGAGATGGTAAACGATATTTTGAAAGATGCTGCATTAAATGGTGCATTGGTAGAGCAAATTCAATTCATGCAAAGCAATGAGTTAGTGTCTAGCGATTTAATTGGAAATCCTTGCGCATCTATTGTTGATAGTCCAGCAACAATAATATCTAAAGATAATAAGGCAATGGTGCTTTATATTTGGTATGATAATGAATATGGATATAGTCGCCAGGTATTGCGCTTTGCCAAATATTTAGCTGATGTTATTCGTTTGACTTACTACTAAGATTAAGCAAATAAACAGAAAAGGCTCATCGTGTGATGAGCCTTTTTTTATTCTCCTCCAAGAAAAGATTTTAAATCTTGAGAGGTGCTTCTTAATCGCAACTTGCGTAATGCTTTCTCTTTAATTTGTCGGACGCGCTCGCGAGATAAATTATATTT
>CANFIN010000066.1 GCA_947447155.1 Bacteroidota bacterium | reverse complement strand
GCTTAATGAAATTGATCCAGCGCAGCGTGCTATTTTTATAAATGAATTATATGCTGGTTTTCTAGATAAAGCTACACCAGTAAAATCTCATCAAGAATATAATTCATTAAGAAGTAATGTGCTTTCACGTGAAAAATCTTCGCTTACATCTGAGCAACAATCGCTAGTTTCTAAATTGGCCGATGCTACAAATAAAATGTATGCAATAATGAAATTAGATTCAAAGTGATTTTTTAAGATCTAAAAATAAATTCATTCCTTTTTTCGAGTCGTCGTTTAGATCATATTTAATGTAATTTGTTAAGTAATCTTGACCGGTAATTACACTGCCAGTATCAACCCCAGAACTAAATCTGCTAATTGCAGCTATCCCATTTTCAAAAGCTAAATTTAAACTTCCTATAACTTCGTCACTTATTTTTTTATTAGCAACCCAACATGCAAATACAAAAGGAAGCCCCGTATGTTTTTTCCAGTAATCAGATAAGTCATAAACATAATTGAACTTGTTTTGATTCTTTAAAGCACGGTCGCCAATTATAACAATAGCTTCGTTTTTTTTGGGGAATAAAAATGAATCCGTTTCGTCTTTCCATGCGACAGCTTTTTTCCAATAATCACGCATCAAGATTTTGGCTAATGCAACCGAGGTTCTTGATTGGCTATCTTGATAAACAGTTTCTATTTCTTCAATTGGATCATTGCTAACTAATAGTACAGATGCAACTGCTCCGTCTCCAGCGATGCAATAGTTAGAAATAATATTTGCATTAGGAACTTTGTCAATCATTGCAACAGGAATTAACCCAATATCAATTCTGTTGTCAATAAGTTTCCTGGCACATTCAGACGGTATATCTTTTAATAAAACAATGTTGTCTTTTTTCTCTTTTTCTAATCCGTATACAAATGGAGTGGAGTTGATATAGGATACAACAGAAATAATTACTTTTTCCTTATTCACTTTTAATGCATTATTTTAAATACTAATTCCCGAAGTAAGTCGCCATCATTTGTACTTGAATTGTTTAATCCTTTCGACTTCAAATCATAATCTCTTAAATAGCTTATGACAAACGCTGTTTTGTTGATTGAAAAGTTGCGCGCAGCCATCTCATAGTCTCTTACAAAGTAAGGGTTTACTTTTAATTTTGAAGCTACATTCGCCTGTGATTTATCTGCTAAAGTGTGATAAAGCATTATTTTAGAAAAGTAGGAAAATAAATTGTAGATCGTTAAAACAAAAGGATTGCTTTTTGGATTAGCTCTAAAGTAATTGACTATCTGCGTTGATTTAATAATATCTCTTCTTGATAAAGCATTTTGCAATTCAAAAATATTGAAGTCCTTACTTATACCAATATTGACTTCAATATGCGATGCATCAATGGTAGTGCCTTCTTTTAAGGAGATTGTTAATTTGTCTACTTCATTTACTACTTTGGATAAATCGTTACCAAGATAATCGGCCATTAATTTTGCAGCAGCAGGTGCAATTTTAAACTTTTTTGAAACAACATATTTTTCAATCCACTCAGCTAATTTGCTTTCTTGGATTTTTTTCGATTCAAACACAACTCCCTTTTTTTCTATTGCTTTATAAACCTTACTTCGTTTATCCAGCAATTTATATTTAAAGCAAAAAACCAGAATGGTGCTTGCTAATGGGTTGTTCAAATAATTGATGAATGGATCGTTGTCTTTACCATTATCAGATGAATCTTCATCGTCAGATGATTTGCCCCTTGAAAAAGCTTTAAAGTCTTGCGCTTCTTTTACAATTACAACTTGATAATTCCCCATCATTGGAAATCCTTTCGCAAGTCCGGTTAATTGTATTTTATCGATATCCCTACCATAAATAACTGATTGATTAAATCCCTTCTCAGCTTCATCGAGTACAGTATTTTCAATCAAGTCAGAAATTTTATCAATATAATAGGGCTCCTCTCCTTGTAAAAGGTAAATAGGATTATATTTTTTACCCTGTATTTCCTTGTAAATTTCTTCGAATGTTTTTGAAGGCACTTTGAATAATATTAAAAGAGTAAATGCTTAACCGTTAGGCCATTATTTATTAATTCATTTAAAGAAGCAATACCAATATTTAAATGCTCCTCTACATATTTTTCAGTTACAATATTGTCGCTGTTTGATGTTTTTATTCCTTCAGGAATCATAGGTTGGTCTGATACCAATAGCAAAGCTCCTGCAGGAATTTTATTTGCAAAACCTACTGTAAAAATAGTTGCTGTTTCCATATCAATCGCCATTGATCTGGTCGTTTCAAGATATTTTTTAAAATCTACATCGTGCTCCCAAACCCTTCTGTTTGTAGTATAAACTGTGCCTGTCCAATAATCTCTATTGAAGTTGCGTATAGTAGTAGAAACGGCTTTTTGTAAACTAAATGCAGGTAATGCAGGAACCTCAGGAGGAAAATAATCATTGGATGTTCCCTCACCTCTAATCGCTGCGATTGGAAGAATTAAGTCGCCTAATTTGTTTTTTTTCTTTAATCCACCACATTTGCCCAAGAATAATACAGCTTTAGGATTAATAGCACTTAATAAATCCATAATAATTGCTGCATTAGGACTTCCCATGCCAAAATTGATAATTGTAATTCCTTCTGCCGTTGCTGACGGCATTGGTTTATCCAGGCCAAAAACTGGAACTTTATTCATGTCTGCAAACAAACTCACATACTTTTGGAAGTTTGTTAATAGTATATAACTACCAAAATCTTCAAGTTCTCTACCAGTGTAACGGGGGAGCCAATTGTCAACAATTTCTTTCTTGTTTTTCATTTAATAAAGGAATAAAAAATAAACTAAATTTGTTCAATAGATGGAATCTGAATTCTTCACACTTAATTTACCTGAATTTCAGTTTAATGTTCAGTCCAAAGGACAAAGTAAGCAAATTTTTGACTTCGTTCGAAGAAGATTTGTGGCTCTTACGCCTGAGGAATGGGTTAGGCAGCATTTTATTAGATTTATGGTTGATTATCATTCTTATCCACTTTCGTTGCTAGCTATCGAAAAGCAAGTAATTGTAAATGGATTAAAACAAAGGGCCGATGTTGTTGTATATAATAAAGAAGGCAAACCTTGGTTAGTTGTTGAATGCAAAGCACCTACTGTTAAATTAGATGAAAATACATTACATCAGGTTGTTAGGTATAATTTATCACTTAATGTTCCTTATTTGGTTTTAACTAATGGAATTGAACATTTTTGCTTAGAATATCAAAATGAGAATTTCTTAGTTTTAACCACACTGCCCACTTATCCAACTGACTAATTATTAATAAAAAAAATTTAGAATTTATGATGGAAATAGTTTTTTTAATTGCAGGTTTAATCCTAGGATTAATAATAGGATGGTTAATTTCTAAATCAAAGTTTAGCTCATCATCAGATACTACTTTAATAGATGCGCAAAAAGAAATAGCTGGGCTTAATGGCGTTTTGTCGGAAATTAAAAAATCGAATATAATAAAGGATTCAAGTATTGAAGACTTAAATAAAAAACTAGCGTTGCAGGAAGGCGAAGTTTCGCGTTGGAAAACAAATTGTGAAAATCTAGAACAAAAGTTTAGTGAAGAGAAAAAAAATATTGAAGTCCTTTTTTCAGAATTGAAATCTCAATTCACAAATATTGCAAATGAAGTTGTAGTTCAAAATTCTACGAGAATACAGGAAGAGCACAAATCAAAATTGGATGATGTGCTGACCCCTTTCAAGCAAAAGATTGAGAAGTTTGAACAAGAGGTTAAAGACAATCATATTTCCCGTGTTAGAGAAAACGAGCAGCTTAAAGAACAGATAAGCATGTTGCATAAAGCAAATATATCTATTGGTGAAGAGGCAAAAAATCTAACAGCTGCGCTTAAAGGCCAAGTAAAAACACAAGGTAATTGGGGAGAGATGATACTTGAAACTGTGCTTGAAAAATCTGGATTGGTAAAAGGTAGAGAGTATTTTGTACAGGCAAGCATGACCACAGAAGATGGAAGACGATTGCAGCCCGATGTAGTAATCAATCTTCCAGAATCTCGGAATTTAGTAATCGATTCTAAAGTTTCACTTATAGCTTACGAAAGATTTTTTTCTGAGTCAGATGAGCAATTGAAAGAACAACATATTAAAGAGCATATTGCATCTATTCGAAAACATATAAAAGATCTATCTTCAAAAAACTATCAAAATTTATATAAGTTGCAAACGTTGGATTTTGTGATGCTTTTTATTCCTGTTGAGCCTGCATTTATTGCAGCGGTAGATAAAGATCCTGAATTGTTTAATGAGGCATTTCAAAGTAATATTGTTATTGTAAGTACATCAACGCTATTGGCTACTCTTCGAACTGTTGCTAGTATTTGGAGATTGGAAAACCAAAATAAAAATGCTACTGAGATTGCTCGTCAGGCAGCAGATTTGTTTGATAAAATAGCAGCACATATTGATGATCTGGTTTCGGTAGGTAAAAAACTTGATGACGCTCAAACGAGTTATGATGCAGCTATGAATAAGTTGCAAACCGGCAAGGGTAATATTGTTTCAAGGGTAGAAAACTTAAGAAAGTTGGGATTGAAAACGAATAAACAAATAAATCAAAAAGTAATTGATAGCGCTACAGATTTAGATGACGATCAAGGCTCAGAATTAAAAATGTAAATCCAAAAGAATGAGAGAATATTCAGAAGATAAAAATTATAATCAAAATGATAATTTGATTTATGGAACAAGGGCAGTTCTTGAAGCTATCCGCTCAGGGAAAGAAGTTGAAAAACTTTTTTTGCAAAACAACTTAAATAATCCATTGATAAAGGAGCTTAAGTTTGAATTAAAATCGCGTTCAATACTTTTTCAGCTAGTACCTGTAGAAAAGTTGAATCGCTTAACCCGGAATAATCATCAAGGGGTAGTTGGTTTTGTAGCCGAAATAAGTTATTGTATTGTTGAAGATATTGTTCCTGCACTTTTTGAGAAAGGTAAAAATCCAATCATAATAATTTTAGATAGAATAACAGATACTCGCAATTTGGGTGCAATTGCCCGCACTGCCGAATGCATGGGGGCATCAGCAATAGTGGTACCTTCTCGTGGCTCTGCAATAATAAATGCAGATACAGTTAAAACTTCAGCAGGTGCATTGAATTATATTCCAATTTGCAGAGAGGATAACTTAAAAAATGTAATTGATTATTTGAGAGATTCGGGATTTATTGTTGTGGCTTGTTCTGAAAAAACAAATGATACAATTTATCAAGCTGATTATACAAAACCTGTAGCGATAATTTTAGGAAGCGAAGAGAATGGTATATCGGGTGAGTATATGAAGCGCGCAGATTCAATCGTTAAAATTCCAATGTCAGGTAGAATCGAATCACTAAATGTTTCTGTCGCTGCAGGAATGATATTGTCAGAAGTAATCCGACAAAGATCTATAGGATAATGCAATTAGTTAAAAACAATATTTACTTTTTGATTTTATTATGCATTGGTTGTTCAATGCGTTTTTATCATTTTGCTGATTGGTCTTTAACTAACGATGAGTTAAGTGCACTATCTCGTTTGCAATTTGATACTTTGTCTTCAGTTATTGAAAACGGTGTTAGATTAGATGATATGCACCCTATGGGTGTGCAGGTATTTCTTTGGTTTTGGACAAAGTGTTTTGGTTTTAGTGTATTTGTGGTTCGATTGCCTTTTGTAATTCTGGGATGTTTATCGCTCTTAATAGTTTATCAACTCGCTAAGGATTGGTTAGGCGCTAACAGAGCTTTAATAGTTTTGTCGATTATAAGTTGCTCAGAGTTTCCGATTTTGTATAGTCAATTAGCCAGGCCATATTCTCCAGGTTTATTCTTTTCGTTGCTATTTGTTTGGTCGTGGAATAAAATTTTATTTGTTAATGAAAATAAAAATAGATTTTCAAAATGGAACTTTGTTTTAATTCTGGCAGGAGTAGGTGCAATGTATTCACACTATTTTAGTTTCTTATTTGTAGGCCTTACTGGATTAGTAGGTTTGTTTTTTATAAATGAAAAAAAACAAAGACTTTATTATTTGCTGACGGGAATAGCTATGTTCATTTTGTATTTGCCCAATGTTAATGTTATGATTACTCATTTCAGTGTTGGTGGCCTTGGCGGAGAAGGTGGTTGGCTTGGCCCTCCTTCCAAATATGCTATTGCAGAATTTATTTTATATGCTTTTAATAATGATTGGCTTCTTGTAGGAGTAGTGCTTGTATCAATTGTAATTTCAATTTTTCAGAATAAATTTAAAATAGAAAACAGAAAAGTATTATTAATTTCACTTATACTTGGGTTTCTTCCTGTTGTAATTGCGTATTGCTATTCTTTAATTAAGAATCCCGTATTTCAATATTCGATTTTGTTATTTAGTTTTCCTTTAATAATTATCGGATTTGTTTCAATGTTGAATTTTTCGAATTTAAAACATAACAGTGTTCTATTGACAGTTATTACTATTTTGTTTTTTTATAGTTCTGTCATTTCAAAAAAATATTATCAAACAGAACAGTTTGCGGTTTTTAAAGACATAGCAGTTGATATTGAAGATTATACTTCTAAATATCGATTAAAAAATATTGATTACACGGTTAATGTAATTAAACCTTATTACATTAATTATTATCTGAGTCATTCCCAAATTAAAATTCCTTTTTTACAATACAGTTGTAATAATGACCAAGCTTATTTAGCATTAGATAGTATATTAAAAAAATCAAATAAAAAATATTTCTTGCATGCTTGGTCAAATAATTATCATGCTCCTGAGTTAGAATTTAGAATACGAAAACTTTTTCCTTATTTAATCGAAAGTGATATACATTTTAATTCCGGTATTTATTTATTTTCAAAAGATTCTTCGCATCAGCTAATTCCCAAAAATATTTTGTTTGAAGAGAAAAATGACTTTGAGAAAAATTATTGGAATTCAGACGATGGGTTGTTTGCAAATAGTTCAGACGCTTTAAGTGGCAAAATGGTATCAGTCATCGATTCAGCACATGAATATGGAATTACATATACCAACTCATTAGATCAAATTCATCTAAGTAAAAACAAATCGTTGGTCGTCGAATTAAATTTGAAAACCAATAAAATTCCTGACTACGATAAATTATTGTTGGTAGTTGAAATTGATTCGCCACAAGGAGAAATTAAAGTATGGAGAAGCTTGCAATTTCAACCTTTTTTAAAAAATAAAAATGATTGGACTGCCTTGTATTATGGATATAAGTATGTTGAGGATTTAAATCCTGACGATGTAATTAAAATTTATGTTTACAATCCTGGTAAATATTCAGCCGAAATTGATGATATGATTATTCGAGTTGTTGATTAGAACTTTTTGCCCAATGTAAACAGGATTCTTGTGTCGGAATAACTCGATTTAATTATGCCTTCTTTTCCACTTTCTAAAACATAGGGCCTTTCTATAGATCCGTATATTGAATAAGATAAAGCCATATCAAAGAAATATCTTTCGCCTTTATAACCAAAACCAGTTGTAATTGTTTTCTTGCTTAAATCGTACTTGTTGTTAAGTTGAAATGCAGTTTTAAATGGCGATGTTGAAAAGCTAGCGCCCATTCTAATTCTCCAGTTATAAAATATGGCTTCCGAACCAATTCTGATTGTCTGTGTTGCCTGATATTTCAATTTTATCGCTTCTCTTGTTTCATTAAAATATGAATTGTAGTTAGCATCATTGGTATAAACACTTCCCTTTGAATAATCATTATATTCATAGTCTATATTAATTGCCCCAGCTTTTGAAGTCAGGCCAGCAATGCTACCAATAAATTTAAATGGAGTCATAATTCTATACTGAAAAGGAATAGAAATAGGAGAGGCATAATCATTTTCAATCAGCGCTCCTGTTGTGCTTTCTAGTTTAGCATTTATAGTCGATGAATAGTTGTCAGTAAGTAAATAACTATTTGGAGTGTGGAAAGCAATACCAATTCGCATCGCATCGATTGGCTTATAGATTACTCCAAATTTGAAATTTATTGCACTTCCAGTTGTATTTAATTCTGTATTATAATCTAAAGAATAAAAACCGGGAATCGTATCTTGACTATCATATTCTCGCCAGTTTGTTTTTTGTGTGAAGTTAACCGAGGCAAATCCTAAAGTCATTCCGATGAATAATTTATTATCGAAATTATTTGCTAAAGAAATATCAAATTCACCTTGACCACCTCTTGTTGTTGTGCGTTTTGTTTGTTGTACTCCTCCAAAAGGAACAGCATTAAAATAATAGGTTTGCCCAGAACTAGAATTCACACTATCTACCAAATATGTTTGCCATGCTAAGTCGACATCAAATGGATAATCTGTAGATAGGTTAGCCGCATTGCTACCATTATATGATGAACTCGCAGTGTAAGCTGCAAATGTATGTGTTGCATCTGTAATATTAATTGAATCGTTGTAGGTTCCTAATGATTCACAGAAGGAATGTAGGATTGAATTATTCGAGTTAAATCCTGATGCAAAGTTGTTAGCAGAAAAATTATTAGTCTGATTATAAGCCATCGCGAATGTCCAACCTTTCCATTTGCTGTAATTCTCATTATCAAAATGCCATAACATTCCAGCATTGCTAAAAGCCATTTTAAAATGGGAATCATCTTTTGTTTGATTGATATAATCGTCTTTTGCAAATCGATTGTGAAAGCCTAAAGAAAAACTAATTTCACCTTTTCGGTATAAACCAAGTCCTGCTGGGTTAGTTAAAGTAGCACTCATATCAGCGCCCAATGCTCCAAAAGAATTAGCCATACCTAGTGACCTACTTGTTCCTCCATAATTTAGCATTGAGTATCTTATCATATCGCCATCATTTTGGCTGAACGCTAAAAAATAAACTGTTGATAATGCTAATGTCAAAATATATTTTTTCATAGAACTATTTTAAAATAAAAACTGCTACTAAAAAGGTAGCAGTTTTAAAAAATTATTAATTAATTATCTTCTTCCTCCCACTCTTCCTCCACCTGTATTTCCTCCTCCAGTGCTTCTTGGAGTTGAATAAGAAGGAGAAGAATTTGTAGGTGTATTGTTATTGCTTCTTGGTGTTACGTTTTTATTTTCATTATTTCGTGGCTGTGAATAATTGTTGTTTCTCGGAGTTGTGTTGTTTCTTGGCGTGTTATAATTATTCTCCTTAGGCTGGTTAGTATTTCTCGGTTGAGAATAATTGTTATTTGGTGGTGTGTTATTATTCTCGGTCGGCTGTATTGTATTTCTTGGCGTGTTATTATTATTCTCGGTCGGCTGTATTGTATTTCTTGGCGTGTTATTAATGTTCTCAGTCGGTTGAATATTGCTTTTTGGATTAGCAGAGTTGTTCTTTGGATTAATATAATTCTCTCCTTGATTGTTATTGCTGTTATTTAAATTATTATTTGCAGGTGTAGAATTATTATTAATTGTTCCAGTTGCATTTTCGCCTTTTGGTGTAGTCGTAGTGTTTATGTTTTTACCTTGATTTATTTGTGTTTCGCTTTGACCTTTTATTGATTGGTTATTTCCGTCAAGTGTATTTACATTGTTGTTTGTTTTGATAGAACTATTTTTAATATCTTCATTGTAAGTGGATTTTATTTCTCTTTTTGGACGGCCTATAGCTTGAATTCCATCATTTGCAATTGTATGATCAGTGTTTCTACCAACACCTAGCTCATTGTATAATTGAGATACTGTATTCCCACGACGCGGTGTATTGTGTGCTAAATTATTATTATGTGTTCCCCCTCTTGGTCCGTAATAATAGCTATAAGAATCCATGCTGTTATAGTAATAAGGATTAAATGTACCATTATATAAACCTGAATAATATCCATTCCAATATCCATTTTGATAACCATTCCAATAATTGTTTCCCCAGCCATTTCCCCAACATCCATAATAAGATGGATAATAGCTTCCCCAACTTGGCCACCAGTTACCGCAACTATATGATGTAGTTATTCCCCACCAGTGATAGGTCGTGTAAAGACTTACACCATAAGAATATGGATTATAGTCATACCAATATAAGTTTGTGTAATATGGATCGTAATAATTCCAACCACAAGAGTGATTGAATCTTCTTATTCGTGCAGTATATGCATAATCGTAGTAATCATCTTCATCATAATAATTGTTAGTTATATATGTGTTCCCATTAACGTCAGAATTTCTAATGGACGATCCGTCGGTATTAACAACTTGATTATCGTTATTAAGGCTATCGTCTACATTTTGAATGTCAGAACTATTATTTGAATTAGTATTGTCCGGACTTTGTATGTAGTTATCGGGTTGGGTAGGATTTGTGTTTTGATTGTAACTCGTGGTTTCATTATCAACTGGAACACTTGTAAAATATACATCGTCAGAGCCACGTGCGGTTATTCGATTAGATGAACAAGAAATAGATGTTGTTGAAAGAAAAGCTAGGAAAAGGATGTATTGAAAAGGATTCAATTTAATTATTTGAGTAAAGGTTTTCATAAAGTGTAGAATTAAATTGTTTATATGCTGTTAGTTATTCAAATTTGCTGTTATTATCGATTGGCAAACACAATGCCAAAAATATTTTTCGTAAATTTATAAATGTATGAGCGAACAATTAACATCTAGAAAAGAAAATTACTCTCAATGGTATCAAGATTTAGTAATGAAAGCCGATTTGGCTGAGCATTCTGCTGTTAGAGGTTGTATGGTGATAAAACCTTATGGTTATGCTATTTGGGAAAAAATGCAGCAAGAACTTGATCGTCGTTTTAAAGAAACAGGGCATGTTAATGCATATTTCCCGCTCTTTATACCTAAATCTTTTTTTACTAAAGAGGCTAGTCATGTAGAAGGTTTTGCTAAAGAATGTGCCGTTGTGACACATTATCGTTTAAAAAATGACCCTGATGGCAAAGGGATTATTGTTGACGAAGACGCGAAATTAGAAGAAGAGCTGATTGTACGTCCCACATCTGAAACTATAATTTGGAATACATATAGAGGATGGATTGAGTCTTATCGTGATTTGCCAATCCTTGTTAATCAGTGGGCAAATGTCGTTCGTTGGGAAATGAAAACAAGATTGTTTTTAAGAACGGCTGAGTTTTTATGGCAGGAGGGCCACACCGCTCATGCCACAGCAGAAGAGGCGGTTGAAGAAACAATAAAAATGCTTAATGTTTACGCTGATTTTGCAGAAAACATCTTGGCAATACCTGTAATTAAAGGAATGAAGACGCCAAATGAACGATT
>CANFIN010000065.1 GCA_947447155.1 Bacteroidota bacterium | reverse complement strand
ACGGGCATTGTTGTTATTTGTCAGGTAGAGCGTACGCAAGGAGGAAATAAAGAGCGAGCAATGCAAATGTTACGTTCTCAATTATACGAACTAGAAATAAGAAAGCGTAATGAAGCAAAGGCCGTAACTGAAAATTCTAAGAAAAAAATTGAATGGGGAAGTCAGATTAGAAGTTACGTTTTACATCCTTATAAATTAGTGAAAGATGTACGTACCGATTATGAAACATCGGATACAGGAGCTGTACTTGACGGAGAGATAGATGAATTTATTAAGGCTTACTTAATGGAATACGCAGAATAAAATCAAAATAAACAAAAAGAATAAATCATAAAGAATATGAATTACAGAATAGAAAAAGATACAATGGGAACAGTACAAGTTCCAGGTGATGTTTATTGGGGAGCTCAAACACAACGCTCTATTGAGAACTTTAAAATTGCTCAGGATATCAATAAAATGCCGAAGGAAATTATCAAAGCATTTGCTATTTTGAAAAAAGCTGCTGCAATTACGAATATGAATGCAGGTGTTTTAACAGCTGATAAATGTGCGTTGATTGGAAAAGTGTGTGATGAAATACTAGAGGGGAAATTAGACGATCAGTTTCCATTAGTGGTTTGGCAAACTGGCTCAGGCACGCAGAGCAATATGAATGTGAATGAAGTTGTAGCTTATCGTGCGCACGTTATGCAAGGTGGATCATTGATGGACGAAAAGAAAGCCGTTCATCCGAATGATGATGTAAATAAATCACAATCATCGAACGATACCTTCCCAACAGCTATGCATATTGCAGCTTATAAAATTTTAATGGATGTAACGTTACCGGGTTTACGTACTTTACGTGATACATTAAAAGCAAAGTCGAAAGAGTTCATGCACGTAGTTAAAATTGGCCGTACGCATTTGATGGATGCAACGCCTTTAACACTAGGACAAGAAATTAGCGGATATGTGTCACAGTTAGACCACGGTATTCGCGCAATTGAACACACATTACCTCATCTTGCTGAACTAGCCTTAGGCGGAACAGCTGTGGGTACTGGAATAAACACTCCAAAAGGATATGCTGAAGATGTTGCTAAAAACATTGCACAACTTGCAGGATTACCATTTATAACAGCAGAAAATAAATTTGAAGCATTAGCAGCGCATGATGCCATTGTTGAATCACATGGTGCATTAAAAACTGTTGCTGTAAGCTTGATGAAAATTGGAAATGATATTCGTTTATTGGCATCTGGACCGCGTTGTGGTATTGGAGAATTATTCATTCCTGATAACGAACCAGGCTCGTCAATTATGCCAGGCAAGGTAAATCCTACACAATGCGAAGCGATGACGATGGTTGCAGCCCAAGTAATGGGGAATGATGTTGCAATAAACATTGGTGGTGCAACAGGACATTTTGAACTGAATGTATTTAAGCCTGTAATGATTTATAACTTTCTTCACTCTGCACGATTGATTGGAGATGTTTGTATGTCGTTTAACGATAAATGCGCTGTAGGAATTCAACCAATTGAAGCGAACATTAAAAACAACTTGAATAATTCATTGATGTTGGTTACATCGTTGAATACACATATCGGATATTACAAAGCGGCTGAGATTGCACAAACTGCACATCGTAATGGTAAAACATTAAAAGAAACAGCAATCGAATTAGGATACCTTACCGCTGAAGAATTTGATCAGTGGGTTGATCCGTTAACGATGGTTGGAGATTTGCCTTCATAAAACAATTATCATGAGTACTACAACGCTAATAAAAAACGCAAGCATTGTCAATGAAAATAAAATTTTCAGAGGCGATGTATTAATCAAAAACGGAAGGATTGAAAAAATTGATCACTCCATTTCTGTAACGGAAAATTGTTTAGAGATTGATGCGACACATTTACATTTATTTCCGGGTTGTATCGATGATCAAGTACATTTTAGAGAGCCGGGATTAACACATAAAGGAGAAATTTATACGGAAGCGAAAGCAGCTGTTGCAGGAGGAATCACCAGTTATATGGAAATGCCAAACACAAATCCTCAGGCAGTTACTCAAGAGCTATTAGAAGAAAAATATCAACGTGCATCTCAATGTTCATTGGCTAATTATAGTTTCTTTATGGGAGTAACTAATCATAACTATGAAGAAGTTGTTCGTACTAATCCTTTAAATGTTTGTGGAATAAAAATATTTATGGGCTCAAGTACAGGCGATATGCTAGTGGATGATACAAATGTCCTTTGTAGAATATTTGGCAATGCTCCTACACTAATTGCTGTTCACTGCGAAGATGAAGCAACCGTAAAAAAGAATCTAGCGTTGGCGAAAGAACAATATGGAGAAGACATACCTATTGAAATGCATCCTATCATCAGAGATGAAGAGGCTTGTTATTTATCTTCTTCGCTTGCAGCAGATTTAGCCAGAAAAAAAGGGACACGCTTACACATCCTCCATATATCAACTGAAAAAGAATTATCACTTTTCGATAATGCGTTACCGTTAGCAGAAAAGAAAATAACTGCGGAAGCGTGTATTCATCATTTGTATTTTACAGATGAAGATTACAAAACGAAAGGATCTTTAATCAAATGGAATCCTGCGGTAAAATCGCAACGCGACAGAGATGCAATTCGTGCAGCTGTAAACAATAACATCATCGATGTCATTGCAACTGACCATGCACCGCATACTATTGAAGAAAAAAGCAATAAATATTTGAATGCACCATCTGGTGGCCCTTTAGTACAACATGCTTTACCAGCAATGTTGAATGCAGTAAGTGAAGGATGGATAACGTTGGAAAAGGTAGTAGAGAAAATGTCGCATTCAGTAGCTACTTGTTTTAACTTAGAAGAAAGAGGATTTATCAGAGAAGGCTATTATGCCGATTTGGTATTAGTTGATTTAAACAAACACACCACTGTTACAAAAGAAAACATTTTGTACAAATGTGGCTGGTCGCCGTTTGAAGGAACAACGTTTAAAGGCGCTATCGATAGTACTTTTGTGAATGGCAATAGAATTTATCATCAAGGGAATTTTAATGAGATGGCTATTGGTCATCGTTTAACTTTTTCGAGAAGATGAAAAAACTACTAATTGCTATTGCTTGCACACTGACATTTTTTTCCTGCAATAAAAGTCAAGAAAAAATTCCTGATAATCTTATTCAGCGAGAAAAGCTAATTCCGCTATTAGCAGATTTACAATACGTAGAGGCGATTATCCAGCTTAAGAACTTAAGTTATACAGATAGCACAAAAGTAATTGCTTACGGGAATTACAAATACATTTTAGAGAAACATAAAATAACTCCTGAACAATTTACTTCAACATTTGATTGGTATAAAAATCATCCGAAAGAAATGAGTGAACTTTATAAAGAAGTACTCACCCAGTTAAGTAAAGATGCAGCCACAAAAAAACCCTGACCATTAAGTCAGGGTTTTCTTTTTACTTTAAGTATTTATCAAGCCAATCGAAATAAACACGTTGCCATAAAATACTGTTTTGTGGTTTTAATACCCAGTGACCTTCATCAGGAAAATACAAGAAACGAGATGGTACATTATTCATTTGAGCAGCTGTGAATGCTTCAATCCCTTGATTTAATGGAACACGAAAATCTTTCTCATTATGTATTACTAAAATTGGTGTATCCCAGTTTTTCACGAAGCGATTTGGAGAAAATGCATTGTAGCTTTTTGGTTGTGGAGTATTCCAATAAGGACCTTCTAAATCGTGATTTGCAAAGAACAACTCTTCCGTACAAGCAAATTCAGATTCTAAATTAAATACTCCGCAATGTGCGATGAACGCTTTAAATCGCTTGTTATGATTACCTGCTAACCAATACACAGAAAATCCACCATAGCTCGCTCCTACTGCACCCAAACGACTTTTATCAACGTATGGTTCATTGCTTACATCGTCAATCGCCGACAATAAATCTTTCATCGGTTGTCCACCCCAGTCGCCTTGAATCTGATCATTCCATGCTTCACCAAACGACGGTAATCCACGTCGGTTAGGAGCAACAATGATATAACCCTTTGCCGCCATCAAACTAAAATTCCAACGGTAAGAGAACGACTGACTCACTACACTTTGCGGTCCACCCTGGCAGAATAACAATGCTGGATATTTTTTATTCGGATCGAAATCAGGAGGATAAACAACCCACACCAGTTCTTCTTTACCATCAGTAGTTTTTACCATGCGTTTTTTCACAGTAGCCTTTTTGAATTTAGCCCATGCAGGATCTGTAATAGTGGTAATCTTAGTAACCTTATTATCGGAAGCATTGATTGAATACAACTCCGATGGCATGGTCATATCAACACGAGCAGTAACAATTTTTGTTGAATTGCCCATACCCGCCACTGTTAGTTCATTGTAGTCGGCCTGATCAAAGGTAAGCTGAGTAATTGGAAACTTAAATTGACTTGTTAAATCATAAACAAACAATTGATGCGTTGCATTAATAGGAGATATAAAATAAAATTTCTTGCTATCTGCAGTAAACTGAACAGCATCGATATTATAATCAAACTTAGTGCTTAATTCGCTCTTAGTTTTTGTTGTGAAGTTATAAGCGAATAAACGATTTCTGTCGGATTCATAACCTGGTGTTTCCATCGAATGCCACAATAACAATTTACCATCTGGCGACCATACAGGATCATTATCATATCCATTCATACCTTCCGTAAGGTTGGATGTTTTACCCGATGTTAAATCGTACAAATAAATTTCTGTATTCGTACTCATTGCATCATCCTTACCCCAAAGCTTCTCGCAAGTATAAGCTAATGTTTTTCCATCCGGAGAAAATGCTACTTGCTCGTCGCCACCAAAAGGACTCGTTGGTGCATCCCATTTTTCATTCAACAAAATATCTTTTGCTTCTCCGCTAATTTTTCCAGCAGCGTAACCACAAACGAAAATATGACTGTATGCATAGTCGTGCCATGCATTCCAATGACGAAACATTAAGCCATCGATGATACGAGCACCATCTGTTTTTGGAAGATCAGGATAAATTTCACTTGGCTTTTTATCGAGTTTTACATCGGCAGCATACCATAGTTGATTCATCGAAGGTGCGTATCCGAAGCAATTAATACCGCCAGCAACAAAAGTGATTTGCTGCTTTTCAGAGCCATCAGGATTAATTTCCCACAATTGTGAATCGCCATTCGCATCAGCAGTCATATATCCAATTTTCTTTCCATCGGGACGCCAGCGAGCACTGCTTTCATCAACTGGTGAATTTAACAATGGCGTTACTGCACCACCGTTAGGAGAGGTAATGTATAAATCACCTTGACCTTTATTAGCAGCAATATCAAACGTGCGCACACCAAATACTACTTTACTTCCATCGGGCGATAAACGAGGATCAGACACTCTTCCGATTTTCCATAATGCTTCTGGAGTAAGCACATCTTGCGCTAAGGAGATACTTGATAAACAAACCAGCATCCCTAATAATTTAATTGTTTTCATAATTCGATTATAAGTTTTCAAAATTGAAGAAAAGAAATTAAACATCCATATTTTGAATGATAAAATTGCGTGTTAATTCGACCAATTTCCCTGGAGCAGGATCATCCATCGTAATTCCACCAATCGCTACTCTTACAAGTCGTAAAGTTGGGAAACCAACTGCAGCTGTCATCTTTCTAACTTGTCGATTTTTACCTTCCGTTAATTTCAATTCGATCCAAGTATCTGTTACAGTTTTACGAAAACGGACTGGCGGATTGCGTTCAGGTAATTCAGGGGTATCAATAATTCGCGCATCTGCACGACGAGTATCGTAAGATTGACCATCAATTGTGATGGAAACACCTTCTCTTAATTGCTGAATTGCTTTCTCAGTAACAACACCTTCCACCAGCACATAATACGTTCGCTTATGTGCGTTTTTGGGTTGCAATAACAATTGATTTAATGACTTGTCATTCGTAAGAATCATTAAGCCTTCGCTATCTGAATCCAGCCTTCCAACGTTGTAAACATCTTTTGGAATTGTAACGAGCGAGCCATAGCCTTTCTTATTTCCTTCGTCAGTAAATTGAGAAAGTATATTATAGGGCTTATAAAATAAATAATAGTTATACATTCTGCAAAGGTGGTAATTCCTAGCAATATTTTAATTTATAAAAACAATTATATTTGCAATGAATAATACTTAACCTCTATGATAAAAAAACTACTGTTACTAATTAGCATTATTGGTATTCAACAATCATCTTTTGCACAAGCAGGTGCTTACGACTTAACCTTTGCCAATGCAGGATTTGGCACCTATATGCCAGGAACACTACAAGATTTAGGTTATAGCATTGCAGGTTTACAAGATTCATCTATGTATGTTTTGAGTGCTGCGAGAATCAACAACATCACCTCTTCAGTTGTAATGCATATAAAGGAGAATGGAACTATCGATAGCTCATTCGGAAATGTCGGCAGAGCAATTATGCAATATGGAACTTCTATTTATATGTATTCAATGTCGTTGCAAACGGATGGAAAAATTGTAGCAACTGGTTTATCCTATGTTACAGTTTCCGATGCAAATATTGTTACATGCAGAATTAATACAGATGGAACAATTGATTCCACTTTTGGCAATAATGGATATGCTGAATATGGTTTTGGAACTAATGAAGATGCAGCCAATGCAGTAAAAGTACTAAGCGATGGTGGAATTTTAGTTGGTGGTTATTCAACGCAAACAGCCAAGCATTCTACCTTAATAAAATATACAACAGATGGGGTTGTTGACTCTACTTTTGGTGTAAACGGCGTGTTAATTATTACCAATGCAGGTGCATCAACCGATCAGATTACTGGCATTGATCAATTAGCAGACGGAAGCATTGTAGCTGCAGGTTTTAAAACATTTAGCACTGGAGGAAACAGTGCGATTGCTTTTAGAATTAACAACTTAGGAAATCCCCTAGGTGGTATAGTTAATCTTAGCAGCGGTTCAGATTCAAGAGCAAGTGCTATTTTGAGTGATGGATATCAGTATTATATCGTAGGGAACAATTCAGTCTCAACTTTTATTACCAAGTTAGATACATTAGGCGTTATTCCTAGTTCATTTAACAATGGGAATTATGTATCGCTTAACGGTGGTGGTGCTATTACATACCTTGCTGGAATTGCTCGTCAATGGGATGGTAAAATTGTTGTTTGCGGCTCAAGTGGTCAAACGAATTTTACCCGTGGTTGGATGATAGCGCGATTCAACGCTAACGGATTAATTGATCCAACTTTTGGAACAAATGGTAAAGTCACTCATCTTTTTGGCGCAAACGTATTCGCTGATGCTTATGGAGTTTGTATATTTTCAAACGGCAAAGTCGGCGTGACTGGATTTAGATCTTCAACAGGTGGCACTGCAAATGATTGTATCGTTATTCGATTACTAAACGATACGATGTGTATGACGCCAAACACACCTCCAAATTTAGCAGGACAATTAGTAAATGTATGCGGTAAAACTTTAAGTTATACAATACCTGCAGTTCCTAATGCTGATAATTATACTTGGAGAGCAAGTAATCCGAATGTATTGATTAATGGAGCACCAGGCCCATTTACAGATACCGTTTTAACTGTTAATGTAACATGGCCATCTAATCTAACATCCAATACTACTTTATATGTTAAAGCAAATAATGGATGTGGTTCGAGCGTAGAGAAAACAGGTTTAGCAATCGTCTATCCTATTGCTATTACTTCGATAAATGGGGCTAACTTAAATGTATTCGGACAAACTATTAATTACACGATTAATGCTTCTCAAGGAGCAACCAATTATACATGGACAACCAACGTAGCTGGTGCACAAATTAATTCAACTCAAGGGACTACTTATTCATCTGCTGATACAAATATTAGTGTAACATGGCCATCGTCGTTTACAGGCGGAATTTTATATGTTCAAGCAAGTAATGATTGTGGGAATAGTCCAACATACACCATCAATTTATTAGGAACAGTTGGATTAAATGAATTGAATTCATCTGCAATAATTGTTTATCCAAACCCAACTGGTGTTAATAGTCTAGTAACTATACAAGCAGAATTAAATGGAAGATCATCTTTACAAATGATGGATTTAACTGGTAAATTAATCGTTAATTCTTCCATTGAATTCAAAAATGATAAAGCAGAATTGAATCTTGAAGGATTTGCAAAAGGAACTTACTTAATTAAGCTTAGTAATGATGATAAAACATTTACTAAGAAAATTACTATTCAATAAAATTCGAAACTAAAAAGGAAATGGTCGGCAAATTTGTCGACCATTTTTTATTCTCTAATAATTTCTTCTATTAAATCTCTTTCGAATCCTCTGCTAGATAAATACGAAATCAATTTGTATTTTCTTTTCAAAGGATGTTTTTCTTTTTCCATTTTACTGCGCTTCAAAAAAGCATCTTCCAGCATTTGCATATACTTATTTTCATCTAAACTCCTCAACGCTTTTTTTATGCAGTATTCAGAAATTCGTTTTGATTTGAGTGCATAGCTAATTTTTACTCTTCCCCAACCCAGCTGATTTAATTTCCCGTTAGCAAAAGAAATTGCAAAGCGTTCTTCATTCACAAAGCCTTCGGAAATGATACGTGTAAGAAGCTGTTCTACTTCTTCCTTATGCAAACCAAAATCATACAACTTATCCCGTACTTCCTGCTGAGCCCTTTCCTGATAGGCACACCATTTTGTAATCTTCGTATAAGCCTCGGCGTTAGAAATATATTTCTTGCTTTTTTCCATGAAGATTAATGAGGAATAGACGACAATAAACTCTTGGTGTATTCAGAACGAGGATCTTCATAAACAGCTTTTGCATCTCCCATTTCTTCTATCTTTCCATTCTTCATTACAATCATTGTATCACTCATATAACGCACAACCGATAAATCGTGAGAGATGAAAATATATGTCAGGTTGTTTTCTGCTTTCAATTCATTCAGCAAATTTAAAACCTGCGCTTGCACCGACACATCCAATGCAGAAACAGACTCGTCACAAATTAAAAATGATGGTTGTACTGATAATGCACGGGCAATACAAATCCGTTGTCGCTGACCACCAGAAAACTGATGCGGATATTTATTTAATGCATCTGCATTTAAACCTACTTTATACAATAACTGCTCTGCTAAATGCAATCGTTCTTCTTTATTTGTACCAATTGAATGCACAATCATCGGTTCTGTTATTGCTTCGCTGATTTTTAGTCGTGGATTTAAGCTTGAATAGGGGTCTTGAAAAACAAGCTGCATTTTTTTACGAAGCAATCTCATTTCTTTATCAGAATAATTCAGAATATTATTCCCTTCAAAATTTACTTCGCCACCAGATGAATTAACTAATCGCAGAATAGCTCTACCCAATGTAGTTTTACCACAACCTGATTCACCAACTACTCCTAGCGTTTCTCCCTTTCGCACATCAAATGAAACATGATCAACAGCAGTAAAAGAGGATGTTACTTTACCAAAAATATTTTTGCTGGTAGGAAATGAAACAACTAGATTTTTAATTGATAAAATAGTATTCTGACTTTCAGTTTTTATTTTTTTATTATTTCGTTCCTCATCAGTCAGCATTAATTGATTTCGTAACAGCGCTATCGTTATACCTGTTTCTGAGAAAGAGCCATCATCGTTTACTTTCATAAAATCAGAAACTGTTGGAAGCTTTTTAAGATAAATATTGCTTGCTGGACGGCACGACAGCAAACCTTTTGTATATGGGTGAAGCGGATTTTCAAGTACTTGTTTTGTTTGACCTTGCTCTACAATATTCCCTTTATACATGACAACTACTTCATCTGCTATTTGTGCTATTACTCCAAGGTCATGCGTAATAAAAATCATAGCCATTCCTGTTTCCTGCTGCAACTCTTTTAATAAATCAAGTATGCTAGCTTGAACCGTTACATCTAACGCAGTTGTAGGTTCATCTGCAATCAGCACTTTCGGATTACACGATATCGCCATTGCAATCATCACGCGTTGCTTTTGTCCTCCTGATAATTGATGAGGATAAGCATCAAACATTTGTTCAGGGCGTGGCAATTTTACTTTCTTAAATAATTCTATTGTTTTTAATCGTGCTTCTTTCGATGATACTTTTTGATGAAGCTTGATTGCTTCAGCTACTTGATTTCCGCAAGTAAAAACAGGATTTAGCGAAGTCATAGGTTCTTGAAAAATCATTGCCATATCACTTCCTCTGTATTTACGGATATCCTCTTCCGATAGCGAGATTAAATCGACTTGCAAATTACTCTTCGAATTAAATAAGGCTTGGCCACCAATTTGAGTGCCTTTTGAAACTTGAAGTAATTGCATTAATGAAAGAGAAGTCACTGACTTGCCCGAACCTGACTCTCCAACAATGCCGAGTGTTTTGCCTGCTTGCAATGAAAAAGAAATGCTGTTCACTGCGGTGAACGAATGATTCCCATTTGCAAATTCGATTTTTAAATCTTTAACGCTTAAAACTTCCATCGATATAATTTCAAAGCCGAAGTTAATTATTTATTGGTTATTGTATAAAACAAGAGCGGCAGCCATTCGGCTGCCGCTCTTGCATTTAGTATTTAATTCAGGGATAAATCCCGATTGAATTATTGTACGATCACACGTAAAGTTTCAGTTGTGTTATTAGACTGAACTTGTAACATGTAGATGCCTTTAGCGAACGCAGACACATCAATTGATGTTGCATTTGCACCAGCAGCTACCGCCTTAGTTTCAGCGTAAACAACGCGACCTGATGCATCACGCATAGTCATGTTTACATCTTGCGATTGCTCTGCAGTAAACTCAACTGTTAAGTTTGTATGAGTTGGATTTGGATAAGCAATCATTGATAATGATGATCCTTCACCAACACGAGGACAAACTGTAGATACCACAGCTAATACTTTCACTGCCGATACACCACATCCGTTAGAAGCTTTAACAGTTACGATACCATTAGCAGAAGCAACTGGTCCGTATGTCATAGAAATGATTTTCGATCCTTGACCACTGTTAATTGTTCCACCACCTGGGATTGTCCATACATAACTTGATGCTCCCGTTACAGTTGCGATTGAATATGTTTGATTTGACAATACACATACAGATGTTGAACCTGTGATTGATCCTGGTGTAGATGGAGTCGCCTTAACAGCTAAGCTACGAATAGCACCTGTTCCACAACCATTCGTTCCTGATACAGTAATATTACCTGTTGTAAATGTTCCGTTGAAGCTAACTGT
>CANFIN010000064.1 GCA_947447155.1 Bacteroidota bacterium | reverse complement strand
GATGTCCTAATGCACGATCCCATAATAACGAAGTTAATACTCCAATTGCACGCGACACACCAAATAATACTGTGTAGAAATCATACTCTACTAATCCGTAGTGAATCAACAATACACCTGAGTGTGCATCAACATTTGGCCAAGGGTTTTTAATCTTGCCTGTCGATTTTAATATCTCCGGTACTACTTCATATAACATCTGCACAATCTTGAATAACTCGTCGTCTGCTAAATTCTTTTGAGCAAACTCCATTTGTGCAATGTAACGAGGATCTGTCTTTCTTAATACCGCATGTCCGTAGCCTGGAACAACACGTCCTGCAGCCAAAGTTTCTTTTACATATTCCGCAATCTCTTCTTTACTCGGCAAACGTCCTTCGTAATGTTCGCGTAAGTCGTAAATCCAACGTACTACTTCTTGATTTGCTAATCCATGTAATGGACCCGCTAAACCATTCATACCTGCAGATAGGGAGTAGTAAGCATCACTTAATGCAGAACCAACTAAATGTGTCGTATGTGCGGAAACGTTACCACCTTCATGGTCAACGTGAATTGTTAAATATAAACGCATCAACGATTTCATTCCATCGTCATCAAATCCTAACATGTGAGCGAAGTTGGCACCCCAGTCTAATTTCGGATTTGGTTCGATATGAACTCCGTCTTTGTATGTTCTACGATAGATGTAAGCGGCAATTCTTGGTAAGCGTGCGATGCAATTCATTACATCTTCAAACATCGGATCCCAATATTGCTTTTTGTTAATTCCTTTGCGGTACTCAGCAGCGAAATTACTTTCCGTTTGCATTGCTAAAATTGCAAGACTAAACTGTGTCATAGGATGTGTTCCCTTTGGAAGAGAATCCAACATATCAAAAACATGCTTAGGAACTTGACTTCTACGCGCCCATGCATTGCTTACTTCTCTTGCATCTTCTTCAGTCGGTAACTCGCCAGTTAACAATAGATAAAACATTCCCTCTGGCAAATTCTCTCCACCAATTCCTTGAGGTAGTTTCTCTCTTAATTCAGGAATAGAATAACCTCTGAAACGGATACCTTCTTCAGCATCAAGCTTAGATGTTTCTGTAACCATTCCAATCATTCCCTTCATTCCGTGATATACCTGCTCAAGTGTGTAACTTCCTAAAACAAGGTCACCATGTTCTTTAATCATGGCTTTCACCTCGTCTGCTAGTGGTAATGCTTTCTGTGCGAATTTTTCTTTTAACTTATCCATTGTATTATTTGCAAAAGGCGTTGTAAAATTTGTTTGGCGAATTTAATCATTTAGGCAACACTTCACAATAAGAAATGGTTATTGAATGATAATCTATTTTGTTGCTGGTTAAATGTGTTAACGTTTTTGTCCATGCTTACCGACCTTATTTTTTTGTTTTTTGTATTAAGGTCAAGTTGCAGAATCAATATAACTAGCGTGGTAACAAATGCAGCTAAAACTAGAATCCATATAATAGTTTCAATAGTTTTCTTTGCTCTTTTTTTCGGACTTGCCTTCCGTTTTATTTTAACACGCTTACGGATTTTTACTTTCTTACGTCTTCTTCTTCTATTTGACGAATCTAAATGTTCCTCAATAATTTCACCTTCGAAATCGTTTTCGTCGTCAACTTCTGATTCTCCTTCAGTTTCTTCTTCGATTTCGTTCTCTTCTTCGTTTAATTCTTCCTCGGATGGATTATTATTCATAAAATACTACCTTAAAAATTTAAAATTACGACCATTGAATTCAGCGCTTTCTCCTAATTCCTCCTCAATTCTTAATAGCTGATTATATTTTGCAATCCTGTCACTTCTTGATGCAGATCCTGTTTTAATTTGTCCTGTTGTTAATGCTACTGCTAAATCAGCAATTGTATAATCTTCTGTCTCTCCAGATCGGTGTGACATTACAGCAGAATACCCATTTTCTTTAGCTAGTGTAACTGCCTCCATTGTTTCTGATAAGGTTCCTATTTGATTAACTTTTACTAAAATAGAATTTGCAACATTTTCGTCAATTCCTTTTTGTAATCGTTTGGTATTGGTTACAAATAAATCATCGCCTACTAATTGAACTTTATCTCCTAAAACCTGTGTCAATTCAGCCCATCCTTTCCAGTCATCTTCTGCTAACCCATCTTCAATAGATATAATAGGGTACTTATCACACCAGCCCTTCCAGAATGAAACCATTTCTGATGATGTCATCTTTTCTCCTGTGCTCTTCTTGAAAATATACATTCCCGTTGCTTCATCATAAAATTCTGTAGTCGCAGCATCCATGGCAATGAAAATATCTACTCCTGGCTTATATCCTGCCTTCTCAATTGCTGTCATTACACATTGAATAGCTTCTTCATTACTCTGTAAATTAGGAGCAAATCCGCCTTCGTCACCTACGTTAGTCCCAAGTCCTTTGTCTTTTAATACCTTCTTTAACGCATGAAAAACTTCAGTTCCCATACGAAGCGATTCTGAAAAACGATCAGCCCCGGTAGGCATAATCATAAACTCCTGAAAATCGATTTTGTTATCTGCATGAGCCCCGCCATTAAGAATGTTCATCATTGGAAGTGGTAATAAATTGGCATTTACACCTCCTACATATTTATAAAGCGACATCCCTGATTCAATCGCGGCAGCTTTTGCAACAGCCATAGATACACCTAAAATGGCATTAGCACCTAACACCGATTTATTCTCTGTGCCATCCATGCTAATCATTTTTTCGTCAATTAATTTTTGATCAAAAATCGACATACCCTTTAATTCCTGAGCAATAACTGTATTAATGTTGTAAACCGCTTTTAATACGCCTTTCCCAACATACCTTGAATTATCGTTGTCTCGTAATTCAACGGCTTCATGCTTACCGGTCGATGCTCCTGATGGTACAGCAGCACGTCCCAATGTGCCATTTTGTGAAAAAACATCTACCTCAACTGTCGGATTGCCTCTGGAATCTAAAATTTCTCTTGCATTAATGTGTGCTATAAAGCTCATATTTGATGATGTTAAGGGCGTAAAGTTAGTAAAAAGGTGATTTGATTTTATGAATAATAAAGAGACTTATTTCACATATTTTCATTTTTATTTAGAGAAGATACTTACTAAGTTTGCATGATGTCAGAGTCACAGCGATTTAGAAGATTTTTTCTGTTGAGCCTTATCCTTTGGGGCGTAATAGGAGGACTAGTTTCATTGCATAGTTGTATGAATGAAGCCTCTTCTTATTCAGCATATAATTCTTCTTGTTGTTGTGGAAATAAATCTACGCCAAGTTGTATTAATTTGTTTTCTAAAAAAGATTGCTGTAAAACAATAACCAGCTATGTTGGTCTGCCACTTTATTATTTAGTCCAACACAATCTAATTTGTTCGCTAAGTAGTATTTCACTCATGATTATGGGTGATGATAGTGCATCATTTGAATGTCATGCATTTACCATTTTATCTGTGCATCCACCTCCCGAAAACGAACTTCAAAAGGGTATTGCTAAGCGCATTTTAGCAATGAGAATATGAAAAGCAATTATTGAATTGTTTCTTTGAATTCTTAATTGCTACTTATGAAAAAAATAATCTTTATTATAATCTCCGGATTTTTGCCTTTGCTCACCTTCGGACAAATAAAAACATGTGATGCGCGCCTATTCATGGTAAGTGCTTCTAACGATACGATTCCATTTGCGTATGCAAATTTAAATTTGTTGAAAGGTCAGGATTTGGATTCTGCTTTTCAGTCGGATGAAAATGGAAAATTTCAGATCCGTTTTGAAATTTCCAGAAATAATAAATTGCAAGTTTTAATTGAAAAAAATCGCAAGCAAGATTTTGTACTTAATGAAAGTACTAACTGCAATTTTTATGTTCGTCTGTCTGTCGATACAATTAAATTATCCGAAGTTGATATTGTAAAAAAGCGCGATGCAACCGAAATGTCGCTAATGAAAACGCGCAGCTCAGAGGTGCTCAACGAAGGTGAATTGTTAAAGGCAGCATGCTGTAATCTTTCAGAAAGTTTTGAGACAAATCCATCAGTAGATGTAAACTACGGTGATGCGGTAACGGGAGTAAAAGAAATTCAGTTACTCGGGCTATCAGGATTATACACACAAATGCTAGGTGATGTTGTCCCAACGCTCCGTGGATTGGCTGTTCCATTCGGATTGAATTATGTTCCGGGTCCGTGGCTTGAATCAATTCAAATTTCAAAAGGTGCAGGCTCTGTTGCAAATGGATTTGAAGCGATTACCGGTCAGATTAATTTGGACTTCAAAAAGCCATCAAAAGAAAAATCACTTTTCTTAAATTATTTTAGTGATACAGAGGGAAGAAATGAAGCAAATTTTATTATAGATATTCCATTAAGTAAAAAGGTCAAGTATATTATTATGGCCCATTCTAGTTTTCGGCTAGCCGAACCCGATAGAAATAATGACGGATTCATCGATCAGCCTAAGCTTCAGTTGGTAAATTTGTATAATCATTTTGATTTTCGCCAAGGAAATAAATTTGAAGGGCAACTTATTCTGAAAGCGCTAAGCGAAATTAGAAGTGGAGGACAAAAAGATTTTAATCCTGCAACCGATTTGCAATCGTTTGAGCATTATGGTTTTCAGGTAACAACAAATCGCATAGAGGCAATTTTGAAATCAGGATGGATGTTCCCAGAAAAGCCATGGAAGTCAATTGGCATGCAGGTAAGCAACATTATTCACAATCATCAATCTTATTTTGGCAAACGCATTTATAATGCTAATCAATACTCAACATATTTTAATTTGAGCTATATTAACATCATTGGTATTACACAGCATAAATATAAGTTTGGCGTCGACTTTAAATCGGATGTTTGGAAGCAACAACTTGACGGAATTGAAAATAATCGCAATGAATATATTCCTGGTCTATTCGCTGAGTATACGTATGAATCTATTTCAGAAGATTTCGGTTTGATAGCAGGAATTCGCGAAGATCATCATAATGATTTTCGATATTTTTTTACTCCCAGAATTAATCTTAGTTATAATTTAACCCATTTATCTGCCTTGCGGTTTTCAATAGGGCAGGGTAGAAGAGTCCCGAATTATATAACAGATAATTTAAGTGTGATGCTGAATAGTAAACGATTAGAGGTTTTGGAAAAACTGAAAATGGAAGATGCATGGAATGGGGGTTTTAACTACACGCTCAAAAATGAATATCAAAATGGTCACTTTACAATAGCTGCTGATATTTATTATACTTATTTTGTTAATCAATTAATTACTGACCAGTATTCATCTAATGAGGTAATCTATTATTACAATTTAAATGGGAAATCAAGTGCATTAAGCTCGCAACTTACAATTTCAAATACTTTTAATAATAATCTCGAGTTTAAAATCGCAGGGAAATACGATAATGTAAAAAGTGATTACATCAATGTGAAATCAATTCAAAAACCGTTAGTAGCACCTTATAAATTATTAGGTAATATCGGATATGCTACAGACAATGATATCTGGAAGTTTGATGCAACTTTGCAATGGGAAAGTGCTAAAACACTTCCATCTCCATCGGGCTTAATTAATAGTGAGATAATGCCCGAGCAATCTCCATCAATTTTTTTATTGCAAGCTCAAATTACAAAACAGTTTAGGAAATGGGAATTGTATTTTGGAGGCGAAAATTTGCTGAATACGATGCAGAAGAATCCAATAATATCAGCCAATAATCCGTTTAGTAGTGAATTCGATGCTACTCGTATATACGGTCCCGTTATGGGAGCCAAAGGGTATATCGGTTTTAGAATGAAATTTCAAAAATAAAATAAACAGCTATGAAAAAATTAATCGGCCTAATTGCTTTAATACTAATATCCTGCTCAGGAATTAAAGCTCAAATAATAGAAGCACAAATTAAAACCAGCGGTCAATGCGAACATTGTAAAGAAACGCTTGAAAAAAATCTTCGCTTCGAAAAAGGAGTAAAAAAAGTAGAATTTAACATAGAATCACATATTATTAAGGTAAAGTTTGATCAAGCAAAGACAACAATTAAAAACATTCAAATTGCTATAACTAAACTGGGATACTATGCAGATTCATTACTAGCTGACCCTAAAGCCTATGAGAAACTGAATGCCTGTTGTAAGAAAAAGGAATAACTTACTTGCTTGCAAATAGCTTTATGTCTTTTGCCGTTATTTCATTGCCACATAAAATAATTAATCGTTCAATCACATTTCGTAGCTCACGAATATTTCCTGTCCATCTTAGCTCCTGCAAGCCTTTTAAGGCATCTTTCGAAAAAGTTTTTTCTTGAATACGATGTTCAATGCAAATTACTTTCATAAAATGAGTTGCTATTAATGGAATGTCGCTGCTTCGTTCATTAAGTGTTGGTACTTTGATAAGAATAACACTTAAACGGTGGTATAAATCTTCTCGGAAATTTCCATTTTCAATTTCTTGCTTTAAGTTTTTATTTGTTGCTGCAATCACTCTAACATTTACAGATATTTCTTTTTCCCCACCTACACGAGTGATTTTATTTTCTTGAAGCGCACGCAAAACTTTGGCTTGTGTAGAAGGACTCATATCGCCAATTTCATCAAGAAATAATGTGCCTTCATGAGCTTGTTCAAATTTGCCTATTCGTTGCTTTATAGCTGAAGTAAAAGCCCCTTTCTCATGACCGAATAATTCACTTTCTATTAGTTCTGAAGGTATTGCTGCACAATTTACTTCAACAATTGGCTTTACATTCCGTGGACTTAACTCATGAATCATTCTTGCAACTAATTCTTTACCAGTGCCATTCTCTCCAGTGATTAATACACGCGCATCTGTTGGCGCTACTTTTTCTATTAATGATTTGATGCTGTTTATCGCCTCCGATTCTCCAATTATTTCATTACTTCGAAGCACTTTCTTTTTTAAGTTAGTGGTTTCTTTTACCAAAGTTGAATTTGCTAAGGCGTTTTTGAGTGTAATGAGCACCCTGTTTAAATCCAAAGGCTTGGCAATAAAATCAAATGCTCCGTTTCTTATTGCCTCAACCGCTGTTTCAATGGTGCCATGACCAGAAATCATAACAATCTGACTATCTATTCCTGCATCTTTTAGTTTATCAAGCAATTCAATGCCGTCCATTTTAGGCATTTTAATATCAGAAAGGATTATGTCAAATTTTTCTTCGGATGCCATTTTGTATCCTTCCAAGCCATCGCAAGCATCTTTTACTTGATAGCCCTCATATTCAAGTATTTCTCTTAAACTATTTCTAATGCTCTTTTCGTCGTCAACGATTAATATTTTTGCCATAATTAATGATCTTTTAATACGGTGAATGCAATTCCTTCTTTTAGTGAATATTGTGATACAATAATTTTCGGTTTGTTCATTTTTTGCAGAACAAATTTAATAAGCATTATTGAGGGAATGATCATTTTGGCCCGCATTCTAATCAATCCTGGAGTATATAGAAGCTCTTTAAAATCTTTTTTCATCAAATCAGTATAAATCAAATTAAATGAGGAAGTTTTTAATCGTTGCTTCTCTTTATTTATAACTGATTTATTAGGATCTAGCTTGTTCCTAATTGAAAGTAAGCTTTCAAAAGAGCCACTCGATCCAATTAATATTTCGGGATTATACTTAGTTAAGGCCTTAAATAAATCTTTCAGTTCCAAATCGAAGATTTTGTTGGTGGCCAATTTATTTGATTTTGAAAATGGAAATGTAGGACCAATAAAGTTTAAAATTCTGGCTGCACCAATTGGAAAGCTCTTTTTCCAAACTATTTTTTTATCTTTTGAAATAATAAATTCAACACTTCCACCGCCAATGTCCATAATCAAAACGGTTTCTTCTGAAAACACTCCTTCGTTTAAAACACCAGTAAAAATGTAAGAGGCTTCTTTCAAGCCATTTATAGGTTGTATGCTTAATCTCGATTTGATTTTTATCTGATTTATAAATGACTTGCTATTTGTCGCATCTCTAATCGCAGAAGTGCCTACACAGTAAATGCTTCTTGAATCAATTTTCTCGCGATCAATGATTTTTTTGTAGAAAGTCATTGTGGAAATCGCACGTGCAATCGCATTTTTATTTATTGTTATTTCATTTTTATTATGCTCTGCAAGTTTTACAACCCTCTTTTTTTTTGTTAATGTTTTAAAATGGCCATTAATTTCTGTTGCAATTAATAGGTTAAAAGTATTTGTGCCGCAATCAATAACTGCAATTTTTTTCATTTCTAGTCTTTATAGAAAATCCACTTTCTTATCTCCTTATAAGTAGGTTTTTTACCATACATTAATATCCCTACTCTGTAAATTCTTCCTGCTAAATAAGTAGTTAGAATAAAACCAGCAATTAATAATATCATTGAAATTGCGAGTTCGTACCATGGAACTCCAAATGATATTCTAACCATCATTACGATAGGCGAAGTAAACGGAATAAATGAACACCAATATGCTAATTGGCTATTAGGGTCGCCAATTACACTTTGTGCAACGATAAATGCAAATATTAATGGTATTGTAATCGGCAAAATAAATTGCTGAGTGTCTGTTTCATTGTCAACGGCAGACCCAACCGCTGCAAAAAGTGAACTATAAAAAAGATATCCGCCTAGAAAATAGAATATAAAACAACTTAAAATAAGCGGGAAATTGATTGCTGCTAAATTTTGCTGAATAGTTTCAGTTACTTTAGAATTTTTAACTGTGTCAAGAGACCTGTCATTTATTTGATGCTCAATATTTTTAGCATCTAATTTTGAATTGTTGAGGTAGTTTGAAGCAAAATTTGTTATTGCAAATGATAGAATAACCCACAGTAAAAATTGGGTTAGGCCTACTAATGCTATTCCAATAATTTTCCCCATCATTAGTTCAAAAGGAGTTACAGAACTAATTAGCACTTCAATTATCCTATTTGTTTTCTCTTCAATAACGCCACGCATTACTTGCGAGCCATAAAAGAAAATGAAAAAGTATATTAGGCCTCCGGTCAATAAGCCTACAAAAGTTGTCAGCTCTGAATTATTGTTTTCCCCATTTAAAGTTTGAGTCTTAATTGATAGTTCGGTTTTTGTCTTTTCAACCTGTTCTTGTGTTAGACCTAATGCTTTGATTTTTGTAACCTCGATTTCGTGAGATAGAACTTCTTCTATAGTTGATTTAACGTCAATACCTAGTTGCTTTTCAGATATTAATCTAATAAGGTGCGAATTCTTAATATAATCGGCAGGAATGTATAATATGGCATCAGCCTCATATTTTGAAAATTTCAGCTTTGCTTCTTGAATTGATAATGTGTCATTAATAAAATGCAGACCTGCATTATTAACTAAGTGAGTTTGAAAAATCTTCGGCGCTTCATCAATAAGTATTATTTTATATGTCTCTTTTTCAGATAGTTTTTGAATTAATGCAGGCATAATTGCGACTGCGCCAAAAAGTATAGGTCCTAAAATGGTCATTATTATAAACGACTTTTTCTTTACTCTTGTTAAGAACTCACGAGCAATAATCAGTTTGATTTTATGCATTTGTATCGTTTTTTACTGTTTTAACGAAAATTTCATTCATAGTTGGTTTAATTTCATTCACAGAAACAAGCTCAATTGAGGGGATGATTTCCGAAAGTGTTTTATTTAAAGTAGAATCATTTAGTTTAATTACTGCAGTATTATAATCAATACCTATTGAATGGCTAATGATGCCGTAATTTGAAAACACAGATGGATTTGGCTCTCCCTTATAATTAATTTCGTAGTTATTGTCGCTGTTAGCACGGATAACTTCTTTAATTGGGCCGGATAAAAGCACTCTTGATTTGTTAATCAATGCAATATCGGTGCATAATTCTTCCACGCTTTCCATACGATGTGTAGATAATATTATAGTAGACCCTGAATTATTCAGTCTGATTAGTTCTTCTTTAATGAGTTCTGCATTGATAGGATCAAATCCTGAAAAGGGCTCATCTAAAATGACGAGTTGCGGCCCATGTATAATCGTGACAATAAATTGGACTTTTTGCTGCATTCCTTTACTAAGTTCTTCAACTTTTTTTCGCCACCAAGAAGTGATTTCAAACTTTTCAAACCAATATTTAAGACGATTTATGGCTTCCGACCGACTTAAGCCCTTTAATTGGGCTAAGTATATTGCTTGTTCCCCAACCTCCATTTTCTTATAAAGCCCCCTTTCTTCTGGTAAATAGCCCATATTTAATATGTCGTTAACATCAATCGGACGGCCATTAAATAGAATTGTCCCCGAATCAGGCCTTGTAATTTGGGTAAGTAGTCGGATAAAAGTTGTTTTGCCAGCTCCATTAGGCCCAAGTAATCCATAAATTGATTTTTGGGGAATAGAAATATTGACATTTTCTAGCGCTTTGTGACTTGAGTATGATTTATTGATACTGGTGGCTATTATAATTGAATCCATAATCTTGCGTTTATTCGGCCTCCAAAGTAATTGGATTTTTGTCAATATTACATTGTCGAATGTGTTTTTTAAGTTAAATCGAATTAGATTTTGATGGGAATTCACATATTTAAAGCATCCTTTAGGGAATAAATCAAACATAAGCATATCAATTATAAAACGTAAATATCTGATTAATAAAGATATAAAAGGTTTTCACCAAAATAATGTTGAAATTATTTTGAGTTATCAAATCCTTAACTACTTTTGCACTCCCGTTTGCGGATATCCGCAGTTGAATGTGAAAAAAGTTCTAAAAAAGTTTCAAATAAATTTGGTAGTGTAAAATAAAAGTTGTTATCTTTGCACCCCCGAAAACAACAAAACGGGATAGTTCATACAAATTGTAACCAAATAAATATAGTGTTGAAGTTTAACACAGGTACAACGTTCTTTGAAGGATTGGAAGGAAATAATAAGCCTGTCCCGCCACCGGCGGGATGGTAAGAAATCTGAGCAAATCATTTCTACTTAGTGTAGATAACAAAAATTTACAATGGAGAGTTTGATCCTGGCTCAGGATTAACGCTAGCGGCAGGCCTAATACATGCAAGTCGAACGGGATTTCGGGTAGCAATATCTGGATGAGAGTGGCGCACGGGTGCGTAACGCGTATGCAACCTACCTTTAACTGGGGAATAGCCTTCCGAAAGGAAGATTAATACCGCATAATGCATCGATGAAGCATTTCATTGATGCCAAAACTCTGGTGGTTAAAGATGGGCATGCGTCCGATTAGCTAGTTGGCGAGGTAACGGCTCACCAAGGCTACGATCGGTAGGGGGTCTGAGAGGATGATCCCCCACACTGGTACTGAGACACGGACCAGACTCCTACGGGAGGCAGCAGTAAGGAATATTGGACAATGGGCGCAAGCCTGATCCAGCCATGCCGCGTGCAGGATTAAGGCCCTATGGGTT
>CANFIN010000063.1 GCA_947447155.1 Bacteroidota bacterium | reverse complement strand
GTTAGTGGAATAGGAATTAATAATGCCAGATTAGTTGCCTATAGAAATAACAGTTATTACTTAACAAGTGGCTCGCAGTATGCCGATGCTGCATATTATGCTGTAAAATCCGCGAATGACATTTTTGGAAATTGTTCTAATTATTCTTTACAAGTTAAAAATGCATGGGATGCAGTAGGTGTTTATACAAACAATTTAAATTCATTAGCCACAACTACTGTTGTTGGAGGTAGTTGCTTAGCAGCTCCTTTACAATTAAAAGCAACTGGTGGAACCTCATTTAGCTGGACAGGTCCTGGCGGATTTTCATCCACCTTACAAAATCCGGTTATTGCAAATGCATCTAACAATAATAATGGGACATACACATGTATTGTAACCGACGCAAATGGCTGTAGCGGCACTTCAAGTATAAAAGTCAATCTTAATAATTCACCCTCTATTTCTGTTTCTGGTGGAGTTGTAATATGTAGTGGATCAAGTGTTCAATTAAATGCTAACGGTAGTGTATATGGGCAAGGACAAAACACAGGTAGTAATTCTAACTCGTTAGCAATTCCTGATTATCCAGCACCCGGAGTGTCCTCTTCAATTGTTGTTGCGGGTAGTACCTTAGCCAGTTCAATCGTATCTGTTACAATTGATTCTTTAATTCATACCTACGATGGAGATTTAAGAATTGAATTAATTTCTCCGTCGGGATCTTCTATTATTTTAGCAAATAGTGTTGGTTCAAGTGGGACAAACTTTATTAGAACAAAATTCGTTGTTGGATCTTCATCGATAAATAATGGAACTGCGCCATTTACTGGTTCTTTTGCTCCATCACAGTCTTTTTCATCTTTATCAGGATCTGCAAACGGCGCATGGTCATTGAAAATAACAGACTTAGGCTCTACAGATATTGGTACACTTTACAAATGGTCTATTGAGCTTCCCGCTAATGTTATAGCATCATATAATTGGACGCCCTCGAATGGTTTAAACAACGCAAGCATTAATAATCCTATTGCCAGTCCAACACAAGCTACTACTTATACTTCAACATCTACTGACCTTAACGGATGTACTGCTTCAGGAACAGCAACTGTTGATATCGGTACGCTTTCATTAACGGAAACTCATACTAATGTATTATGTAAGGGTGGTGCAACAGGAACAGCAATTGTTTCGATAAACGGAAATACTTCAGGGATTGCCAATTATTTATGGGACAATGGAAATACTTCTTCAACAGTTACAGGTCTTTCAGCTGGTCAATATAATTGCACTGTAACTAACGCTAGTGGATGTACGTCTATTAAACAAGTAACCATCTCCGAGCCCGCTACGTCATTAAGTGGACCTATAGCATCTACAAATGAAACTTGCCAGAATTCTAATGGAAGTTGTACAATTAGTGTTACAGGAGGCGTTGCGCCTTATACTATTTTTTGGAATAATGGAGCTATTGGAGTCACCGCTGGTAACTTACCTGCTGGAACATATCAAGCGACAGTTACAGATGTGAATGGTTGTTTATTAATTAATACAGTCACTTTAACAAATACAGGGTCTTCATCAATTGGTGCTATTGGAACTATAACAGGAACTAAAAATGGTGTTTGTGCTGGCTCAACAAAAACATACACTATTCCATCCGTTAATAATGCTACTACATATACATGGAGTGCCCCTGCAAATTCAAGTATCATCAGCGGACAAGGAACTACTAGTATTAAAATATTATTTGGCGCAGCTTTTAAAAGCGGTAGCTTATCTGTTTATGCAAGTAATTCATGCGTAAGCTCAAATACAGTTATCACAACATTAAACAGCACACCAACTACTCCTGGTACTATTAAAGGACCAATTACAAATTTATGTGGAGCAACTTCGACTTACAGCATAACAGCTGTTTCAGGTGCAACTTCCTATACATGGAGTGTTCCTTCCATTGCTTCTATTGTAAGTGGGCAGGGCTCCAATATAATTCAAGTATTATGGCCTTCATCAAATTTATCTAGTCAATCGATTTGTGTTGTTGCTAATAACGCTTGCGGAAGTAGTCTAGCAAAATGCTTAACTGGCATTACTACATTGCCATTAAAGCCAGTAAAAGTAACAGGGCCTCTTTCAGTTTGTGCGAACCAAACAAATCTAACGTATAGCGTTACCGCAGAACCTGGAGTAACCTATACTTGGGGAGTTCCGGCAGGAGGAAGTATTCTATCAGGACAAGGCACATCAACTGTAACAGTAAAATGGGGATCAGCAAGTGGCAGTTTAAAAGTAACCGCTTCGAACCAATGCGGAGCGCAAACAATAAAATATCAAGCTATAAGTGTAACATGTCGTACAGGTGAAAATGATTTCAATGAAATCACTCTATCGCCAAACCCAAATGATGGTAATGCTATAATAAACCTAGGCAGCGAAAAATCATTTATTATTACGGTTAACGATATGCTTGGAAGACTTATCATTAAAAATTCTTCAGAGGGGCAATACTATGAGCTAAAATTAAATGATCAACCTAAGGGAATTTATATCATTTCTATTTTACCAACTAATGGTGAAAAGAAAATATTCAGAATGGTTGTTCAATAATCACTCACTAATTGTTTTCATGAAATGGTACGGAAAAATAAAATCTGCTTCCCTGTCCTGGATTTGATTCAACTCCCAATTCAGAATCTTGTTTTTTAAGAAACTCCTGCACTAATTGCAGTCCGAGCCCATGACCATTTTCCATAGCTGTGCCTTTTGTTGTAAAGGTGTTCCCGTTTTTAATATCAGCAATTTGCTTTTCCGTTAACCCTTTCCCAAAATCCTGAATACTAATTTCACACTTATTGTCTTTATCGGTTGCAGAAACCTTAAGTTTACTGCCTTCGTTTGAAAATTTTATAGCATTCGAAACTAAATTTCTTAGTACAGCTTCCATCAAATTTTTATCGCATAAAATAAAATCTGTTGTTGGATTAAACTTAAATTCCAGTTCCAACTTTATGTTTTTAACAGCGCCAATCAAATCAACTAATTCAATTAAATAATTTTTAAAGTGGCCAATACTAATTTTATCAATTGAACAATTAATCGATTCAGATTGCGCTTTAGACCATTGCAGAACATCATCAATCATTGCAAGCAGATGGCTCGATTTTAATTTTAAATCACTTACTATTTGCTTCTGTAATAGAGGGTCTATTTCTTGGTCTGTAAACACATTCATTGCAGAATTAAGAGCAATAATTGGAGATCTTAAATCATGCGATATAACGGACATCATTTTATCTCTTGTATAAATGACATCTGTTAATTGTTCATTTTTCTTTTGAAGCAAATCTCCTTTTTCTATAAGTGTGTTTCTTATTTTATTCATACTTCTATTGGAGAAAAAAAGTAAAAGAATACACAAGCTACATACCCCAATAATATTTGCAAATTGCTCTGCCTTTAATTGAACTTTATTAAAATTTATACCAGCAAGACTTTCGTCTAGCCTTATTACTATTATTAATGATACGAATGATACAATAGTTACTATAACAGCGGTTTTAGCTTGTTCCCCCTGAAATAAAATTAATGAAGCAATCATTAAAGGAAAGTAATACATAAACATCATGGACATTGTTCCGGCGATTACAGACAAAACGGTTATTACACATAACATTTGCATAATATTAATTACTTTGGATTCATAGATATATCCTTTCCGATATAACAACATGCTAATAGCTAAAAAAGGCAAGGTTATTACTGTTGCATAGGCTTGATCGATATTATTTAAATAAATATTTATAAATGTAAAAAAGATACAATACACTCCAATAATATTCATTATCCATTTGTGCATCGTGTTTGAAAAAGAGACTAATAATTGACTGGAAGCAATAGTAGAATTATCGGGAATGGCCATAAAAGAAAAATGCTTTGATTTATGCAAATCAAAGCATTAATCACCACAATAGCAAGTATTAGATAGTTATTTTATATCATATTAGGGCCAACTAGCCAATTGCTTGCTTTAAATCATCTATTAAGTCGTCTATATGTTCTATTCCTACGCTTAATCGAATTAAACCATCTGTTACACCAGCTTTTTCACGCTCTTCTCTCGGAATAGAAGCATGTGTCATCGTTGCAGGATGATTTAAGAGTGACTCAACGCCACCTAACGACTCTGCCAGCGAGAATACACGTACTTTAGAAGCCATTGCAAAAGTATCTTCAATCGTAGCATTTTTTAATGTAAATGAAATCATACCTCCGAAGCGCTTCATCTGACTTTTAGCAATATCATGATTAGGATGATCAGGGAAACCGGGCCAATACACTTTATCAACTTTAGGATGATTACGCAAATAATGAGCTATCACTTCGCCATTATCACAATGACGGTCCATACGAACATGTAACGTTTTAATTCCGCGTAACACTAAAAAGCTATCCATCGGTCCTGGTGTTGCCCCACACGAATTATGGATAAATGCTAATCGATCGTATAACGCTTTATCATTTGTACAAATCGCACCCATTACCACATCACTATGTCCGCCTAAGTATTTTGTTACAGAATGCATCACGATAGTTGCACCCATTTCTAACGGATTTTGCAAATAGGGAGAAGCAAACGTATTATCTACTACTAATATTAAATTATTCTCTTTAGCTATAGCCGCGCATTTACGAATATCGATGATTTGCATAGTAGGATTCGTTGGTGTTTCTACCCAAATCATTTTTGTATTGGCATTGATATGATTTTTTATCGCTTCTGCATCATGCATATTTACAAAATGAAATTTGATTCCAAGTGGTTCAAAAATCTTAGTAAACATACGGTAGCTTCCGCCATACAAGTCATTTGTAGCAATCACTTCATCACCTGGCAATAACAATTTAATAATTGCATCCGATGCTCCTTGTCCGCTGCTAAAACATAAACCATAGCTTGCATTTTCAAGCGCTGCAATACATTGTTCAAGAGCTGAACGCGTTGGATTCTTTCCTCTTGCATACGCGTAGCCTTTGTGTACACCTGGCGATTCTTGTACGTAGGTAGAGGTCTGATAGATTGGCGTCATGATAGCACCTGTTGTTGGATCAGGTTCTTGTCCAGCATGTATTGCTTTAGTAGCGAATTTCGAGTTGTTGTTCATTGCTTTTTTATTATTTGGTAAAAGTAGAGCATTCAATTGAAAACAAAAAAGGCGAGAGAATTAATCCCTCGCCTTAATTAAATTTTAAATTCTACTATGGATGAGCAGACATTACGAAGTTAACGTTGTTCAATTCAAATACTGGATAGTCAAATGGATCAATGAATCCGTCTCCATTAAGATCTGTCGCGAGGTATCCATCTGCAAACGTAACATTATCAAATTCAAAAGATGGATAGTCAAATGGATCTACAAACTCATCTTGATTAATATCACCTGTAAACATTGCGAATACCCCTGTTTCAACTTCAACCATATTATCGCCAAATGCTTTTGATGCAGCAGTTGTAAAGTCGTATGATGTTGTTGTTCCAAACGTAACTGCAGCCGCCGACCATGTTTGAAGTGTGTTTCTATGCTTAACCACGATGTAATAACTATTACCTACAACTGAGCCAGGTAAGGTTAATGATACTGTTCCATTCGTTGCAATTACTCCTCTAGAAGATGCTACGATTGTTGCTCCCGTAGCCGCATCACGCAACTCAACTGTGATTGTATCAACTTCATTGGTATTTGAACTAATTCCCTGATTTGATAACACACTTGTCATTAATCCGCTGCCTGCGTAATATCCTTGAATATATGCTTTCAAATTCAATGTAGCATTTGTTAATACTGTGAAGCTTCCAGATGATGTTCCACTACAAGAACCTTTAATTACAGATATAGTTCCTGATGTTGAACCTGTAGGAACTGTCGCAGTAATTTGTCCGTCGTTATTTACGGTAAACGATGTTGCTGCTGTACCATTAAATTGCACTGCTGTTGCATTAGTAAATCCGCTACCAGAAATTACAATTGTAGAACCAATATTGCCTGAAGTAGGGCTTACGCCGCTAACACTTAAATTAACTACTGTTAATTGCAATTGATAATCCTGACAATTTGAATTGTAAGAATAAGTTCCAGACTGCGTATATACCTGCCCGTTAGCCGACCATGTATAACTTCCACAAGACGTTGCTGTAGTTACAATAGTCGCTGCAGGAGATCCCGTTACGTCCCACTGACAAGTGGTTGCATTGAAGCTTGTTGTTTGATAACATGCTAAAGGCGTAGTCACATATGCCCATGAAAGTGTTCCACCAACACATTGCGTTGGATTCCATCCTGTAGTGGGAGGGTAAAGTCCATTTGAAGAATTACTATTATTAATAAAGCCTGTATAAGTAATGTCGTTATTACCCCATAAAACCCAATTAACGCCATCAAACGAAATGTGGCTGTTATTTTCATTATTCAAAAAGTCATAATAGCCATTAAGCAATCCGTTAATTGAATATACACCACTATAAGCAGAGCAAATACCAGTAGTAGTAACACTTATAGAACCAGGAGAAGCAGGTTGTGTTCCTGTTATATTCCATGTACATGTAGCGTTATTAAATGTTGCAGATTGATAACATAAAATTGTTGGTTGTATTGGTGTTCCTGTCACATCCCATACACAAGTTGTTGTATTGAAGCTAGCAGTTTGATAGCATGCTAATGTTGGCATTGCAGGTTGTGTTCCTGTTACATCCCAAGAACATGATGTTGTATTGAAGCTCGCAGTTTGATAGCATGCTAATGTTGGCATTGCAGGTTGTGTTCCTGTTACTACCCAAGAGCATGAGGTTGCATTGAAGCTAGCAGTTTGATAGCATGCTAATGTTGGCATTGCAGGTTGTGTTCCTGTTACTACCCAAGAGCATGATGTTGTATTGAAGCTAGCAGTTTGATAGCATGCTAATGTTGGCATCGCAGGTTGTGTTCCTGTTATATCCCATGAACATGTTGTTGTATTAAACGTTGCTGTTTGGTAACATGCTAATGATGTAGTATGCGTGATACTAAAGTTGTCAATTCCAATGTAATCAGAATTAGCCCCAGAAGGTCCACCATTAGTCACATAATATCTGAATGCAACCCTTGAACTTGTAGGTCCTGTTAGGCCAGAAACCGTTAACGTATATTCTGTCCAAACTGTAGGATAGCCAGTTGCTGTTAATGTTGGATTGATGTCTTGTAAAAGAGTTGTGTAAGAACCTAAGTCTGATGGTGAATTAGGATCAGTTCCTGCACTTGCAGTACTTAAACGGACTTGTAATCGGTCAGGAGAAGTACCATCTGTTGTTCTTGTCCAGAATTTAATAACATCGCCATTGTTTAAAGTTGCTTGAGGAGCTATTAGCCAATTGCTAATTGTATTGGCGCCAATTGTATTATTAAAATTAGCTCCAATATATCCATCGGCAGCTCCAGATTGAGAAGGGAAAACTGTAGAGTTTCCTTGGAACCATGTAGTTGAACCAGCAGGAGAACTAGTATTTAACATAGACCAACCCGCTCCAGTAAGTCCAGCAACTGCTTCAAAGCCATCTGCTAAAACGGTAGTAGACGAAGTTTGAGATGGTTGTGTTCCTGTTACTACCCAAGCACATGATGTTGTGTTAAACGTTGCTGTTTGGTAACATGCTAATGTTGGCATCGCAGGTTGAGCTGGTTGTGTTATTGTATACGTAGCAGAATTCGTACATCCACTCGCGTTAGTTACAGTAACCGTATAATTTCCTGCAGGCGCATTTGATAGATCCTGTGTTGTTGCGCCATTCGACCAAAGATAATTTATGCTATTAACTAAACTTACTGTTGATAAATTATCAGTAAATGAATTTGCATCGGTTTCCCAAGTACGCGCTGTAGTATAAAGACCCGTTTGGTAATTATATGTACCAGTTGCGTAGAATGATTTTCCCGAAGTAGGGTTAGATGCAATAAAATAACTAGTAGATTTTAAATAGCCTCCAGTATAATTATCATTAACAGGCAGTACATATCCTGCAGTGCCATTGCTAACAATAGCGCTACCCAAACCAGTTCCAAAAAACATTGCATCAACTGGAACCGTTGTATTGGTAATTGAAGCAGCAGCAACGTTAAATACCGCAACGGCATCAGCATTCGCACCTCCATTTCCAAATGGACCACTTGAAACAGCATTTCCAAATGCATCACCTGCGACAGTACCTGTTGCTATTACTCTAAGTTTTGTTCCTGTTGGGCCCATTAATGATCCACCTACATAAACCACATCTCCTCTTTGAACAGAACCTGTATTAATATTAAATCCATAGGTAATTGAAGCTCCTGCTTTCCATCCATTAGAAGTAGCAGTTCCATTATTTGTAAAGACTACAGAAAAAGGAGTCACACTGAAATCGATAGTACGTGTCGCGATTAACTCAACCCACTCATTGCTGTTGTCTGTTCCGGGAGGATCAGCCATAAATTCAGAGATCAAAAGACCCGGATTATTTGCCGCGTTATTTGTAACATCGGCAGATGAAGAAATATCAATTGCGCCATTCAATCCATAACAAACAGGATTAGTTATTGTATTTGCAGTTAATGTAATTGCAGCTGGCTGTGTAATAGTTCCTGAATTAGAAGCCGTACATCCATTCGCATCCGTTATTGTTACATTGTATGATCCTGCAACAAGATTTGATAAATCTTTTGTAGTTGAAGCACTAGACCATAAATAAATATAAGAAGGTGTTCCTCCAGATACGGATAAATTAACAGCACCATTTGAACTTCCGTTACATGTTGCATTAGTAACTGATACGTTTGATGACAAGGCGTTTGCAGGTTCAGTAATAGTAATTATTAATGAATCTTTACATCCTAAATTTTCTGTTACTACTACTTTATAAGTTCCTGCTGCGAGATTTGAAACATCTTCTGTTGTTGCACCATTCGACCATGCAAAAGTATAAGGTGCTTGTCCGCCAGAAGCAGTTATATTAATTGAACCAGTGGTTCCATTTTTACACAAAACATTTGTATTTACTGAAGTAAGCGTAGGAGGCGTACAAGAACAATCTTTTAATACAAGCGTACTTGAAGTTGTTTGAGTACAACCGTTGGCATAAGTAACAACAACTGTATAAACTTTAGCACCAACCTCTGATAGCGCAAATACTGAAGTTGAAACGGTAGGATTTTGTTGTGTTGAAGTAAATCCGTGAGGACCAGTCCATGACCATGAAGTACCATTGCTCACGCTTAATGTTGCATCAGTACCAATACATGTTAATCCGCTATTCGATGCTATTGGATTATTAGATGCTGGTTGAGAGATTGTAACTGCAGTAGTTAAAGAACATCCATTGCCATCTGTTGCAGTTACAGTATAGGTTCCAACACTTAATCCTGTTTGAGTAGCAGCAGTACTTCCTGCAGACCATACATAATTCACTGTATTATTTAAACTTGAAGCTAACGCTACCGCACTTCCGTCAGATGAACCAAAGCAATTTGTATTTGTTCCATTAATTGACAATGATGTCATGGTAGATAATGATGCATCGCTATTGGTGAGCTTTACTAAACCACGTCGAACAAGATTTGTTGTATTTGCACCTGAAGGCCAGATACCGTCTGCATCCGTAATTGAATTGAGAATATTATTTTGTAAATCTCTTGTTTCAATTCTTTGAATTCCGTTTGAGCTTAATGTTGCAACTGGAATAACCGCCGCAAAAGATCCTGGATTATATAAATTTCTATAAATAGAATCTAAGGATGTCGGCAACTCTGAATAAGACGATTGTGATGCTGTTGAATTTACAGCTTGGAAGGCATATAAAGGATTTCCTGTTCCAGCAGTATTATCGTACACTAAAACTAATTTTCCACCCATACATGTATTTAAAGAACCTGTAACAAAAGCACCATCATCTGTTGTTGCAGTTGTTAATGCAGTAGTTGCAATATCTAATGAAGTAATTGTATTAGTAGAAATAAAGTTTGGTGTTGAACCTAATGTTGAATTGCTATATGAAATTCTTAAGTTGTGTACTTGTCCAGCGCCAAAGCGAGTTGAGTTTCCACTTGGTTGAATATAAATCCAAACAGGTCCACTGCTACCACTTGCATTTGTTGTAAACGCATTGCTAATATTTAATCCGTAGCTTGATCCATTCCATACACCACCGGCACCCATTGTTGTATTAGCCTCCGTTGTTACTGCTAATGCAGCACCTAAATTATAAATTGTATTAGGCAATAAGTTATCTAAGCGAATACAAAAAGCTACTGGCGTTCTTGCATTATTAACTGCAGATGCCGTTTTTGATCCCATGTATTTCGGAATCACAAGCTCTGTCATTGTAGGAATACCTGTGATAAGTAAATTAGAACTAAATGCTGATGGCAAACTACCCGCATTTGCTTTTAATACATATGTTCCAGGCGTAGAGAATTGAATACCACTAAATGTAGCAACTCCATTTACGAAGTTTGCGGTAAGGGTACCCGTTATACTTCCCGAAGGACCAGAAGAAACAGAAACTGTTGCAATGCCACTGTAATAAATATCTATTGTATTATCTGCTCTATATGCAGTAACATTAAAATTCGGAATTACAGTATTTACGGGAACTCCTGGTGTAAGATTAGAAATTGCAAGCGAAGTTGCAACGCCATACACATCAAAATAATTTGAATAAGTTGTTCCTAATGTATTACCAGCAGTTGCATCAACTTGAAGCTGCGCTCCATAATCTGCTACATCATACAATACACCTGTGATTGTAACTTGATTAGTCCCAGCAGCAATAGTTCCTGTTATTGTTCCTCCTAATGTTCCAATACCAGAGAATACTGTTAAAGCAACTGTTGTTGCAGCTGTAACATTCTGCGGACTATTATTATTATCCTGTGCTTGAATTGTAATTGAAAAAGGAGTGTTTTCTAAAATAGGATTCCCCCCATTTAAAGATGTAACAACAATTTTAGTTGGAAATTGAGGAGCAGAAGTCGTTTGAGAATTTGGATTTTGTGATGCAGTAGTTGTATTATATTTTGTGGCTGTACTGCTTCCATTGTATGCAAAGACTCTGAAATAATAAGTTGTTGAAACGGATAATCCGGTAACATTAACTGTTGATCCGCTTCCGTTGTAAATAATTTGCTGTCCTGAGCCCGCATAAATACTATTTGCTGTATAGTTACTACCATCAACTGGATTTGTAAAACTGTTTGATGTATTCATCACAACAATTCTAGATGTTGCATCGCCATTCGTCCAGTTTACATCCATTGAAGTAGTCAAAACATTAGAGAAGTTTATTGAATTATCTTGAGTTAAAGGTGTTGATGGCCCTACAGCAGAAAATGTTAAACTATCAATTGCCATTCCGTCATCCGTACCCGTCTCATCAACATCATTCCATCGAATGGTTAAAGTTTGTCCAGGTTGCCAATAGCTATCTAAAGTGAAAGTACT
>CANFIN010000062.1 GCA_947447155.1 Bacteroidota bacterium | reverse complement strand
TCTGTTCGTCTATTCTGTGCTCTGCCCTCTTCGGTAGTATTATCAGCAACAGGAACCGTGCTTCCAAAACCTTTAAAGGAAAGCCTTGATGCTGTTATTCCTTTTTGAACAAGATAATCATAAACCGATTTTGCTCTGCTCTCAGAAAGCGTTAAATTCATTTTAGAATCACCTATTGCATCGGTATGTCCGCCAATCTCAATAGATACATTAGCAGAAGATTTTAAAAAGGCTACCAATTTATTTAACTCCGAAAAGCTTTCTGTTTTTAAGTCGAATTTATTATTATCAAAAAAGATATTCTTCATAACCACTATTTCACCGGCAAAGGGCTGCTTTAATCGAGCAATAATTTTATATGCATGCTGCTCATCTTTAAAATCCATACAGTTGAAATAATCAGAGTAAAATAAATAACCCTCTTTACTCACATTAAGCATATACTCTTTTCCCGTTGTTAAGCAGGCTAAAAATTCTCCTTTCTTTTTGTCCGATACATCCGACATAACAGTTAGGCCTGAACGAACATCTACAATTTCAAATTTCGCTTGCAATGGATTCCCGGTTTTGTCATCAACTACTAAACCTTTAACATAACTTACAACAGCAGGTCGAACAGCGGGATATAATTCAAAACTGTACAAATCTAGATCACCATATCCATCTTTACGTGTGCTGCTCATAAATGCTAGCTTTCCATCAGGACTTACAATCAAACTATTTTCATCTCCATTGGTATTTATAGGATAACCTAAATTAATAGCTTTACCCCATGTGCCATCTGGTCTTCTTTTACTCATAAAAATATCTAAGCCTCCAAGGCCCGGATGTCCATCACTGCTGAAATATAATGTTTGGTTATCAGGATGAATAAAAACACTTTCTTCACTTCCTGGGGTATTAATCGAATCACTTAATCTTACAGGATCTGACCATCGGTTTTCATTCGAATAAGTACTCATAAAAATATCTTGTACCTTCTTTCTGTTTTCATCGGTATAACCACGAATAAAATACAATGTTCTTCCATCAGAACTAAATGAAGGCTGCGTTTCCCAGGCTGTTGTATTAATTGGAGCCCCTAAATTCATCGGCTGTGACCACGCATTTTCTCCCATCATTTGTGATAAGTAAATATCACAGTTACCTATTCCATCAGGACGATTACAGGCTGCATAAAAAACTACTTTGCCATCGGCACTAATAGAAGGCGCGCCTTCATTCATCATGGTGTTTAATGGTCCACCAGGATTGATAGCTTTTTGCCAAACAGAATCATTTTTAGTACTGATATAAAAATCTTCCTGATATCTTCCCATCATTCGATCATCTTTGAATCGCCTAGTAAAAATGATTTTCTTTTGATCAACTGTTAAAGATGGATAATATTCGCCACCATCCGTATTTATTCCAGCTCCTAAATTAACTGGATTATAAGGAACAGGATGTTGAATAGCATCTATCGAAAAATCACAAGAGGCCAGCATACGTTGTATTGAACTTTTTTTATGTGCAGGAATGGTATTAGATTTTGTTTGATAAAACAGCAAATGTTCTTTTGATGCCTTGTATTGACCATCGCGAAGTTCGTAGCTGCCTAATAGATATAATGCATTGGGATAAAAATCAGGGTTGATGGATACAAACTTTCTGTATAATTCGATGGCTTTGCTTAAATCATTTTGATCTGCGTATATATCACCTAAAGCCATGTAAGGCTCTAAAAAATTCGAATCCTTGTTTAATGCTTTTTCAAAGTATGGAATTGCTTTTATTCGATCACCTCCATCTAGTTCTTTTAATCCTCTCTCAAAAGCATTAATTGCTGATTGGTTGCTTGATGAGTATTTTGATTTTTGTGCAAAAGAAAAATGTGCGACTATCATTAATAAAAATAGCAGACTGATTTTAGTTTTTATCATGCTTTATATGCTAAGGAACATTAATAATTTTATGGGTTTGCAATGAAATTCTCCACTCAGGATTTGCCTTAACATAATCAACGATTAATTCAACAGCTTTAGTGTGCTTACTATACTCAGGCTGCAATAAACAAATACAATCTTGTTTAACCTTTGCTTTGTATTTCTCAGCCCACTCAAAATCGCTGGGATGATAAATGACTACTTTCAACTCATCTGCATGTTGAACATTTTCGGCAAGTGGCGCTTTGAATTTTTTCGGCGACAAGCAAATCCAATCCCATGTTCCAGTTAGAATATGAGCTCCCGATGTTTCAATCGCTAATTCATATCCATTATCTTTCAAAACACTTGACAGAGCTGTTAAATCGTGCATGGCTGGCTCACCACCTGTTATTACTACAAGATTAGCTGGACTTTCTTTTACTTTACCGAGTAAATCCCCTACCGTTAGTAAAGGATGTTTATTAGCATCCCACGATTCTTTCACATCGCACCAAACACATTCAACATCACATCCGCCTAAACGAATAAAATAGGCAGCACGACCTGTATTCATACCTTCACCCTGAATGGTATAAAAATCTTCCATTACAGGATATTTCTTATTCAACAAATCTTTCAAAACAGTAATTAATTAAATCTAACTTTTTTCTGACGCGCCATAAGGGTATTTTGGACAAGTCCTATAATGGTCATTGGTCCTACCCCTCCTGGAACTGGAGTAATATAACTACACTTTGGTGCTACCTCTTCAAAATCAACATCACCTGCTAAACGGAAACCTGACTTTGTAACCGCGGAGGCTATGCGCGACATACCAACATCGATAACTACAGCTCCTTCTTTAATCATGTTTGCTTTAACAAACAATGGCTGACCAATAGCCGCTATCACAATATCCCCTTGCTTGATTATTTCAGTAATATTTGGAGTTTTACTATGACAAATAGTAACGGTACAATTTCCTGGATATTGATTACGAGAAAGTAAAACAGCCATTGGAGTACCTACAATATTACTTCTTCCAATCACCACACAATGCTTCCCTACAGTATCAATTTTATAAGTTTCTAGCAATTGCATAATTCCTTTGGGGGTTGCTGGTAAGTAACAAGGCATTTGCTGCGCCATACGTCCCACATTGATTGGATGAAATCCATCCACATCTTTATCCGGAAATATAGCTTCCGTAACTCGGTGTACATCGATATGCTTTGGCAATGGAAGCTGTACAATAAATCCATCAATATCCGGATTATTATTTAACTGATGAACTGCAATTAGCAAATCTTCTTCAGAAACTGAAGCATCTAAATGAATCAATGAAGAATCAAATCCAATATCACTACATGTTTTTATTTTGTTACTAACGTAAGTTTCAGATGCGGGATCATTACCAACCAATATCGCTGCTAAATGAGGAGCTCGCTCTCCTCGAAGTTTCATGTCATTTACAATAACTGCGATTTCTTTTTTTACAGCTTCTGCAGTAGCTTTACCATCTATTAAATTCATAATCTAAATTGACTAAAAAAGTAAAGCGCACATTTTATGTACGCTTTTACCTTTGATTTTTATTATCGACGCGTAGGCATGTTTCGCATCATTTTTTGTGCTTGACCAGTCGTAAACATCTTCATCATTTTACGCATGTCCTCGAATTGCTTTATCAGTCGATTAACATCTTGAATTGAAGTGCCACTACCCGATGCAATTCGTTTTCTTCGGCCACCATTTAATACTTCTGGGCGCTCACGTTCTTCAGGTGTCATGGAGTGAATAATGGCTTCGATTGATTTAAATGAATTCTCATCGACATCAATATCTTTCACCATTTTACCCATTCCTGGAATCATACCCATCAAGTCTTTAATATTCCCCATCTTCTTAATTTGCTGCAACTGTCCGAGGAAATCATTGAAGTTAAATTGGTTCTTCGCGATTTTCTTTTGTAGTTCTGCTGCTTGCTTCGCATCAAACTGTTCCTGCGCACGTTCTACGAGTGAAACAATATCACCCATACCGAGAATACGATCAGCCATACGCTCTGGATAAAATACATCCAGTGCTTCCATCTTCTCACCTGTACCAACAAATTTGATTGGCTTATTTACAACCGACTTGATTGATAATGCTGCACCACCACGTGTATCACCATCCAACTTTGTTAAAACAACTCCGTCAAAATTTAAACGATCGTTGAAAGCTTTTGCTGTATTAACTGCATCCTGCCCAGTCATGGCATCAACCACGAATAAAATCTCATCAGGATTAATTCCTGATTTTACTCTCGAAATTTCATCCATCATTTCCTCATCGACTGCTAAACGACCAGCAGTATCGACAATGACTGTATTTAATCCTTTGCTCTTTGCATAAGCAACTGCATTTTGTGCAATCTGAACAGGATTTTTATTTCCTACTTCACTATAAACCTCAACACCTATTTGTTCTCCTAAAACTTTAATCTGATCAATCGCCGCAGGACGATAAACATCGCAAGCCACTAATAATACCGAACGATTTCTTTTTGTTTTTAGATAATTAGCTAGTTTACCTGATAAAGTGGTTTTACCAGAACCTTGCAAACCCGACATTAAAATAACCGAAGGATTGCTTTTAAGGTTAATATCAGTTGCTTGGCCACCCATTAACGCAGTTAATTCTTCCTGCGTAATTTTCACCATTAATTGTCCCGGAGAAACAGAAAGTAGAACATCGCGTCCAAGTGCTTTCTCTTTAACTGTATCTGTAAATTGCTTTGCTACTTTATAGTTAACATCGGCATCCAAAAGGGCCTTACGCACTTCTTTTAGCGTTTCGGCAACATTGATTTCTGAAATTTGTCCTTGCCCTTTCAGGAGCTTAAACGCCCTATCGAGCTTATCACTTAAATTCTCAAACATGAGGCAAAAGTAATAAAATCGAAGGAGCTTAAAAAGAGATTTTGAATCTAAAAAAATCGTTTATCGTTGATCAAAACGATCATTTCGTTTAGTCAGTTTTAAATCCTGCAAAACACTTGACTTCACATTTATCTGGAAGTAATAATTCTGTTGAAACCCGAAAGGAACCCAATTCAAACGCATTTCCCAGCAATGTAAATCGCGATAAATACCAAGGGACGTATACGATAAATCTTTTTGAATAAAGTCATAACCCGTATTAAAATTCACCTTCCAGGCTTTGGTTACCTGTATATCGCCACTGAAGTTCAATGTCTGCGTAGTTTGATCTGCAATGATGAAATTATTTTGGTAATACAAACTGTAGCCAACATACAAATTAAAAGGAACGGTATAATCAATATAATCAGCTGTATTTTTATTGATAGTTTGTAATTCCTCCTTAGTGCCCTTATCAGAACTATAATTCTTTTTATTATTTACGATTGAGAAGTTAAGAGATAAATTCGCGTTGTTTAAGTGCGCAAGTTTTCCGTTTTTATTAAACTCGAACTGATTGATACGAGTACCTGCAGAGTTCACAACATATGGGTCGAATACTCCAGCAAAATTAAATGTAATCTTATCTAATAAAGTTGTTCGTCCTGATACGCCGATAGGCGATAAATTCATCGAGTCGAGCGCAAAATTATAGTTCATCGATGCTGCCAAACTCTCAAATATTTTAAGCTTTTTAATTACATCCGAGGAATCTGTTTTTGTTCTGGTTTTCATCTCTAAATTATTATCGAGATTAAAAGTTAAAAGAGATGATTTCCCTGATGCGGGTCCGCCATATAATGCTCCTTCAAAAATCGAATACTGACCAGTTTTGCCAGTTGAATCTAATTGCACTGACTTGTAAATACCATAAGCTGGGTCTGAAAAATCCGGGCGCCAAGAATATCCAATTGATGGAGTCATAACATGCCGGATAGCTGCAATTTTTCCTTTCTTGAATTGGACTAAGCCGAAAATTCTTGTGTTTAAATTAGCCGCAAAAGAAAATTCACGTGCCGATTTAAATCCTGAAATCGTGTCTGCAACAACTGATTTAGTATCTGAATTGTATGATTTTTCAATTGATTTTAAATACCATTTTTCAGAATACGAAATACTTGGACTAACATTAAAGTACTTTAAAATTGTAAAAGATGTACTGATAGGAATAGTATGCTGAATACCATATCTTAATTGCTTTAGCGATTCATTCCGGAAAAGAAGTGTATCCTTAGTAGCTATTGAATTTTGAATATTTGTAGTATAGCTAATTCCGATTTTCTCATACCATTTCATACTGCCAACCTGCACTTTCTTTTTAAACGGTGCAATACGACCAACGCCAAAAGTAGCAGATGGCAGACTAACAGAAATATCATTTGTAGTTGTGTTTTGAGAATGCGACATCCCTACGCTCAAACTAAATGGTTTTCCTGCCCAAGATTTACTATAGGCAACAGAAGAAGTAAATGTGTTAGTTAAAAAATTTGTTGAATTCGATAAATTATATTTATAAAAAGTACTTGATCCCGCATTTACATTAGCACTAAAGGAAATATTTGGTCTAGCTTTAGAATCTTGCATATGACTCCATCTAATAAAAAATCCTTTTTCGGTGCGAAAGTCAGGCAATTCCTTCTGACTTACTTTCGTAAATGAATAGTTTAAGGATACATTACCTGAATAATGATATCGATTATTATAATTGGAATAGGCATTCATACGCCAGCTTCCACGAGAATAAACATCACCTGTTAAGGCAAAGTCGAAATAATCACTCATTCCAAAATAATATCCGCCATTTGTTAAAAACACACCTAACTGCGTCGACTGTCCATATGCAGGAATTAATATACCTGAGGTTCTTGATTTTTTATTCGGGAAAAACCCAAATGGTATAGCAAAAGGAGTTGGCACATCACCAATCACAAGTTCAGCAGGACCTGTTACAATTTTATTATCGGGAATCACCTTGATTTTCGAACTGGCGATATAATAATGAGGGTGCTCAGCTTCACATGTTGTATAATAACCATTGCGGATATAGGTTGTATTATCACTTTCCTTTTTTACTGTTGCACCATGTATATAACTGTCTCCTTGTTGAGTAGTAATTTCCGTAATGCGTCCTCGTTTTGTATCAAAGTTATATCGCAGGCTATCTGATTTAAATTCCTCATTATCTTGTTTAAATAAAGGATAGCCTAATGGATTTCCAGCACTATCTTTTTTTCCACAGGCAAATAAATTCCTGTTTGAAAAATTCAATTCAATATAATCAGCTTCTAAATCAATATCCTCATATGAAATATGCGCTTTGCCATACATGTATACTTTCTCCCCATCTAAATCATAAACAATCGAATCAAATGCGTTATAAACAACTTTCGATTTAAAATCGGAGGCTAACTGCATCGAATCAACTTTAACAGTGTCTATGTCAGTTAACAGGGCGTTAGTAGAGTCTACTTGTCCATAAGTTGTGAAGCAAAAAAAGAAAAAAAAGCAAATAAACAACCAACATTTTATCGTTGATAAGTTGTAATATTTAGTACTTATTTGCCGTTGCATTAGTAATCGAACCCCTTAATTTTGTTTTGCAAAGTTACTCATTCATGTTGAAAAGGATATTTACAGTTTTATTTACTTTTTATTTTTCGGTTTTTTCATGTTTTTCGGATACTCCAAAAATAAAGTCTGGTTATAAATTAAGAACAATAGTTATAGATGCTGGCCATGGTGGACATGATACAGGATGTTTAGGCTCTGATTCGAGAGAAAAAGAGGTAGCTTTAAAAATCGCATTAAAATTAGGCAAACTTATCGAGACGAATTGTCCGGATGTGCGTGTAATATACACTCGAAAAACGGATGAATTTATTCCACTTATTGAGCGAGCTAATATAGCAAACCGAGCAAAAGCGGATTTGTTCATTTGTATTCACCTAAATTCTGGACCCAAAGCCGCTTATGGTGTAGAAACCTTTGTAATGGGTTTGCACAAAACGGATGATAATTTAAATGTTGCAAAAAGAGAGAATGCATCAATCTTACTTGAAGATAATTATCAAAAGAATTACGATGGTTTCGACCCAAACTCTGCCGAGGCCAATATTATCTTTTCACTTTATCAAAACCAGTTTATGCAGCAGAGTCTGAGTTTTGCTGCTAAGATACAATCGCAATTTAAAAACAATTCAAAACGATTTGTACGGGGGGTTAAGCAAGCTGGATTTTTAGTGTTGTATAAAACAGCAATGCCTTCTGTTTTAATTGAAAACGGATTCCTAACAAATGAAAATGATCAACGATTTTTAATTAGTGATGCTGGCCAGGCCAGTATGGCTTCTTCTATTTATAGAGCCTTTAAATCTTATAAATCTGAATTAGAAACAGGCATTGTTAGTAATGAAAAAAATGGAGAGCAAGAGAATGTGGCAGAAGAAAAATCAGACACGAATAAAAGCACACAAAGTATAGCAGTTGATAAAACATTTAAAGATCCGAAAGAAGATAAAAAAGAAGTTGAAGAAAACGCCACAAATAAGGAAGTAGACACTACGAAAGTTCCTAAAACGGATAGAAATGAAACTGCTAATAATAAAGCAACTATAGAGAAGGTAAAATTAAATCCGACGCCAAAAACCAACGCTTATAAAACTACAACAAAACCTGATGTAGATTATTCAAGTATGGCATTTATCACTGTTCAGGTAGGCGCAGTGAAAGATGGTGGGGCAATGCCAGAAAAAACAAATGAACTTAAAACCGTTTTTAAAATTACATTTGAAGATGGTTATACAAGGTATTTTGTAGGAAAATATTCTACCATTACCGATGCGAAATCAAGACTGGAAAAACTGAAAGACGCAGGATTTAATGATGCGTTTTTAACTGCCTATGATCATATGGTTAAAGTAAAACCATCTGAAATACAAAACAAAAAGTAACTTTAGTTATAAATACTACTTTTTTTCAAACTTTTTCTGCTAAGACTAATCAACATTTTTTTGCTCAAAAATAAAATAGAAAATCGATTTTTGTTTATCTGATTATTATTACTTTGCAAGAGTTGAAATATAACCATTATGTTAGCTAATATTCTGTTTACATTACTATTGATTGCAGGAGTTGTATTATTTACGAAAAAAATCAAATCGGTTATTCGTAATATTAAATTAGGTCGTGACCTTAATTTAAACAACCGCAAATCTGAAAGACTACAAACGATGATTCGTGTTGCGCTCGGCCAGTCTAAAATGGGAAGCAGACCAGTTGCTGCATTTTTCCATGTGATTTTATATGTAGGTTTTATCATCATCAACATCGAGGTAATCGAAATAATAATTGATGGTGTTTTTGGAACACATAGAGTGCTTTCCTTTTTAGGAGGTTTTTATAATTTGTTAATTGGCTCATTTGAATACCTTGCATTTTTAGTATTTATTGCTTGTTTTGTATTTCTCTCAAGAAGAAATATTTTAAAGTTAAAGCGTTTCCATATGAAGGAAATGACGAAGTGGCCAAAGTCGGATGCAAACATTATTTTGATTATAGAAATACTTTTAATGTCAGCGTTCTTAATTATGAACGCATGCGATTATCAGCTTCAAATATTACATGCTGGGCATTATTTCAAAGGAGAAGTAATTGGCTCCTTCCCTGTTTCAGCTCATTTGATTTCTTTACTTCCTGCCAATATTGAATCATTAGGATTTATAGAACGCTTTTGTTGGTGGTTTCATATTATTGGAATTTTAGCTTTCTTAAATTATGTTCCTTATTCAAAGCATTTTCATATTATGCTTGCTTTCCCGAATACCTATTATAGCAAACTAACTCCAAAGGGACAGTTTACTAACATGGAGAGTGTTACAAATGAAGTTAAGCTAATGCTTGACCCAAGTGCAATACCACCTCCTGCTGATGCGCCTCCTGCTCGATTTGGAGCTAAGGATGTTCAGGATTTAACCTGGAAGCAATTAATGGATGCGTATTCATGTACTGAATGTGGACGTTGTACTTCAGCTTGCCCGGCTAACTTAACAGGAAAACTGCTTTCTCCTCGTAAAATTATGATGGATACGCGTGACCGTTTGGAAGAAGTTGGAAAGAATATCGATAAGCACGGTGCGGATTATAATGACAATAAAGCATTATTAGGTAATTACATTACTGAAGAAGAATTATGGGCATGTACGAGTTGTAATGCATGTACAGAAGCTTGTCCTGTAAACATCGATCCCTTATCTATAATCATTGATATGAGAAGATATTTAGTGATGGAACAATCGACAGCCCCTGCTGAATTACAAGGAATGTTTGCAAAAATTGAAAATAACGGAGCCCCTTGGCAATTTCCAGCATCCGACCGAATGAATTGGACAAAAGAAGAAAATTAATCAACCACTTAGAATAATAAAAATGGAAAAATTAGTTGTACCAACAATGGCCGATATGATGGCCAAAGGAGAAAAACCTGATGTTTTATTCTGGGTGGGATGTGCAGGTAGTTTCGATGACCGTGCAAAAAAAGTGACGAAAGCTGTAGCAAAAATTTTGCAGCACTCAGGTGTAAGTTTCGCAGTTCTGGGCACTGAAGAGAGTTGTACAGGAGATCCTGCAAAGCGTGCGGGAAATGAATTTTTGTTTCAGATGCAGGCAATGAGCAATGTTATGGTTCTAAACGGGTACGAAGTAACTAAGATAGTTACTGCATGTCCTCATTGCTTTAATACCATAAAAAATGAATACCCCGAATTAGGAGGTAATTACGAAGTATTACATCACTCACAATTATTACAACATTTAATTGATAGTGGAAAATTAAAAGTAGAAGGTGGAAGTTTTAAAGGAAAGAAAATTACTTTTCATGATCCTTGTTATTTAGGTCGTGCTAATGGTGAATATGAAGCCCCTCGTTCTGTGATTGAGAAGTTAGATATTTATTTTACGGAAATGAAACGCAGCAGAGCTAACGGATTGTGTTGCGGTGCAGGTGGTGCGCAAATGTTTAAAGAGCCGGAGAATGGCAACAAAGACATAAACATCGAGCGTGCGGAAGAAGCTTTAGCTTTAAACCCTGAAATAATTGCTGTAGGTTGTCCGTTTTGTATGACAATGCTTTCAGATGGAGTTAAAAATTTCAATAAAGAAAACGATGTCCAAGTAAAGGATATCGCAGAAATGATTGCAGAAGCAATTGATATAAATTAAGGATGAATACTAACCAATCAGGATATAAAGTTTTTATTGAAGAAGTTGGAAATATTTCTGCCTTCACATGGAAATTTATTAAGGCCTTTTTTAATCGTAAACAAGAATGGAAAGAAATTATCCGTCAGTGTTATATCATCGGTTATCAGTCAATGCCCTTAGTAGGAATTACCGCTTTTATCATGGGATTGGTTTTAACTGTTCAATCACGACCTACGCTTGAAGAATTTGGTGCTGTAAGTTATCTACCTGCAATGGTTGCACTTTCAGTTGTTCGAGAAATTGGACCCGTTGTAACTGCACTAATATGCGCAGGTAAAATTGGTTCTAGTATCGGAGCTGAGTTAGGTTCTATGCGCGTGACAGAACAGATAGATGCTATGGAAGTATCAGGGACAAATCCGTTTAGATATTTAGTTGTAACGCGCGTAACTGCTTGTATTTTTATGTTGCCCGTTTTGGTTGTTGTTGCGGATGGAATTTCATTATATGCTTCATATTTGGGAGTTAATCTGAAAGGAGTTTTAACATGGAACTTATATTACCATCAGGTATTTGAATCATTATCATTTTCTGATATTCTACCTGCTTATATAAAAACTTATTTCTTCGGATTAGCGATTGGAATTATTGGATGTTACAAAGGATATTATTCTAATAAAGGAACTGAAGGTGTCGGGATAGCAGCAAACTCTGCTGTAGTTGTTTCATCGCTGGTAGTATTTATTATGGATTTAATTGCAGTGCAAATTGCAGATATGTTAGGTTATAC
>CANFIN010000061.1 GCA_947447155.1 Bacteroidota bacterium | reverse complement strand
GTTATTGCTAATTCTTTTAATTTAATCAACCAGGTTGTATCAACAAAAAATATTGCTCTTATGGAGTATTCATTTAAAATATTTAATACCTCCTGAGTTGGAGTTATTACACTATCTAAAACATTTCCACTTCTCTTACCTAAAAAAAGTTCATAATCAAAAGTGAATAGAAGAGTCTTTTCAATTTTCATAAATTTATTTGATTTAATTTTTTTGCAGAGATTACATATGCATTTTTGAAGATTCTTTGACCATTTCCGTAAGGAGCAGGATCAAATGTTGGGAACTTTCTGCCATCAAAAGCATGTTCGTGTTTTATTATTTCAAAATACTTTTTAATAGATTTTTCTATACTGCTTGGTGTATATTCAATGTAGTATAAGTCGGGATAATATAAATCTTCTTTTTTTAATGCAGGAGGATAATTTAAATACAAATGACCACCATCTTCTAGATTATCTGCTATTTTCTTGAAGAAAGAATCTAGTTTACTTGGAGGAATAAATTCAATTACACTAATGCAATAAGTCAGTTTGAATTTATTTTTGAAGGGATACTCCAGAAAGTTTCCATAGATAAAATTTATAGTTGGAAAATCTGACTTTCCTCTATCAATCATATCGATGTTTAAATCAATGCCTGTACATTTATATTTCAAATAAAAATCTTTTAAGTAAGCACCAGCACCACAGCCAATGTCTAAAATAGTGTCACCTTCTTTAACGCTTTGTTCGATGAAATTTTTTAAGTCACTATGTGTTTTATGTAACACTTCATTTATCTCAGGCGTATTTGAAAATCCTGCCATTTCTTGAAGACTTAAATTCTTATTGATTTTTATTCGCTTATAAATGCCAAACTTATTAGTCATCCATCCATCTAGTTTTAAAAAAATTAAAATAGCATTGGAAAAGCGATTGTTAGTTAGAAAGAAAAATAGTTTGTTCATCATATTTCTTGGTCGATTATATCTTTATGTTTTTTACCTTTTGATTTTATCAATACGAGTAGGTCATATAGCAAGCATTTCCATTTTATCAAATCAGCTTTCCATAAGTATCCTTGTTTTAATTCGCCACCAAACCCTTTTTTAAATTTGAAAATTCCCTGTAATGTCTCGTTGCTTGAGTTTATTCTTACTCCTGTTAAATCGTATTGTTTTACAAATTTGTCACGCATCCATTTCATTACTTCAAAATGCAAATGTTTCATACCTCCGTATAGCTTACTCCCTGATACTGAACCGGCGTGTGCGCAATAACAGGTGTGTTCATCGAAAATAAAAAAAGCAGTCCCAATGGTAATACCTTCTGCGTCATTAATAATAGCCGTAACAGTATTATTTGGTAAGTAGGACATTAAATTTTTAAAATAAGTTAAACTATCGTAGTAAATATTTGCCCTCTTACAAGTATTCAGGTAAACGGTATAAAAATCTTGCAATACATTATTATTAATAATAACAGTCCCACCATTGTTAATGCTATGTTGCACTGCTTTTTTATACTTGTTATCAAATGAATTTAGTAAATCTTCGTCAGTTTTATTTTGTAAATTGGTGATGTAAGTTCCGAAAGCACAATAGTTACTATTTGATGGTTTTTCAGAGGTAAAAGCCATTGGATGCGGCTGTATTATTCGCATAAAATCGCCAGTATTCTTTAGTGTTTGATATAGATCGTTTAAGTAAGATTTTAACTCATTAACTTCTACTTCTTTTTCGTAGCGATAGGGTGGAGCAAGTAATTTTATTTGCTGAAAAAAACGACGACCAATGACTTCTAAGGGAACTACAATATTATTTTTTTCAAAATAGATGACCTCATTTCCAAACTGATGCTTTATAAAATCGGCATACACTTTTGAAAAAGGTAATGGAAAAAAAGTAAAACTACTAAGGTTGTTTAAACCTTCTCTGTTGGTAATGCGCATAATTGGTAACGGTAAGGGAGCGCGTATTTTACATCTTCAAAATCATTTTAAGTGCATCTAAAATTCTTTCAGTTGAAAATCCATCCCACATTGGTGGAATTGCTCCTTTTTTATAGGTATTCTTGTTAATCTCATTAATTTTTTCTTGCACCTTTTCAATTTCAAAAGGGACAAGTTCATTAGTGCCAATCCAGACTGTAGATGGGCGTTCGGTATTCGGTCGTAGCGTTAAGCAAGGAACACTTCTAAATGTGGTTTCTTCTTGAATTCCACCACTATCAGTTATAACAAAACTACATCCTGCAATTAATTTTTGGAATGCAAAATAATCTAATGGTTCTGTGAGAATTATCATAGGATTTGATTTTACTCTTTCTATTAAACCAAATTGCTGCAGTTTTGATAATGTACGCGGATGTATCGGAAATACGAGGTGGTGTTGTTGATTAACATATTCAATAATATCTAGCAACTTCGTCAATCCCTCTTCAGAATCAACGGTTGCAGGACGATGCATGGTCATTAAAACATATTCTTTTTCTTTGATAGAATACTCATCTAATACATTACTCTGCTGAATTTTATTTTCAAATTCAACCAGTGTGTCAATCATTGTATTTCCAACAAAGAAGATATTTTCTTTATTTTTTCCTTCTTTAATCAGATTATCGTAGCCACTTTGTTCCGTTACAAAATAATAATCTGCAATTTCATCTGTCAACAAGCGATTAATCTCTTCTGGCATGGAACGATCATAGCTTCTTAAACCACTTTCTAAATGTGCTACAATCCTATTTAACTTATGTCCAGCAAATGCTGCAGCAAAGGTAGAATTCACATCACCTACCGCTACTAACACTGCAGGATTAAATTCTTCAATTACTTTTTCTAAACGAATAATTATTTCTCCAATCTGCGTATTTGCCGATGCTTGAGGAATATTTAAATAATAATCGGGCACTAATTCAAACTGTGTAAAAAACACATCAGCCATCTTGCTGTCGTAATGCTGTCCTGTATGTACAATTTTTATTTCAAATGGATTTCCCATTGCCTCATTCACTTTTTTAAAGCGAGTGATTTTTATAAAATTAGGACGAGTACCTACTACAATGAGTATTTTATTATTCATTTAAATGATGTTTTTAATTAAATCGGCATATTGATGTATCGCAGCAATTTTACCATCTTTCAATTCATAAATTCGATCACAATTTTTTAGCGTTGTTAATCGATGAGCAATTATGATAATTGTTTTTTGTGTTTTTGATAATGCGTCAATAGAATCACTAACATCTTGTTCAGTCTGATTATCTAATGCCGAAGTTGCTTCGTCAAAAATTAATATTTCTGCATTTCTATATAGTGAACGCGCAATACTTAATCGTTGTTTTTGTCCACCCGATAGTGATGAACCTCTCTCTCCAATTCTGGTGTTTAATCCTTCTGGTAAATTCGTTATAAAGCTTGTAAGTGACGATTGTTCAATTGCAAGTTTTAATCGTTGCTCATCTGGTTGAGAGTCATTGAAAGTAATGTTATCAATGATAGATGCATCCATTAAAAATATATCCTGCTTAACATAACCAATTAATTTCCGCCAGCTTTTTAAATGTTCATCATTTAGAACTGTATCGTCAATTTTAATTATGCCCTCATACTCATTATGGAACTTCAGCAGAATATTAATCAACGTTGTTTTACCAGATCCAGACGAACCGATAATGCCAACCTTTTCACCTTTCTTAATTGATAAACTAATATCGTCAATAATATTTTTCGTTGTATTCGGAAATTTAAAGGATATGTTTTCTAGATGTATGGAGTTGTTAAATTTAATTGTTGCCTGATTTTCTTCTGCTAGTTTAATTTCTTTTTCAAATAAATTTAAATTTTCTAGCGCCCCTAAATTTTTTTGAATATAAACCAACGAGCTAATAATTCTATTTAGTGATGGCATTAAACGATATGCTGCTGCTGCAAATAAACTTACCATAACAATTGTTGATGCGGTATTGTCTGTTAAGAATATTGCATATACGAAAATTAATATTACACCACTCAGCGCAACCATTTCGTTTGCACGCATAGGAATTAAGTTGTGTAAATAGGATTTCATATTTAATGCATGATAGCTTTTTTGCAGACGCAGAAATTTACTTTCATAAAAGTCTTCTTTGTCTGCTAATTTTATATCAATATAACCTTGGATAGTTTGATTTAGCGTTCCCATAGATTGAGGAAAAATTTTGTTCATTTCTAAACCAATATGTGTGGACTTATTTTTAAGTAATTTGTAAATTATCCATGTAGCGGGACCGATAATGATAGAAATAAATACAAATAATTTGAAATCGTAAATGGCAATGCCGCCAACAATTAGTAAAACTATAATTGTTTCTGAAAGCAGCATTATCAAAGGCAAAACAATCCATGTTATATAAGATATAGGATTGTTAATTACATGATGAATAATACTACTGCTTTTTAATGATGAAAACTGATAGTAGTTTAAATTGAAATATTTTTCAAATTGTTTTTTAGTTATGTTGTAAGCTACTGCAGTGCTAAATTTTGTTTGAAGATAATTAACAAATAATCCAAATAATGTTTTGAATAAAAAGAAAACAAATACAAAGCAAATTATAAATAACAAAAAGTTTTTTTCAGTGCTGAAATTTCCAACATGATATAAATAGTTTAAAGCATCGTTTTTAAAAATTAAATTCGGTTCAGTAGCAAGCTTTACTAATGGAAGAATTGAAGCTAATCCAAAAACATCAAATAATGCAGAAATAAATATTAACAATGAGAGGCCTGCCATCTGTTTCTTTTGTGAAAAAGACAAATGAACTTTTAAACTATATAATGCTTTTGACAGAGCAGAGTTTCTGTCAATTACTTGTTCCTCCATTTTATTAAAATTCAATTTTAGGAATAATATCCTGCGCCATATCCTGAAGGAATGTTTTTACTGCTTACACCGTTTAGCACAATCGACATATGCTTGATTTCGTTTTTCTCAACTATTTGATGAGCGATATCAATGAAATCTCGTTTAGAAACTCCCGCTTTCATCACGAAAATATTTATATCCGATTGTTTCATCAATACTAAAGCATCCGATAATAAACCTACAGGAGGTGTGTCAATTATTACATAATCATAAATTTCTTTCAATTCGTTAATTAGTTTTTCCAAATTCTCATCTAATATTAATTCCGATGCATTTGGTGTGCGCGGTCCTGAAAGAATTATTTTTAAATCTTCTATACCACTGTTTTTTGTAATTTGATCTAATGACGATTTACCTACTATGTAAGATGTTACACCTACATCGTTTTGCAAGTTAAAAGCATTTGCTTGTTTCGGCTTGTGTAAATCTAAATCTAATAACACTACTTTTTTCTTTGCTCTTGTTAAGATTGTTGCAATGTTTACAGCAGTGAACGTTTTCCCTTCGCCAGGCATAGTAGAAGTTATCAATATTACTTTATGCTTCGACTTACTTGCGAAATAGGATAAATTAGTTCGAATAACCCGAAAGGCTTCAGCAATTTGACTTTGCGGATATTTATCTACCATCAAATATTCTTCTTCAGCTTCTTTGCTCTTGCCGATAACGCCAATGATAGGAAGGTCTGTTGCTTCTTTAATATCTTCTTTTGAAAATACATAATTATAATATATGCCTTTAAAGAAAATAATTAGTAATGCAAGCGCTAATCCGCCACCTATACCTGCTGCTAATGTCATGATAGGTAATGGATGCAATAGTCCGTTTCCATATGCTGATTCTAAAACAATTTTATCCGCTACAATACTTGCTTTAGCAATAATTGTTTGAGATCGAGTCTCCAATAAAAATTTATATATTTCTGAATATATTTCTACATTTCTGTTAATGTTAACGATACCGCGTTGTGTTGTAGGCATCTGACGAAGCGCACTGTTGTAAGAACCGATTTGAGAGCTAACACTATTTATTTTGTTTACTAAGTTTTTACGAATATTTAATACAATTCCAGAAATCTTTTGCTTTGTTCTTGAAATCATCTGATCATTCTCCAGTACTGATTTCGAACTTTCCGTATTACTAAATAATAAATTCGAACGTTTTTGTTGTAGTGCATATAACTCATCAAAAGATGACTGAAGTCCTGGGTCATTTGCTTCGGCCAAAACAGATGGAGAAATTGCCATGTTCTCTGCATTAGAATTGGTAAGATAATCATACATCATATCTACCGATTTCAACTGAATATTCATTCTTGCTTTTTCAGAATCAAAATCTACAACTCGTTGGTATAACATACCAGATTCTTCACCTAAATTTAAAGTTGTTCTACTTTTCTGAAAAGATTCTAAATTTGTTTCAACACTGTTAAGTTGATTTTCTACATCCGTTAATTGCGCATCAATAAAACGAACAGTGTTTTCATTTACATTTTTCTGTATTTCTATTGAATTTTCAATGTAATTATTAACGAGCGTATTTAAAAAATCTATTGCTTTATCTTCAACTTCATCTTCTAAAGAAATTTTAATTACTGTAGCAGTCTGGTCTTTTTCAATAGTTAAAGCTCTTTGATATTTCTTTATTAATTCATCATGATTTTTAAATTTAAATATATAAGGAATATCGCTAATTTTTGAATTATTTCTTACAGAGGTGGAATCTGCACTAATGATAAAAGAAAATTTATCATTAATAATTGGTATGCCAAACTTCGCTCTTTTTTTAAATTTGTAATCATCAGAATTAACTTCAATGATAAAGTTCTCGTTGTTTAGTATTTTTATTTTAAACGCAACATTATATAAAGATTTATCTGTTACTTTTCCAACTACATTAAAAGGAGTTCCCTTATAAACTTCACCAGTCTTTATTCTGCCTTCAATATAATAACCAATATCAAGGTTTAGCTTTTTGATTGTTTCATCAATGAGCTTTGTTGATTTAATAATTTTTACTTCGTTTGCAATATCTTCTTTACGAGGAGCTGATGGCAACGATTCACTTAATGCATCCTTAAAGGGGTCTTTCTGAGGTTTGATTAATAGCTCAACAGTAGCACCATAAAATTTTGTTGCATTATATAAGTAGGCACCGCCTATTGTCAACCCTAAAGCGATAAAGACTGCAAACCAATACCAGTTTTTGCTAATTGTAGATAATCCTTTTTTAATGTCTTTTGAATCGATAAGATTATTAGATCCTAATTTTTTTTCCATGTGATGGCTTGAATTTTAAGCAATAGGCAGCTTTTTACGCTGCTCTTTAATTTTTGTTATACTTGATTAAAAATATTTTGTGGTGATGTATATGTAGTTATGATTTTTAAAAACACAAATTTTGTTCTTGTCAAAGGTAGTATTGTGGTGTCGATGGGTTCTTACAAGATTAAATTGTTTTCAGCAGTACATTGTGAATTATATTATTTTATTAGTAAAAGAACAACCCTAATGATAGGGTAACTTCGCCTTCTAACAACTAATCATCCTAAATAATAATTATGAAAAAGGCTTTAATTACTGGTATTACAGGGCAAGATGGTGCGTATCTCGCTGAATTATTACTTTCTAAGGGATATGAAGTACATGGAATTAAACGGAGAAGTTCATTATTTAATACACAACGAGTTGATCATTTATATGCAGATCCACATGAAACAGGAGTGCGTTTCAAGTTGCATTATGGTGATTTAACAGATTCCGTTAATATCATTCGTATTATCAGTGAAGTAATGCCTGATGAAATTTACAATCTAGGAGCAATGTCTCATGTGCATGTAAGTTTTAACTCTCCTGAATACACCGCTAATGCAGATGCACTTGGAGCACTTCGTATTTTAGAGGCAGTTCGAATGCTTAATCTAACGGATAAATGTAAGATATACCAGGCCTCAACATCTGAGCTTTATGGGTTAGTGCAAGAAATTCCTCAGCGCGAATCAACTCCATTTTATCCTCGTTCTCCTTATGCTGTTGCTAAGTTATACGCCTATTGGATATTTGTGAACTACCGTGAATCATATAATATGTTTGCAGTTAATGGTATCTTGTTTAATCATGAATCTCCGTTACGAGGTGAAACATTTGTGACTAGAAAGATAACCCGTGCGGTTTCGCGAATTGCTTTAGGATTACAGGATAAAGTTTATATGGGGAACATAGATGCGAAGCGGGATTGGGGGCATGCAAAAGATTATGTAGAAGCAATGTATTTAATGCTTCAACAAGATAAACCTGAAGATTATGTGATAGCAACGGGAGTTACTACTACAGTTCGTGATTTTATTAATATGTCGTTTGCTGAAGTAGGAATTGAAATTCAATGGGAGGGTAGCGAAGAAAATGAATTGGCTAAAGTGGTAGCTTGTAGTAATAAGGAGTATCAAGTTCCAGTTGGGCAAGTTGTTGTTGCGATTGATAAACGATATTATCGACCTGCCGAAGTAGAGTTATTAATTGGTGACCCCTCTAAGGCTAATAAGCAATTGAATTGGCAGCCAAAATACGACCTGGCCGCAATTGTTAAAGAAATGGTCGCAGCCGATCTTTTGATATTTAAAAAAGATAAGTTTTTAAAAGAAGGTGGTCATGATATATTAAACTACAACGAATAATTGTATGCTAAAAGAGGCGAAAATTTTTGTAGCCGGACATAGAGGAATGGTGGGTTCGGCCATCGTAAGAAACTTAAAAGCAAAAGGGTTTTCAAATATTATTACCCGATCTTCTGCAGAATTAGATTTAAGAAATCAGCAAAGCGTAAATACATTTTTTGAACTTGAAAGGCCTGATTTTGTTTTTTTAGCTGCCGCTAAAGTAGGAGGGATTGTGGCAAATAATATTTATAGAGGACAATTTATTTATGAGAATCTGATGATTCAAAGTAATGTGATGCATGCAGCCTATAGTAATAAAGTAACGAAATTATTGTTTTTGGGTTCGTCTTGTATTTACCCAAAAATGTGTGAGCAGCCTATTAAAGAAGAGTACTTATTAAATGGATTTCTCGAGCCAACAAATGAGCCCTATGCGATAGCCAAAATTGCTGGATTGAAAATGGCAGAATCTTATAAAAGGCAATACGGATGTAATTTTATAAGTGCCATGCCTACTAATTTATATGGGCCTAACGATAACTATGATTTGAATAACTCACATGTTTTGCCTGCTTTGATCCGCAAGTTTTACGAAGCCAAAATTAACAATACGGCAGCAGTTGAAATCTGGGGAACGGGTACGCCTATGCGTGAGTTTTTACATGTGGATGATTTAGCGGAAGCTTGTTTTTTTCTGATGGAAAATTATAACGGGGAGGGGCATGTTAATGTTGGAACCGGCGTTGATGTTACCATTGGCGAGTTGGCTGAAAAGATAAAAGAAGTAATAGGCTATCAAGGACAATTGATTTTTAATACCGATAAGCCAGATGGCACACCTCGTAAATTGTTGGATGTTGGATTAATTAATGGGTTAGGGTGGAAGCATACGATCGATTTGGATAAAGGTATCCGTATGGTGGTGGATGATTTGGCGGAGAAAGGTTTTGTTTTTTAGTAGTCGCTTGTTTCGACTACGCTCAACAAGCGGGTTTCGACTTCGCTTACTTCGACTTCGCTCAGCAAGCGGGTTTCGACTTCGCTTACTTCGACTACGCTCAACAAGCGGGTTTCGACTTCGCTTACTTCGACTACGCTCAACAAGCGGGTTTCGACTTCGCTTACTTCGACTTCGCTCAGCAAGCGGGTTTCGGCTCCGCTCAGCAAGCGAAGTAGTATTAGTACATTAAATAGGGGGTACTTCCTATGTTTTTGAGTGGATTTTTGCAATTACTTCATTTCAATTAAAAAATGAGTGAAAACCCTCATATTTTTACAGAAACCTAACATTTTTTTAATCGTATTAATTCAACTAATTAGATTTGTTAATTATTTATTAAGCTGAAAATCAATAGCAATTTGGTTAATATCTTGTTTTGATAGGTGAAAAAAATTAAAGAATCTTGCGTGGGAATGTTATAAGTCCTAAATTGCAATTGCATTAGCAGGTAAAAGTAAATGGCTTTTCCTGATGTTCTCTGAAAAAGTATTCGCAAAATCTTAACAGAGGTTGATAAAAATAAAAGTTACAGATTATAAATTTAATATTGTAATAATATTAAATTAAAAAATAAAAAAAGGTTGATTTACCTCCTAAAAAATCAAAGTTAATATAAAAAATAAAATAAAATATATAAATCAAAAACTAGAAAATGAAAAAAAGTATGAACCAAAAAAATCTGCAAGGTCTTTCCAAAAGGATTGATTTTGGCATGATGAAAAGGTCGTCTTTCGTTTTTCAGATTACTTCCGCTTTTGCAGGCAGTAAGAAAAACATAGGCGGCTGTTTTTTTGCGTTTTTGCTTGGCTTTATTGCATCTTCCAATGCAATGGCTTCGTCGCAAATCGCAAATGAAAGTTTGATTGTAGAAAGCTCGGATATGGCGACTGTCATTTCTGGGCAGAATGTAAGCAACTCCTCTGTGGATATTAAATGCCAGGGGGGTGTTTTTAATTTTAGTGGTGTTGATATTTCAACATTCATTGATTTCAAAAACAAATCTAATTTTTCTGTTAGTTCTAAAGGAAGCAAGTATGCACCAAGCAGTTTTTTTGCTACCTTAAATACTAACATCCAAATTCATCTTGCTTCCGGAGGCCTTCTGTTATGGAGCCATCCGTCTATAAATATGTTTCTTGAAAATTCAAATACGGACGAACGTTTCCAGGTTTGAAGAAAAGTTTAAAAAAGAAAAATAAAACTAACATACGATGAAGACAAATTTCTACAATCAAAAAGACAACAGCAGTTGTTTGGGAAGAGGAAAGTCGCTATTTGCAAAATGGCTGCTTTGCTCTTTTATCATTACTGCCTGTTTGTTTAGTTCATTTATTGGAAAGGCTCAAAATGCCTTGCCATCATGTCCAACCACATTTACACCTGTAAATGCTGCAACAGATATTTCAGTTGCTTCTGCCCTAACATGGAATGCCGCAACAGGAACGCCTGCTGTATTAGGCTATGACCTTTACTTGGGAACAGATAGTGCCCTTGTAGCAGCTAAAACGCTATCGTTGCGTGCTGGCTATGGGATTTCAGTGCTTACTTACACGCCAACTGGAACATTCGCATTATCGGGGAACACGAAATATTATTGGTTGGTAGTATCAGCCAGTTCATTTGGGCGTGCCACAACTTGTACTGTAAATTCATTTACAACGCATGCTACCGCAACTAAAACAACCACAATAGGTGGTTTATGGAGTAACCCTGCAACATGGGGTGGTACTACTGCTGCTGATTTACCTCAATCAAATGATGATGTGGTAATCGCAAATGGTGTAACACTAACAGTTGATCAGGTTGTTACTGTGAAAAGTGTAACGGTTGGTCTTGGGGGCTCAGGTGCTCCTGCTGCCAGCGTTTTACAATGGAATGCTACTGCAAATGCAATGACCATGTACGGCGATTTAAGTATTGCTTCAAACGGAAAGCTATTACCTTATACCGCAGTCGCAACTCCGGCTGGGGTAACACTTAATATTGGAGGTAACTTTACTGTTAATGGATATGCAAATTTGGCAGTAACTAGTACTACTATTAATATGTGCGGAAGCACATTAAGCGGAGGTAGTACTTCGCAAACAATTAGTGGTACAGGTACTATTCAAGGAAATGGATCGGATAATACAGTAGATGGTATTATTAATATTTTACAAGTTGGAACTACAGGTACGGTTACACTTAATACTACTCAGAACATTGTATTAAATAATAGACTTAATGATTATGCAGGTACGCTTGCAACGAATAATAAACTTAAGATTGATAATACTGCTATTGTTTATGGACAAGCATTAAATAAGAAACTTGCGAGCATTCCTATTACAGGAATGGGCGCAGGTTATACGGCGGCTCCGGTTATTTTTGGTAATGCAACTGTATATCCTTGGCCTTCTTCTGGAACATTTACAAACAATAGAATATACTTTTTTGGTAACAATGTTTATCAATGTACTACTGGTGGTGGTACAGCTACTGGTACTGGTCCAACTTCTACTACTCCAGCGGCTACGTTTTCAAATAGTGGGGCTACTTTTTTCTGGCTTGGTACATT
>CANFIN010000060.1 GCA_947447155.1 Bacteroidota bacterium | reverse complement strand
TATCCTGTCGATTCAGAACACTCTGCAATTTTTCAATGTTTGTATGGAGAAGTTGGCAATCCAATTGAAAAAATAATTCTTACGGCAAGTGGTGGTCCTTTTAGAGGTAAAAAGCGAGAGGAGTTAAGTGCAGTCACCCGCGATCAAGCATTGAAACATCCCAACTGGACAATGGGTGCTAAAATCACAATTGATTCCGCATCGCTAATGAACAAAGGGCTTGAAATGATTGAAGCTAAATGGTTGTTTGGATTATCGCCCGATCAAATCGATGTTATTGTTCATCCGCAATCAATTATTCATAGCATTGTTCAATTTGAAGATGGTTCAATGAAAGCGCAAATGGGTCTTCCGGATATGAAATTACCAATTCAAGTTGCAATGGCTTATCCACATAGAATCAAAAATGATTTTCCGCGATTTGATTTCGTTAATTATCCAAATTTAACATTCGAAAAACCAGATCAGGAAACGTTTCAGTGCTTAGGATTAGCAAAATATGCAATGAATAAAGGTGGAAATTTACCTTGTATTATGAATGCTGCCAATGAGGAAGCTGTTGCTGCATTCTTAAATAGAGAAATCGGTTTTCTCACAATAGCAGAATCGATAGAAGAAGTAATGAATAGCGCTACATTTGTTGCAGCACCTTCAATTGAAGATTATCAGAATTCAGATGCTGAAGCCCGAAGAATGTTCAAAGAAAATCTTGCGCGGAAAAAGTTCGTAATTTCACCAAATAATTAATTTAATTTTTAATAATACAGAAATGGATGCATTGATAATGGCTGGGCAGCTTATTACAGGTTTAGCAATTTTAGTTACTCTTCATGAGCTAGGACATTTTTTGGCTGCTCGCGCCTTCGGAATAAAAGTCGAAAAGTTTTATTTATTCTTTGACGCGTGGGGATTTAAATTGTTCAGCTTTAAGAAAGGTGATACTGAGTACGGCATTGGATGGCTTCCATTAGGAGGCTATGTGAAAATTGCCGGAATGATAGATGAAAGTTTGGATACCGAGCAGTTAACAAAAGTCCCAGAGCCTTGGGAATTCAGGGCAAAACCAGCATGGCAACGATTAATTGTTATGGTTGGAGGTGTAACTATGAATGTAATTTTAGGTATTATCATTTTTTCATTTTCATTATTAGAGTTCAAGAAAGAATATTTATCGATTAATGAAGTAAATAAAGGCGAAGGTATTTATGCGTATAGCCTTGGCCGTGAGTTAGGGTTTCAAAATGGGGATAAGATAATTGCAATTGACGGAAAGAAATTTGATCGTTTTGATGATGTGCTTTCTTCCCGAATTATGTTTGGTGCCACTGTAACAATTCAACGTAGTAGTCAGACGATGGAGATTGAAGTGCCTTCTAATTTTTATCGTACAGTTAGTAAAGTTGGCCGATTGAATTTTATTGGATTTGGTAATCAGAAATTTACAGTTAGTACTATTGCAGAAAATAGTCCTGCGGCAAAAGCTGGTCTTAAGCAAGGAGATCAAATAATTGCACTTAAAGGAGAAAAAATTTTAGATACAGAAGATTTAAAATCGAAGGTTGCTTCTCAATGTAATAATACAATCGTAATCGATGTAATCCGTGATAAGAAACCAGTAACTATTTCTTGCGTGGTGCGCGCAGACAGTACCATTGGTATTGGCTATTTCCCGGAGGCAATTGAAAATGCGAATTACAAGATGACGCCTTATACACTTGCCAGTGCGTTTAAATTTGGAACCTCTGATGCAATGGAAGCATTAGTGTCTAACGTTAAGGGCCTACGTAAAATCTTTACAGGACAAGAAAAGGCAAGCGACTCAGTTCAAGGTCCGATTGGCATTGCACAGATTTATGGTGCTACATGGGAGTGGCCAAAGTTTTGGGCTATTACCGGACTTTTATCAATGGTATTAGCATTTATGAATATACTCCCTATTCCTGCTTTAGATGGTGGACATGTGGTTTTCTTAACTATTGAAAGTATTACCAGAAAGAAGTTCAGTGATAAATTCATGGAGCGTGCTCAAATTGTAGGAATGGTTATTTTATTAGCCTTAATGGTATTTTCTGTTGCTAATGATATCTGGAAACATATTTTGAATTAAACATTTTAGCAATTATAAATGCGTAAAACGATTCTTCTTATTTTATTGGTATTTGTTTCTATCATTACCAATGCGCAGGATTCTGCGTCTACAAAAATTCTTTTATTGCCATTTAACCCGGATATGTATTTGAGCGATATCGAACAGGATATTATTCAGAATACAAAAATGACTCCCGATGAGTACCGCGCTTACTTTCGTCGTGCCCTGGATTTAAAAATACAAGGTGAATTAAAATCGTATAGGCCAACCGTTAGTTTAATGGCTGATCAGGAGGGAGATGATAAAAAGGAACTTCGTGAGTTCTATGCACAAGCAGGTTATAGCTATATGGAACCTGTAGGAAAGGGCGTTGGGAAAGCAATTGATAAGAAGAAAGGACTTTTCGAAAAGAAAACAACAGAGGAAAAAGCGCCACTCTATATTACTACTCGTGGCGACGATAAATTCATGAATGCAGCAGTAACAGATAAAGATTTCTTTAAGGGATTGCTTTCTGCAAATGGATGTAATTACGCGGTATCTATAAATCAATTCGAGATAAAAACGAATTATAGTTCATGCATTGATTTATCAAAGAAGTTATATCGCAGAGAATTAATTATACATTATTCAATTATTGATGCTAATTCAAAATTACTTGGAGGTAATTTTTTGGTTGTATACTTTCCTTCGGATGTGAATAAGCCTCAAGAGTTGGCTGAAAAGACCTTTAAATCGATTGCAGAAGCATTTTTAGTACAGTTAAAAGAGACAATTAGTAACTAAAACGACTAAAATGCCCCTTGAAAATCAACGTAATTAACAAATAAACCTACTTATAAACAATTAGTTGTTGGTTTTTAAAACGAATCACTTGGTCAGTTAAAAAATTTAAATATAAATTTGGCCAACCTTAAAACATAAAAAACAAATGAAAAAAGGATTACTTATCGTTGCAATGATGATCGGAGTTACCGCATCTGCACAAGACATGAACTCAAAAAAAGGAACACCAATCCTTCCTGAATCAGGAGATTGGAGCATTGGAATCGGTTCTGGATCATCTTTAAGCTACTTCGGTAACTTATTGAATGGAAACACAGCTAACGCGCCAATGTCTTTCAATTGGACTGAAGGTAACACAAACGTTATCACAGGTAAAATGATGAAAGATGCGAACACAGCTTACCGTGCTAAGGTTCGTTTAGGATTCGGATCTAAAACTTCTGATAACCAATCAGTAGATTTAGACGGAGACGGAATCGCTGATGTTGATTCAGTTGAAATTAAAAACGGTGGATCTAACATCAATTTAGGTGCTGGTATCCAAATGTACCGTGGTAAAGGTCGCGTTCGTGGTTTCTACGGAGCTGAAGCTAACATTGGTTTAAGCTCAGGTAAAGAAACTTGGACTGCAACTGACTTAAGTGTAGAAGCTAAAGCTGGTTCTACTTTCAACTTAGGTATCCGTGGTTTCATCGGAGTTGAATATTTCTTCGCTCCTAAAATGTCATTAAGCGGTGAATTAGGTTGGGGATTAGGAATTGCTTCAACAGGTGCGTCTGAAACGACTGTTACTATTGGTGGAACAACTACTACAACTAAAGGTGGTAAAGTATCTTCATTCGGTTTAGATACTGACAATGCAGGTGCTGCAATCAACTTAAACTTCTATTTCTAAGAAATATAAAAGTTTAGAACTTTGGAAAAGGTCCTGTGAAAACAGGGCCTTTTCTTTTTTGTATAAACCCTTTTTATCCTACTTATTTTTTGGTTTCTTTGTAGTAAACAGAACCCCAATTTTGTGTCTGAAAGTTTCGAAATAAAATTACCCCAGTTTGTTGGTCCGTTCGACTTACTCTTGTTCTTTATTGAGCGTGATGAGTTGGATATTCATGATATTCCTATTGCTACAATCACAAATGATTTTATGGAATACATGCATCAGATGCAAGCCATGAATATCGAATTAGCAAGTGAGTTTATTTTAGTGGCTGCAACGTTAATGCGCATCAAAGCAAAAATGTTGTTGCCACGTTACGAAAAAGATGAGGATGGAAATGAAATTGATCCTCGCCAGGATTTAGTTCGTCAGCTTTTAGATTATAAGCAGTTTAAAGCAGCGTCTGAAGATTTACGTATTATGGAAGACGAACGCCTGATGCGATTTGCGAGAGGGAATGTGCAACATGAATTATCAAAGCTGGCAACTACTACTGAAACAGGTTATGCTGGAGAACTAAATCAGCTAACGCTATACAAGTTAATTGCCACCTTTGAAAAGGTAATGTCTCGCTTTGAGGATAGCCAAAACCGAGTTATCCATACCGTATTGCAGTCGCCATATACCATCGACAATCAAAAGGATTATATCCGAAACAGAATGTCGCAAAAGCCACAACAAAATTTTGCGGATCTTTTTGATGAATGTGTAAGTAAATTACATGCAGTATATACTTTCTTAGCATTGCTTGAATTACTTCAAAACAGAGTGTTTTTAATTTTTCTGAGTGAAGGCTTCAATAACTTTGTAGTATGTACGCCTGAAGCTGCCCCTCAACAATCAGCAACTGAAGATAATGTTGAATGAACATCGTAAAATCCTTAAGCAGTTTTCACCAGGAAGAATTATCCTTCCTATATTGCTTGGATTAGGTGTTGCAGTGTGGTTGTTTTTGAGAGAGTTTAAACCCGAAGCATTTTATCAAATTACGTGGACCACTAATTCTACTCTGTGGTTGCTCTTAGCGATCGTATCTATTTTCATCCGCGACTTTGCGTATATGGTACGCGTTAGAGCACTTACCGATTATCAGTTAAGTTGGTATCGATCCTTTATTGTAATTATGTTATGGGAGTTTAGTTCTGCTTTGGTGCCAGGCATGTTTGGAGGCGGATTTCTATTCGCCATTTTTATTTTGAATAAAGAAGGGGTGAATATGGGAAAGAGTATTACTGCTATTATGAACTCTTCTTTTTTAGATGGATTATTTCTGGCAACAATGGCCCCTTTGGTTTATTTCCTGATTGGAAAGCAAGCACTATTTGCCAGTGTACATATTGATACAACTGTTGGCAGTAGTATCTTCTATACCTTTTGGGTTGTTTATTTTTCGATTATCGCATATAAAATTTTAATTGCGTATGCGTTGTTTATTAACCCACATATAATTAAAGCGCTTCTTTTTAAATTAACTTCATTACCGCTCTTAAACAGATGGCATCAGAATGCAATTGAAACAGGCGAACAATTAATTATTGCTAGCAAAGGATTAAAAAATCAGAAAACGAAATATTGGGCAATTACCATAGTAGCAACATTTGCTTCATGGATTGCACGCTTCTCTATTGTGAATTGTATTATTCATGCATTTCATGGAGAAAGCATTATTAATGATGCAGTAATTTATGGAAAGCAAGTGATAATGGGCATTATTATCTTGTTGAGTCCTACACCAGGTGGTAGCGGACTCGCAGAATATATTTTCAGTAACTTCTTAAACGAATTTATTCCGAACGGCTTGGCCTCAGCGTTAGGATTTCTTTGGAGAATATTAAGTTATTACCCGTATATTTTTGTTGGAGCAATTATTTTACCTCGCTGGCTAAAAAGTCATTTTAAATTAGATCAGTTTAAGCTTTAAAAACAATTAGGGGTTTATTATTTTTATTTTCCCCTTTTCACTTATCACTAATTGTAACCCCAATTCTCTTTTTTTCTTCACTAATTTTACTGAAGATTGGCGAATAGCATTTTTAATTTTTTCTTTTAATAATTCTTTTTCACTGTTACTCATTGGAAAGTCTTTTAATTGCATAGAATTAATTACAACCAATTTAATTCATCACTTCGGAACTTCCATCACAGCGTTACACTTTTTACAGGTGCGTAAAGCTTCATCCCCGTAAAACTTTTCCATTACAGCTTTTAACTGCTCAACAATATCTTCCAGCGAAAATTCGGCTTCATATAATTTGTTAGCACAAGTTTCACAAAACCACATACACTTATCAATCTCTTCTTCTTTACGCTTGCGTTCTATAACTAATCCAACCGTGTTTGGCCCACGTTGAGGCGAATGTGGGATATGTGGAGGAAGTAAAAACATTTCTCCCGCTTTGATGTTTACATCTACATGTTTACCATCCTGAATGGTCTTCACAGTAATATCGCCTTCAATCTGATAAAAAAGCTCTTCCCCTTCTTCAAAGTGATAATCCTTACGGGAATTGGGTCCGCCTACTACCATCACAATAAAATCTTCACTTAACTCATAAACAACTTTGTTACCTACAGGGGGTTTTAATAAATGTCTGTTTTCTTCTATCCATTTATTTAAATTTATTGGGGTAGCGATTGCCATAGCGATTACATTTGTAGAATTATAAAGCAAAGAAACTTAATCGCATCAAACTATCAAAGTTTCCTTTGATATATCCTTAATTGATTTACCCTATGAATTTAAATTTACAGAATTATACTGCCTTGGTATGCGGCAGTTCTCAGGGAATAGGCAGAGCTGCAGCAACTGAACTAGCGGCTATGGGTGCGCGCGTGGTGTTATTGGCAAGAAGTGAAGAGGCTTTAAAAACCACCTGCAGTTCTCTACCTACACCTAATGGGCAACAACATGATTACCTAGCAGCTGATTTTTCTAACCCTGTACAAGTAGCAACAGTAGTAAGTTCATTTGTCAATGCAGGAAATCCAATTCATATTTTAATAAACAATACGGGTGGCCCTCCTGGAGGTCCAATTGTTAATGCAACTACAGATGCATTCTTAAATACATTCAATCAGCATTTAATCTGTAATCACCTAATCGCACAGGCTGTATTGCCTGGAATGAAGGATGCAGGGTTTGGAAGAATCATTAACATAATTTCAACGAGTGTAAAACAACCTTTGAAAGGACTTGGGGTTTCAAATACCATTCGCGCCGCGGTGGCTAACTGGTCAAAGACGCTTTCAATAGAGGTAGCGCCCTTTGGAATCACAGTAAATAATGTATTACCAGGTGCAACAGCAACACAGCGCTTATCATCTATCATCGAGAATAAATCACAAAAGCAAAATCATACAATCGATGAGGTAGAGCAAGAGATGCTTGCAGAAATTCCAGCAGGTCGATTTGGAAAGCCAGAAGAAATTGCTGCAGCCGTAGCTTTTCTTGCATCACCGGCAGCGGCATATATCAATGGAATTAATGTTCCTGTTGATGGAGGTAGAACAGGCTGCTTATAAAACTTTATTACTCTTAAATTTGTTAACTAACGACATTCAATAAAAATGGAAAACGAAAACATCACCCCAAAGAAGAAGAAAAAAATACTTCCGGTTATTTTAATCACGATTATTTTAATCACTGTTTTCTTCGGGATTAACAAATACAATTATGCCCTTCATCATGTAGATACTGATGACGCACAAATTGACGGCGATATTAGTCCTGTTTACAGCCGAGTTGCCGGTTATGTAAGTGCAGTAAATTTTGAAGACAATCAAAAAATAAATAAAGGTGATACTTTAATTACAATTGATATCCGTGATTTGCAAATTAAACAAGAAATGGCTGAGGCAGCACTGGCAAGTGCACAAGCAAATTTAAATGTCGCACAAGCAGCCATAAATACAGCTAAGGGAAGTGCTGCAGTAGCAAATACAGGAATAGAATCAGCTAAGGTAAGAGTTTGGAAAGCAAATCAGGACTATAACCGTTTTTCTCAGTTGATGAATCAAGATGCAACAACAAAACAAAAATTTGACGCAGCAAAAGCAGAAAAGGACGGAGCTGAAGCATCGTTGAATACTGCTAAAAGCCAGTTTTCAGTAGCGAATAATCAAGTTTCAGCAGCTAAAGATCAATTAGTGGTGGCGCAAGCTCAAATCAAACAAAGAAATACAGAGGTGGATTTTGCAAAATTGCAAATAACTTATTCCTATGTTACAGCACCTGCTTCAGGAACTGTATCAAAAAAGAATGTTCAAAACGGACAGTTAATCAATGTTGGTTCGCCCCTATGCGTAGTAGTTAGTAGCGATGATAATTATGTAATTGCAAACTTTAAAGAAACGCAGTTAGAAAAAATGAAGGAAGGGCAGGACGTAAAAATTATTGCAGATGCATTTCCTGATACTGAATTTTCAGGCAAAGTATATCATATTTCTGCTGCAACAGGCGCTAAGTTTAGTATCCTTCCACCTGATAATGCAACTGGAAATTTTGTGAAAGTAATTCAGCGTGTTCCAGTAAAAATTAAAATTGACCAAAAAAATAATTCCTCTAAATTACTTCGCCCAGGAATGAGTGTTAAAGTTTCTGTACAAGTCGATTAATTACGAATGGCTGCTGAATCTGGATTTCAAAAGTGGATTATCACAATAACGGTAATTCTTGCTTCACTGCTTGAGTTAATTGATACCACCGTTGTAAATGTTTCACTCCCACAGATTATGGGAAACTTAGGAGCAACGCTTGAAGATGTGGGTTGGGTAATTACAGCTTATTCAATTGCCAACGTTGTTATTTTACCAATGTCGGGATGGTTGGCAAATCGCTTCGGAAGAAGATCTTATTTTGCATTTTCAATTGTGCTTTTTACTGTAGCATCGTTCTTCTGCGGTAATGCACATACGATATGGGAATTAGTCGTCTTTCGTTTTATTCAGGGAATAGGTGGAGGAGCCTTGTTAGGAACAGCTCAAGCAATTTTATTAGAAACATGGCCTAAAGAGCAGCACGGTATGGCGCAGGCGTTATTCGGCTTAGGTGTTGTGGTAGGCCCTACAATTGGTCCAACATTAGGTGGTTATATTACTGATCATTGGACATGGCCTTGGGTGTTTTTTGTGAATCTTCCATTGGGAGTAATTGCATTGTTATTAACGTTGCAGTATATCAAAGACGGAATTCATAGTAATAAGCCCGGCTCTGTCGATTGGCTCGGAATATTTCTACTGACTGTTGCTGTAGGCTCTTTACAATTTGTGCTAGAAAGAGGTGAAAGCGAAGACTGGTTCGAAACGAATTATATAACGGCGCTGTCTATCCTCGCTGTTGTAGCAGGTGTTGTATTTATCTGGCATGAGCTCAGAACCGATTCGCCGGTCGTCAATTTGAGAATATTAAAAAATCGGTCCCTATTTTTAGGAATGTTTACCACGTTTGTATTGGGATTTGGCCTCTATGGATCTGTATTCGTATTTCCTATTTTCTGTCAGAGTTTATTAGGGTTTTCAGCGCAGCAAACGGGGATGTTGTTAATTCCTGGAGGACTGTCAACTATTTTCATGATGCCTATTGTTGGTAAGATGCTGCAACGAAAAGTGTCGCCGCAAATAATGGCTACCTTCGGATTTAGCTTATTCTTTTTGTTTACCTATACGATGTCGCGCTCCAATTTAAATTCTGGAGAAAGCGATTTCTATTTGCCTTTGATACTTCGTGGAATTGGAATGAGCTTTTTGTTTGTGCCATTAACGATGTTAGCATTAGGTTCGTTAGCTCCAAAAGATTTTCATCAGGGAACAGGATTAAATAATATGATGCGTCAGTTAGGTGGCTCTTTCGGTATTGCATTAATCACCACATTAATTCATATCCGTAAAGGATATCACCGCGATCACTTAATCAGCAACATGGATATTTATAATCCTAAGTTTGCAGCACGCTGGAATGAGTTAATTGCAGGCTTCACGGCTAAAGGATTTTCATTGGAGCAAGCGCAACAAATGGCGGCTAAGGCAATGGATGGAATGGTAATTAAAAATACCTATCTGCTTACTTACCTTGATGCATTTTGGGCAACAGGTATTTTCTTAGTTGTTAGCATTCCGCTTATCTGGTTGCAAAAATCAAAGAAGAATGCTCCTGTGCCGGTGGATAGTCATTGATGGTTTAAGCTTTCAAATCAGCTCTTTAATTCATCAATAATAATTTGAATTTTTGATTTTAAGAGTGGTAAGTCGTGGATAATAATATCCCAAACCAACTTGATATCAATGCCGAAATATTCATGAACAAAAATATTACGCAATCCGATTATTTGCTTCCATTCAATATCTGAAAATTTATTTTTGATTTCAACGGTAATGTGCTTACTTGCCTCTCCAATAATTTCTAATTGTTTAATACATGCAAAACGCATCATTGAGTTTTCTTCAAAAGAGTTAAAATCAATATCTCCTAAATAGTTATCTATTTCATCTATGGCTTCAATAATATGAGACAATCGTGCAAAATCGCCAAGACTATTTCGCATATATCAATTGCTTTTCGTTGTCAATTATTGGTTTAATATAACTTGACAAGCCATTTGAAGAAACAAGGTCAACCTTTGCTTTTAAAATCTCTTCTAGTTCTTGCTGCATTTGAATAAAGACCAACCCAATTCTCTGTGAATAATCTAAATCAACCAAAATATCAATATCACTTTTAGTATCTGCTTGTCCGCGAACATATGAGCCAAATAAATATGCCTTTAAAACAGGTCTCGTTTTAAAGTAATCTTTAATGGAATTTATTTTATGTTCTTCGAGCATCATCATACAAATATAAAAAAATAGAACTCAAAAATCAATATTTTCTTAATACAAGCGCCATAGAAACATCAAAACCTATACAGTAGGAGTAAATATAACCCTTCAATTCCTTATTTTTGATACGCCTTTAAAATGAACTTAAATACAAAACATCGCGCGAATTATTTTTATCCACTAATGCTATGCGTAGTGTTTAACTTCTTTTTGAGTAATAGTAGTGCGGCACAGGAGGCAGACTTAGAAGCAATCGCAAAATCAGAATCGTTGCGATTTATTAATCCAACAATTTTTCAAAACGCAAATAAAAAATCAGATAATATCAATGTAACCTATTATAACTGTTATTGGAATATTGATCCTTCACAAAACTTTATTAGCGGAAATGTGCAGATAAATTTTAAATCAGTTAGTTCAAGTATTGATACGTTATTTTTTGATTTAAGTAATTCCTTAGTTTGTGATAGTATCGTTTTTCATCAGCAATCCATTTCTTTTCTTCATCAAAATAATCAGTTGCTAATATCAGCATCAGGAGTTCAATCAAATGATTCAATTTGGATTTATTATCATGGTGTTCCTTCGAGTAGCGGATTCGGTTCTTTTAAACAAGCCACGCATCAGGGTAGTCCAATTATCTGGACACTCTCACAGCCCTATGGATCATCTGACTGGTGGCCTTGTAAAAACACCTTGAATGATAAAGCAGATTCAATTGATGTGTTGGTTAATGTCCCTGCGGATAGGGTAGCCGTTAGTAATGGAACGTTAGTTAATCAGCAAGTGAATGGATCCATTAAAACGTATCAGTGGAAACACAAGTATCCAATAGCGACCTACCTTATTGCTTTTTCGGTTACAAATTATTCGCAGATTGATTTTACTGTTCCGTTTGATACAACCAATACCCTGGTTCAAAATTTTGTTTATCCGGAAGATTCTATCGAAGCAGATACACAATTACTCGATTTAATACCTACTATGCAATTGTATGATTCTTTATTTGGCGTGTATCCGTTTTACAAGGAGAAATACGGACAAGCACAGTTCGGATGGGGCGGAGGAATGGAACATCAAACAATTTCATTCATTAATAACTTCGGACATGAACTGATGGCGCACGAATTAGCACATCATTGGTTCGGAGATAAAATTACTTGTAATAGTTGGGAAGATATTTGGCTTAACGAAGGATTTGCTACTTACCTTTCAGGATTAACTTATGAGCATTTATATCCTTCTAATTATTGGCTTCAATTCAAGAAAACAAAAATAAATTCAATCACAAGTTTAAAATGGGGAAGTGTTAAATGTGATGATACTACTTCTGTAGGAAGAATTTTTAATAGTCGGTTGACCTACAACAAAGGTGCAATGGTTTTACATCAGTTGAGATTTATTCTTGGTGATCAGACATTCTTTACAGCGATAAAAAATTATCTCAACGATAACACACTTGCGTTTAAGAATGCAACTACATCCAATTTAAAATATCATTTTGAAAATGCATCTGGCTTAAGTCTCGATGATTATTTTAATTCGTGGTACGAAGGCGAAGGTTACCCTTCTTATAAAATTGTTTGGAGTCAGCTAGGAAATCAGCTTGCCCTTAATTGCTCGCAAACGACCTCCGATTCGAGTGTTAGTTTTTTTAAACTTCCTGTTCCTGTTCAACTGATTGGTGAAAATAAAGACACACTAATTATTCTTGATAATAATTATAACTATCAGAATTTTTCTTTTAGTGTTCCTTTTAAAGT
>CANFIN010000059.1 GCA_947447155.1 Bacteroidota bacterium | reverse complement strand
TTCTTTCCATGTTGTAAAAGCATTCTTTACAAAGGGATGTACAATCGAATTCAGCTGACTTAGTTCGTCGGGATTATTAAATACCAGCTGACTTAAATGCAATTTATCAAACTGTCCTAACAATGGGAAAATAGTTTCACCAAATTGTGCTTGCAATAAAGTATATACTTCCTGATTATTCTGCATTAAATCGCGCGCAACTTGATCTGCATTAAAAACAGGAACTCCCAATTGCTTAAAAATTTCACACACAATCGTTTTTCCAGAGCCGATTCCTCCTGTAATACCTATAATCATATTAAGGATTTTGATGAAAATAATCCACAGCTGCTGGAGTCCAAATCAGATGATCAATCCATTCTGGTTTTTTTGTTATTTCAATTACTGCTTTCGATTTACCATTGTCGCTGTATTTAGCATTAGCTGTAAAACCAGATGCTGTTATTTTATCGAACTTAGAAATAGGAACTTTGAATTGTAGTGTGATTTCCGAAGGGATAAACTTAAGTTGTCGGTTTGATTGATTACAAGTAACAGGAACTTTAATTGTTTTTTCTGTTGCTTCTTCAATTGAAATAATCAGTTTAGTAGGAGTGGGCTCAACGAAAATATTTTTCATTTTTTTAAAATGAATTTCTTCATTAACCGAATTGCCATTGCTTTTAATTACTAATGGCTCCATGCTAATTGAAGTAATGCTATCTGCAATAGGATGCGCTGAGGAGATTAATAAACTATCTGGACTGCAATAGGCTTTGTCAGATTGCATATAAAGATTTTCCAGATTTAATTGATAGTCGATTTTAATTCCGACTTTTTTACTGTAGGCCATGCTGCCTTGTAATGCATAAAAAGAAGGGGTTACTTCTTCAACCGTAATTGATGCATTTTTGCTCTTTACAAAATCGATAATTGATGCACGCAAATCAATTTTATCAGAATTATTGCTTGTGCAATTTACTACTCGATCTTTCTTTTTCAAGAAAAATAAAAACTTAGCTAAATCAAATCCGCGACCCTTTAAATAAACAGAAGTTTTAATTTCTTGCTTACCACTTTCAGATGATTTTGAAAAAGGAACATTTACATTTGTAACGATAGTAATCTTCGACTTATGCTCTTTATTCAAAGCATTAATGGTCCATATTGCAGTAGCAATAAGAAAACAAAGCATGAACGAAAGTGATTTCGAATTGCTTTTTAATTTCTGTTTAAAGGATTTGTTTTCTTGCATACTATCCCTGTTTTCTTATACTAACGAATATAAAGAAAAAATAGCTGCACAAATTGCTTACTTAGCAATATTCGTAGTGTACGACTTAGTTACTTCAGCGGAGATTGCAGATTTTTCTACTTCTACTCTTACATCTTTAGCAATTTCAACAATAAAAGTTTTCTCTTTTACAGACGTAATTTTACCATGTACACCACCAATCGTTACTACTCTTTCGCCTTCTTTTAAGGAATCTTTAAATTCTCTTTCTAGCTTTTGTTTTTTAGTTTGCGGACGAATCATGAAAAAGTAAAATACAATCATGATTAATGCAATAGGAATAATTTGTTGAATAGCGCTACCGCCAGCTTGTAATGTTATTAGTAATGTGTTCATGTTTATGTTGTTCTTATTTTGATTTGATAACTTCTGCTGTTATAGTTAATACTTTTGTCGAGGGTGTTGTATTAGCAATGATAGTAACATTCTTTGTGATTTGTCCGCTGATGCCTGTGCTGTTAAATGTTACTTTAATTACACCTTCTTCACCTGGTGCAACAGGATCTTTCGGGTATTCAGGTTGTGTGCAACCACAAGAGCCTTTTGCTTGTGCGATGATTAAATCTTTATCGCCACTATTTTTAAATTTGAATTCATAGGTAACAGATGATCCACTTTCAATAGTTCCGAAGTCGTGAGTGATTTCAGCAAAATCAAATTTAGGGATTCTGGTTTTATTTAAGACTTCTCCATTTGCTGTTTCAGGATTGTTAACGATATCTGGAGAAACAATTACTTCTCCTGAAGCATTTTTTTCATCTTGATTTGATCCACAAGAAATCAAAAAGGTTGTAGCAAATAAAATTGCGTAAGTTAAATTAGATTTCATCGTATTATTATTCCATTAAGCCGCGGCCAATTTTTACAATTTTGCCTTGTGATTTTAATTCTACTGCTAATTTATCAATTACTCCGTTAATAAATGATTTACTGTTTGGAGTGCTATAATCTTTTGAGATATCGATGTACTCATTGATGCTCACTTTAACAGGAATAGAAGAAAGATGAAGCATTTCTGTAAGAGCCATTTTCATTAGAATAATATCAACCATTGCTATACGATCAGCTTCCCAGTTTTTCGTTTTGTCAGAGATAATTTGAGTTAAGTATTCATCATCCTGAATAGTGTTCTTTACTAATTCACGCATAAAACGAACATCATCTTCTTCATCTCTAAAAAGGCTTAATAACTTAAATTCACCTTTTGCCTTGGAGCCTTCTAGTGTTTTAGTAATCATACCTTGAATTAACTCGATTGATTCGGCCCAATAAATAGATTTTTCTTCCAGCGTTGAAAAAACAAATTCCTGGCGCGTAAATACCTCTGCAAAGATCCAGGTAATAAAATCAATCTCTTCTCTGATCGAAGGGTTCGGGTTTTTACAATATTCTTTGTATTGATCCGCTTGTCTGATTTGAAAAAACGATTTTCTGACAGCATCCATTTCGTTTTGCCATGAAATTTTACCATCTCGCACTTGACGGGCAAATGATAAATTGTTTTGCAGCCATTGAACAAAAATATTATCATTTAATTTTCTTTCAACCGATTTTTTTATTCCTGTTACAGCGCTAACGGGCTGGTCGGAATAATAAAGTTCTTCTTGATTAACGAGTTCTAAAATCATTTGCATCGTAAGCAAATACAACTCATAAATTTTATTAGTTCCTCTTAGTAGTTCTTGCTCTGTTTGCAACATATCCCTGTTGTCAGATTGATAATAGGAGTACAAGGCTTGCATCACGCGAATTCTAAGGTGTCTTCTGCTCAACATATATTTTTATCTCAACAAGTATTAAAGAACTTTTATTTTATTAAAATTTCCACGGCTTCGAAGATTTTTTCTCCATCGAAACGCGTGGAAATTCAGTAGATACTTTTATTTATTATAGATGCGTTTCTCGGCAATTTGCATGGCCGCTAACTGCGTATGGATTCCTTCTGCTTGCGCATTCTTAAGAATATCCATTGTTGCATTATAAATATGTTCTGTTTGAGCTAACGCTTTGCTACGATCATATCCATTTAATTCTGAATATACATTGATTAAGCCACCAGCATTAATTAAAAAATCAGGAGCGTAAACAATCCCTTTTTGAACTAACATTGGTCCGTGAACGTTTTCATCTGCTAACTGATTGTTTGCAGCTCCAGCTACAATTGAACATTTCAAACGAGAAATATTTTCAGTATTCAAAGTAGCACCTAAAGCACAAGGGGCGTAAATATCAATATCTAAATCGTATAATCCTTCATTAGAAACGATGGTAGCACCGTGTTCAGCAGCTACTTTGTTCAATTGATCTTCGTTGATATCTGCGATGTAAACAACAGCACCTTCTTTTGTTAGATGGCCTACTAAGTTTCTTCCTACATTACCAATTCCCTGCACTAAAACTTTCTTACCTGATAAATCATCATTTCCCCATGCGAATTTTGCAGAAGCTTTCATACCCATATAAACACCGTAAGCTGTTACAGGACTAGGATCGCCGCTTCCGCCCATCGATTCAGGCAAACCTGTTACCGACTTAGTTTCCATTGCAACATATTCCATGTCTTTTGTAGAAGTACCAACATCTTCAGCAGTAATATACTGACCGTTTAAGTTATTAATGAATCGTCCAAAACGACGGAATAAAGCTTCTGATTTATCTTTCTTGCTGTCGCCAATAATTACTGCTTTACCACCTCCTAAATTTAATCCAGAGATAGCTGCCTTGTAAGTCATACCACGCGATAAACGTAATACATCATTTAACGCTTCTGCCTCTGTTTTGTACATCCACATGCGCGTACCTCCAAGAGCAGGTCCTAAGTTCGTATTATGAATAGCGATAATTGCTTTTAATCCAGTTTCAGGGTCGTTGCAAAAAACAATTTGTTCGTGTTTGCTTACTGCAACATGGTCAAAAATATTGCAAGCCAATGGGGCTACTACGTTACTGATTTCTTTAACTTCAATCATGATTGTTTAGGTCTTATTCTATTGAGCGGCAAAGTTAGTTTTTTTATTTACTTCTTAGCAAAGAAAAAATGGAGAATGTTCAAATAATATTATGCTCGAAGTTTATACCTTTACCGAGGTAATAAAAGGCCTTTAAAATTTAAGTAAAAACTGATTTTCAGTAAGTTGTATTGTGAGAGATTTAAAATCGATTAATAAGTATTTTATAAAATATAAATGGCGATTCTTCATGGGGGTCGTTTTTGTCACTGTTTCAAACCTTTTTGGAATTCTTCCGGCTCAAATAACGCGTAATGCGCTAGATGTGGTGGTAGGTAATATTGATGCTGTTAAGCTATTCGAGAAAACGGGTCTTCGCTCTGAATTACTTCACAATCTCAGTTTTAGCATATTTCTGTTTGGCTGTTTGTTGATTTTAATGGCGATTTTAAAGGGCGTATTTATGTTTTTAATGCGTCAAACCATCATTGTAATGTCGCGCCTTGTCGAATACGATCAGAAAAATGAGATTTATAATCAGTATCAGCTTTTAGGTTTTGATTTTTACAGCCAGGAAAATACGGGTGATTTGATGAATCGAATCAGTGAAGATGTTGGTCGCGTTCGCATGTATGTTGGTCCTGCAGTGATGTATACTATCAACTTAATTGTAATGTTTACATTGATAATTTGGTCGATGTATAATGTAAATGCACGCTTAGCGACTTATGTTTTGTTGCCAATTCCAATCATCAGCTTTCTAGTTTACAAAGTACAGGATCATATATCTAAACGAAGTGAATTAGTACAAGAGAAATTATCAGAAATTTCTGTTTTCATACAGGAGCTTTTTTCAGGAATAAGGGTTGCAAAAGCATTTGCGAGAGAGTCTCATTTTATTGCAGATTACGACAAAAGAAGTGAAGAGTATAAAGATGTTTCGATGCAGCTGGTTAAGGTTAATGCCCTTTTTATGCCGAGCATGCTTTTGTTAGTTGGATTAAGTACCATTATTACAGTTTATTTTGGAAGCATTGAGGTGTTAAACGAGCGATTAACCATTGGTAATATTGCAGAATTTGTGATTTATGTTAACATGCTCACATGGCCTGTTGCTTCTATGGGATGGGTTGTTTCTATCGTGCAGAGGGCCTCGGCCTCACAACGCAGAATTGATGAGTTTTTAACTAAAACGCCTAATGTTAAATCTGGAAATATCCCAGTTCATGAAGGTGGTTTTGCTATTGAATTTAAGAATGTAACGGTAAAATATCCGAACTCTAATGTTAATGCTTTAGAGAATATTTCATTTGATGCAGAAGCGGGTCATTCAATAGGTATTATTGGTAAAACAGGATCTGGTAAATCAACAATTGTTCAGTTGTTATTGCGATTTTTTGATCCAGGAACGGGGTCAATTAGTGTTAATGGAAACATGCTTCGCGATATTGATTTAGAGAATTACAGAGCGCAGATTGGCTGTGTACCACAGGAAGTGTTTTTGTTTTCTGATTCTATCGCAAATAATATTTCATTCGGAATAAAGTCAGAGGTTGATAAGAACGATATTGAATGGGCCGCAAAGCAGGCTGTCATTTATGATAATATCATGCAGTTTCAAGAAGGTTTTGAAACAGTTGTAGGTGAGCGTGGTATTACTTTAAGCGGTGGACAAAAGCAAAGAGTGTCAATCGCTCGTGCAATCATTAAACGTCCTTCAATGTTAATCTTTGATGATTGCTTATCGGCTGTTGATACGATTACGGAAGAAAGGATTTTGAACAATCTGAACGAGGTAATGAAAGGCAAAACAACTTTTTTGGTGAGCCATCGGATTTCAACTGTAAAAAATGCTAATCAGATAATTGTACTCGATAAAGGTCAGATTGTAGAGCGTGGTAACCATGAAATGCTTATTAAAAATAAGGGGATTTATTACGAAATGTACCTTGCGCAAAACCCCGATGCAGATAAGGTGTAATTGTTAATTTTTTGTGGAATTTCTTTAATAATTAATTTGATTTTTTCTTATAATTGCGTAACCAAAACAATTGATATGAGCGATTTCGATCAACAACAACCAAGAGAAGAGTATTTTTCCAAGCGAGTAAGAGCAGGTAAGCGTACTTATTATTTTGATGTTAAAGCGACAAGAAGTAACGACTATTATGTAACAATTACTGAGAGCAAGCGATTGCCAGGTGAAAGTGAAGATCGTCCAGTTTATGAAAAACACAAAATATTTCTTTACAAAGAAGATTTTGAAAAATTTAGCGATGGGTTAATGGAAGCATTAGGTTACATCCGCGAGAATCAGCCAGGAATCGTTTCTAGAGAGCCAAATCCAGGCACTCCAAACGACCAAAATACTGGTACTGGATTTAACAATATTGAATTTGATGATTTATCAAAATAATTAATAGAAAGGCGAACTTAACGGTTCGCCTTTTTTATATCATCTCATCCAGTGTTTCGTGAATGAGTTGTAAAGTCTCATCGAGTAATGGACTAATCTCTTTCATTCGGTTTTGAAAGGTATCACTGTTGTTTAAGCTTCTCGCATCTTCTGAAAGATGGTCCAACAGCGCAACCAGTTTTTTGTTACCAAATAATTTTAATGGCGACTTAATTTTATGTGTTGCCTGAAAAACTTGTTCCCAGTTATTTAATTCTATTCCCGTAAGAATTTCTTTGTGCAATTCAGGAATTTGAAAACTTAGCATCATTAAAAAATGCCTGACATCATTACTGTTATTTTTAAAGATATCGTAGATAGGTTTTAATGCCGGATTTGATTCTTGATTTACTTTATGTACTTCTTTTATCGGAGCGGAAGTAGCATTATGTTTTAAATATTTCTCAAAAACATTTAACAAGTCCTCAGGACTATATGGTTTAGTAATAAAAACATCAATTCCACTTTCAGTAGCTTTAGACTTATCCTCATCTGATGCATTTCCTGTAAGTGCAACGATTAACATTTTTTGTGAAGTTGTTTTGTTTTGTAATCGGATACTCCGACTCAGTTCATAACCGGTCATGCCAGGCATTTCAATATCCGTTAGTAAAACATCATAGTCGCTCTCTGCAATTTTTGCTAATGCATCCAATCCGTTACTTGATAAGTCTACATTTTCTATCCCGATATTTTTCAATAATCGTTTTCCTAAAAACTGATTTACGCGATTATCATCAACGAGCAAAATACGAATCAAAGGATTGGCAAAAAAATCTTCTTTCACAGCGGGCTTAACGTAATAGGGTAATTGTGCCTAGTATTTTCTTTTTGATTTTTGAGCCTTCTGAATCGTATGCTAAATAATTCAAACGATATACATATACACCAATTGGTGCATCTTTTCCTAAATATTTCCCATCCCATCCTTTTGAATTATCTTCTGTAGAAAAGATCATTTGGCCTCTTCGATTATAAATATGGAAGTTAAAGTTTTCTACATTGTTGATATTCGGTAAAAAGATATCGTTGATACCATCTTCATCAGGAGTAAAGGCAGAAGGAATAAAAATATTGGGTTCGCAAATTTCACGTACACTAATTAGCGCTGTACTTTTACATCCATTCGATTTTGTAGCGGTGCATGTGTAAATAGCAGGTGATAAAACAGTAATGTCCGGAGTAGTTTCTCCCGTTGGCAACCATAAATAACTGTCTGCTATTGGCCCGTTTAAATGCAAGGTATCACCATTAAAGAAACAATAAGCAGAGTCGCTGCCTAAATCAAACAAATCATTTTCTAAATAATCAGAAACTATAACGGTATCCGTAGCCGAACAACCCGAATTATAAACATCAACATAATAGATGCCTGTATCTTTTACATGAATATACGAAGTTGTATCTCCAGTGCTCCAGTTATAAGTGACAATATCAGATTCAAAGGCATCCAGCTTAATAGAATCGTTTCTGCATAACAATGAATCACGACCTAAGTTTACAACCGGAGGGTTTACAAATGTTACATGAACGGAATCGATTTTATTAATTCCATTTAAGTAGTATGTAGTAGGGGTAGTAGGAGTTGCAACTAGAATGGGGAGTGTGGAGATTGTATCGGTAGGACTATTAGAATCACTCCACCAAAATGGAACATTAACCGTACAAAATAAATTCAATGCATCACCAGGACATAGCACGCTATCTCCATCGATTTTCACAACTTCATTAACAGGTTTTACAAGAATATCATCTATGTAATAATATGCTGCGTTATCAAAAGCAGGACATGCTGAGTTTTTAATTCCTAAATCAACCTTTTGAAATTGTGAAGCGCCATCCTGACGAAATACGCCAATAGTAATATAATTTTCTGTACCTGTAGCCTGATAGATTCCTGTAATTAAAACCCAATCTGCTGTATCATTTATTATGTTTGAATTCTCAATTTGAGGCGTAAAATTAATAACTGAATTTCCTGCTTGAAGTGGTGCACCATTAGAGAAATAAGCTCCAATTCTGTTGCAGGCATAACGACTACTATCTGCCAATAAAACCCAGAATTCTACTCTGTATAATTCACCTGCTGTCAATTGAACAGTAAGCGGAGAAGAAACATATTCTCTTGTATTGTTATTTGGATCGATTGAAATTCCAGCATATGCATTTCCTCCTATACGCGATTGGGCATAGCCACCAACATTATCAGGAGTACTCACTACATCGCAAGGCAATATTGGCAAACTAATTTGTGGCGCGTACAAATCTGGGCTCGATCCTAATGGAATCCATGGTGTGGCTCTGTTCAACTGACCAGCAGCGGTAGGGCTACCAATAAAGTTTTCAAATCCAGGATTAGAAACCAGATTTTGAGCAACTGCATTTGAAATGCTGATTGCTAATATCACCAATACTAAAAGAAGTGAAGTGTTATTTATTTTCATTCTTTTTTTCAATCGATAAATCGGTTATAATAATTTTTCTTTCACTTGCTGCTTCTACACTATATACTGATAGCTTCTGATTGCTGGCATCATCACTAACTTTTCCTGTGGCTTGTTCTTCGCCTCTTGGGTTTTTAATTAATTCTATTTTTCCTTCATCAATAGAATGTTTAATAAATCCCTCATTCCATTCGCTCCAGTAATTAAGTATACTACTAATCCGTCGTGATGACAAAATTACATTATATGAATCAGTCGCCAAAGAGCTGGCACTACCAACAACCTTAAGTTTAATAACAATGTTTTGCTCATTACTTAATACCTTTTTTAGTCCGGCGCAAATAATTTCTAACCTTTGAAAATTACCATACACCGAATCATTAAAGAACTTTTTTATTTCCTGCTCTTTTAATAAGTCGCCTTGCATTTGCGTATAATCATTTAGTCTGTTTAAGTAATCGCTTACTAGCTGAGGATATCTGGAGCTTGTAGCTTCTTTTCTTGTCTTTGGATCAGGATAGTCATTATCGAAATATAAACTCAATGGTAAAAGCTCCCTTAATAGTTCGTTTATTTTTTCATACGACAATGAATCATCAAAAAGAAATCTAGAGTCGCCAAGACCTTTGTTAAGTTTTATCAAACTTAATTCTTGATCGTTCTTTTTTATTTTGTTCGAATCGATTTCTAACTTGTTTACTTTGAATAAGTCGTAACAACATGCAGATGCATTTATTTTACCTGCAGGCGGGCGATTGCTGACGATATAAGTCGTTCCGTCTTTTCCGTAACTTGATGTATAATATAAGTCGTTGTACCCAGAATTTAAAGGCGCTTTTAAATGACTAATTAAGTGTAGCTTATCTTTTGTTGAAGTTTTATAAATATCAAATCCTCCAAGGCCCCCTGATTTGTCAGAGCTAAAATACAACGAATCATTATTGAGATTATAAAAAGGCGTTAGTTCATTATCCTTACTGTTTATTTTAGCCCCTAGATTTGATAAGCCACTGTATTTGCCATCAGCCCCACGAAAACAAGTATAAATATCATTTTGTCCATAACCACCTTCGCGATTACTCGAAAAGAAAAGTTGATATCCTTGTAAAGGATTTGTAACCAAGCACGGTTGTGTTGTCGTATAGCCCTCTGCGTTAACACTAATTTTTTTTGGTGTTGAATATTTTCCATTTTTGATAGAACATTCATACAAGTCACAAATTAATTGGTTGCTATCGTTATACTGGCAACGAGTAAAAACCATTACTTTCCCATCCGTGCTTATCGTTGCATTTCCATTGCTGTAATCAACATTGTTTATTAATGCTGGTAATGCGATACCACTTTCATAAATACTATTTGTGATTTTAGAGGTTAGTATTTTTGCATAAAGTGTATTTTCATCTTGCTTTGAGGGAAATCGATGGGAAGAGTAAATCAACAAGCTATCGCCTAAGGGAAAAGGTGCGAATTCAGAGCTTCCGGTGTTGATATTTGTTGTTAACTGCTGTAGATAAAAATCTGCTGTGTCTTTTGCATTCAATTTAGAGGCTTTGATGTTTTGCAAATCAAATATGAGCGTACTATCATTATAGTTTGTAAGAAGTTCAACGGCTTCGTCAAAGCGCCCGCTTCTTTTGAGTAATTCAGCACTGCGTTTATACGCTTCAACTTTTAATAATTTATCATCAGTGCTGGTACGTGTTTTTTCAGATTGAAATAATGCATTAGAATAATCAGAAGTTTTAAGATATGCGTTGCTTAATTTAAAATGAATTTGTGCCTCATCATCATAGTCTAATGCCGATTGATAATATCCAATTGCAGAGTAAGGATCTTCTTTCGCCATACAAGCATCTCCCGCTTTTACATAGGCTTCTTTCGACTGTGCAAGTAACATCAGCGGAGAAAGGAAAAACAGAAAAGGAAGGATTTTTCTCATTAGTAAATCGGACAAATTGTTTTTCGTTGTGGTTGCGCTTTAATCTGTAATGTTTGATAGATGATGCTAATCTCAGCGCCACCTTTGTATTTACTTGCAGTTTTTAAACTACTTAGATTAATATCGTATGATAATCCAATTCTGAATTTGTTATAGTTAATGGCAACGGATGGAATAATCGCGTCTTTTAATCTGTAATGAACTCCGCCAACTATGCTCTGATTTTTTTTAGTTGATGGTAAGGTTACTTCAGCGCCAAAAACACATTCAGTAAATTTATTTTGCTTAGAAAAAGAAATAGATGGTAAATAAGTAAGACCATTCCTTCCTTGAATAATATCACCTAGAACTATTTGATGAAATACAGATTGTCGATAAGGAATTGCCGAATAGAAGTTTTGCTTAGCACGATTTACATGTCGCGTTTGATAAATCAAATAAAAATGTTGTTCGTCTTTTAATTGGTGAATCATTAATGATGCACCTGCATCAAAGTATCCTAATTTGGTATTGTTCGGGTTTTCGCCGGTTGGACTTGCAGGGTCAAATAAATCACCAGTAAACTGATTGTCGAAATTTAGTTTTGCAAAGTCGATATTTTTTTGTGTAAATCCAGGACTAACACCAAGGGCTATCCACAGATTAGAATCTGTGTTTAATTGAAATTGACGGGCAATAGAAAAATAGCAATTTAATGTACGCAAAGCTCCATCACCTGCCTTATCCTGATTGATTAATATTCCTCCTGTGTAATTACCAAGACTATTTCTGAAATACTTTAATTTTTCTTCTGCGCCAATACTAAAAGTCTGGTAGGGTACAGTAACAGAATTCCACTGCTTACGATTATTAGCAGCTACTCTAAAATCTGAATTCATTAATGCAGTTGAAGTAGCGCCTAAATTTAGCGGACTATAATTATATTGAGAATAATGAATGTCTTGTGCCTTGACTGAATTGATCAAAACAAATGACATAGCTAATATTTCAATTCTCAATTTCAAAATAATTATCTTATTACTGTTATATTTCCTTTTTTAAAATACTGTTGATTATCGTAGCACACAACTTCTAAGTAATAAACAAAAACTCCGGGGTCAACGGCTTTATTATTATATGTTCCATTCCATCCGTTACTTTTTGAATTGCTTTCAAACACTAATTCTCCCCATCGGTCATACACACGAAGGAGCATTGTTTTAATAGCATTCCCTCGAACATATAACATTTCATTTTGTCCATCATTGTTAGGAGAAAAAGCATTTGGAATAAACACTTCTGGCTCGCCGCAAATAACATTTTTTACTTCTAAATAAACAGTATCTTTTACAATACATCCGTTTTGATCAGTCATAGTAGCAACATAACTAATTGATGTCGGAGGTGTTATTGTAGGATTTGAGATGCTGCTGTTGCTTAGATACTGTGAAGGATTCCAGGTATAATTATAAATATTAGAATCAGGAATGCAATGCAATTGAGTCGATTGCCCTTGGTATAGTGTAGTGTCATCCGAATACGCATCGAAATATGGAATACTGTCAGAATAATTCACAATCAGATTGGTTAATGTTTTACTGCAACCATTCGCATCGGTTATGGTAATCGAATAACTACCGGGACAAAGTCCAGTTGCAGATGCAGAAGTCTGTTGGTTATTATCACTCCACAAATAACTATATCCTGGTATTCCTCCAT
>CANFIN010000058.1 GCA_947447155.1 Bacteroidota bacterium | reverse complement strand
GTATCGGCCCACAATTCAATGTAGATCGAGTTTGAACTATTGTTGACAAACCAAGTAAATAAAGTATCAGTTGCAGTTGGTTGATGTAATAAATGATGTGCGATATTTCCTGCATTTCCTGCAGCTGCAACAACCGTTCTTCCGTTTTTTGCGGTGATTAAATTATCAATTGTTTGCGCTTGTAAATCTCTGCCATCGTGAGAGCCAAAATAAGTTCCTGCGCTGATGTTAATCACGCAAGGCTTATTTAAAGAATCTGCTTTTTTGAAGATATAGTTTACAGCATCTGCAACACTTGTTAACCATGCATTATCTGCTAAATTGAAATTCAATTTTACTGAGATAATATCTGCCTCAGGTGCAACTCCTGTAAAAGCAGTATCTGTACCTCCACTGCTCGCTGCAATTCCTGTAACATGCGTTCCATGTGCGCCAATATCATCAGTAGCTGAAGCGAGTCCTCCATTGATGTCTGCGGCTGAAAATTCTTGCCCATAGTTATATGGTTGTGGTGTGTTTCCAGATGCTGCAAGTGTATGATCCCAAACCCATAAAATTCGTGTATTGCCAAGACTATCTTTAAAATCCGGATGGGTAATGTCAATGCCTGTATCAATTACACCCATTATAACATTCTTACCCTTGTAAGCTGTATTCAGAGGTGCTAGTCCGCCGTGCACTGCATTCACATTATTATTGATTCGCATTTTGTCGTTCATGGGTTGAAGATTCATAAAACCTTCTTCCATTCGAAAAACGCCCGAGTTTAGGGAAAAATGCTCCATTGAAAACAATGGCATATCTGCTGATACAATATCACCTGCAATAAATTTTACCGTTCCGTTGTATTGAGGAATCGCTTCTTTGAGATAATTTATATCGCCCTTAATAAGCACAGCAATATGCTCGTTTTCACTCTTTGCTTCGTTGATTTTTTTCAATAATTGAAAGCTTAATTTAGTGTCTTGCGCTTGTAAAAAACCACAGCAAAGCAACAAGATTATACAGCAATAAATTCTTTTCATAAAAGCTAAATTTGTTCGGTTTATTTCTTTCCTTTTTGATGGGAAAGGGGTACTTTTGTCAACCTGTTAAAATAACAGAATTCAGCAAAGGTAAACTATAATAATTCAATAAAAATGTCAGACGACCGCAAAATTATTTTTTCGATGGTAGGTGTAAGCAAGACTTATCCGCCGCAAAAACAAGTACTAAAAAACATTTATTTAAGCTTTTTCTATGGCGCTAAAATCGGAATCCTGGGTTTGAATGGTTCTGGTAAGTCTTCATTATTAAAGATTATCGCAGGATTAGACAAATCATTTCAGGGTGATGTAGTTTTTTCTCCAGGTTATACAGTTGGGTATCTTTCTCAGGAGCCGGAATTAGATAATTCAAAAACAGCTCGTGAGATTGTGATGGAAGGAGTTCAGGAAACAGTAGATGTACTAAAAGAATACGAAGAGGTAAACATAAAACTTGGAGAGCCTTGCACTGACGATGAAATGAATAAGTTGATTGACCGTCAGGCGGAATTGATGGATATGATTGATGCAAGTAATGCTTGGGAGTTAGATAATAAGATTGAGATTGCAATGGATGCACTTCGTTGTCCTGATCCTGAATCAAGTGTAGCACTTTTATCGGGAGGAGAACGTCGCCGAATTGCATTATGCCGTTTGTTATTGCAAGAGCCAGATATTTTGTTGTTGGATGAGCCTACCAATCACTTGGATGCTGAATCAGTAGAATGGTTAGAGCATCACTTACAACAATACAAAGGAACCGTTATTGCGGTTACCCACGACCGTTACTTCCTTGATAACGTTGCAGGATGGATTCTTGAATTAGATCGTGGTGAAGGAATTCCTTGGCAAGGAAATTATTCAAGCTGGTTAGAGCAAAAATCGAAACGTTTAGCGCAGGAAGAAAAGCAAGAAAGCCGCAGAGCTAAAACGTTAGAGCGTGAGTTAGATTGGGTGCGTATGGCTCCTAAGGCACGTCATGCAAAATCGAAAGCACGTTTACAAGCATACGACAAAATGTTGAATGAGGAAACACGTGAGAAAGAAGAGAAATTAGAAATCTTCATTCCTGCTGGACCTCGTTTAGGTACTAACGTTATCGAAGCTACGAATATTAGTAAAGGTTTCGGTGATCGATTATTGATTGATAATTTAAGTTTTTCATTACCACAAGCGGGAATCGTTGGTATAATCGGACCAAATGGTGCAGGTAAAACAACCTTGTTCCGTATGATTATGGGACAAGAAACTCCTGATGCAGGTGACTTCAAAGTAGGTGAAACAGTAGTTTGTGGTTATGTTGATCAGAGTCATGATGATTTAATTCCAAATAAGTCGGTGTATGAAATTATTTCTGGTGGCACTGAGCAAATGGTAATCGGAGGTAAATCGACGAACTCAAGAAGTTATATTTCTAAATTTAATTTCAGTGGTGCTGATCAAGGGAAGAAGTTGGAAGTATTATCAGGTGGAGAAAGAAATCGTGTGCATTTAGCAATGACCTTAAAGACTGGTTCCAATGTGTTATTACTCGATGAGCCTACAAACGATATCGATTTAAATACACTTCGCGCCTTAGAAGAAGCATTGGAAAACTTTGCAGGTTGTGTGGTAATTATTTCCCATGATCGCTGGTTCTTAGACAGAGTATGTACGCATATTCTTGCTTTTGAAGGCGACTCACAAGTGTATTTCTTCGAAGGAGGTTATTCTGAATACGAAGAGAACAAAAAGAAACGTTTAGGGAATACCGAGACGAAAAAGTTTAGATATAAAAAGCTTACTGCTTAATACTTAGTTAATGAAACCATCAATTCCAAAAGGTACACGTGATTTCGGACCAGCAGAAATGGTTAAACGAAATTATATTTTCGATACCATTAAAGTTGTTTTCAAAAAATACGGATTCCTTCCGATTGAAACTCCAAGTATGGAGCAGCTTTCTACCTTGATGGGAAAGTATGGCGAAGAAGGAGATAAGCTGATTTTTAAAATTTTGAATTCAGGGAAATATCTGGATGGAGTGGATGAAACCGCCTATTCAAATAAAGATGTTAAGAAACTAACGGTAGGCATTGCCGAAAAAGCTTTGCGCTACGATTTAACCGTTCCTTTTGCGCGTTTTGTAGTAATGCATCAGAATGAATTATCATTTCCGTTTCGTCGTTATCAGATACAGCCTGTATGGCGCGCTGATAAACCACAGAAAGGGCGCTATCGTGAATTTTATCAATGTGATGCGGATGTAATTGGAAGCGATTCCTTGTTAAACGAATTGGATTTAATGGAGTTGATGAATGAAGTGTTCAGTAATTTAAATCTGAATGTGACATTGTTAATCAATAACCGAAAAGTATTAGCAGGCATTGCGGAAGTGTTAGATGCTTCTGATAAAATGATTGATATTACAGTGGCCATCGATAAGCTTGATAAAATCGGAATTGATAAAGTAAAAGAAGAGTTAAGAGTAAAAGGACTAACTGAAGATGCGATTGAGAAATTAAGTCCACTACTTTCGTTTACTGGTGACACTGCTGAAAAAGTAGCATTATTAAAATCGATGTTGAGTAATTCAGAAATTGGTTGCAAAGGAATTGAAGAGATTGAAAAATTGTTTGATTTAACTTCTGGATTGAATTTTTCGCACTTAAATATTCAACTAGATTTAACCTTAGCTCGCGGATTAAACTATTACACAGGAGCTATTTTCGAAGTGAAGGTGAATGAGCCTGCCATTAATTTCGCTGGTAGCATTTGCGGCGGTGGTCGTTATGATGACTTAACTGGCATCTTCGGATTGAAAGGAATGTCGGGAGTAGGAATATCATTCGGAGCAGATCGTATTTATGATGTGTTAGATGAATTAAAATTATTCCCTGCTGAAGCAAGTCAGTCAACAAAAGTGTTAATGGTAAACTTTGGTGAAGTTGAATCTAATTACGCTTTAACAATTCTTCGAAAATTACGTGCACACAATATCGCTGCTGAAATTTATCCAGATCCAGCAAAACTAAAAAAGCAATTTGCCTATGCAGATAATCGCGCAATACCTTATGTTGTGATTGCGGGATCAGATGAAATTGCTAACAATACATTTGTACTAAAAAATATGTCGTCGGGTGAACAGAAAACGATTTCTATCAACGACGACTTTCAAACTATTTTTAATTAATGAATCATCAAATTTCTTCTTCACGAATAGGACTAGACCTGATTAGTGAAGTCATTGCTGGCAATGTTCAACTATCGTTAAGCGATGAAGCAAAATCACGTATTTTAAAATGTCGTAATTTCTTAAATGAAAAAGCCGACAATGGCAACGGTGTTTATTATGGCATCAATACAGGATTCGGCTCGTTATACAACAAGACAATTTCAAAAGAAGATTTAGGTAAGTTGCAAGTGAACCTGATGATGTCGCATGCTTGCGGTACAGGAAACGAAGTCCCTTCTGAAATTGTGCGTTTGATGTTGTTCCTGAAAATTCAGGGAATGTCGTACGGTAATTCAGGAGTGCAATTAGAAACAGTTCAGTTTATGGTTGATTTATACAATCATCATATTTTACCTGTTGTTTTTGATCAGGGCTCTTTAGGTGCTTCCGGTGACTTATCTCCATTAGCGCATTTATGTCTTCCGTTAATTGGAATGGGAGAGGTAATGTTTGAAGGAAAGAAAATTTCTGCGATAGATGCTTTAAACAAAACAGGGTTAAAGCCCGTGGCGTTAAAGTCAAAGGAAGGATTAGCATTGTTAAACGGCACACAGTTCATGAGCGCTTATGGTGTGTATTGTTTACATAAAGCATATCAATTAGATCGCATCGCGGATGTAGTTGCATCTATTTCATTAGAAGCTTTTGATGGCCGCATTGAACCATTCAATCATTTGATTCATCAGATACGTCCTCATAACGGACAAATAAAAACGGCTAGCCGCCTCCGTGAGTTGCTTCATGGCAGTGAAATGATTTCGCGTACGAAACAACATGTGCAAGATCCTTATGCATTTCGTTGCGTACCTCAGGTGCATGGTGCAAGCAAGGATACAATCAACTATGTGGCTTCTGTATTTGAAACGGAGATTAATTCAGTAACAGATAATCCGACAGTGTTTCCGGATGAGGAGTTGATTATTTCTGCGGGTAACTTCCACGGACAGCCATTAGCGTTACCATTAGACTTCTTAGCGATTGCTTTAGCGGAGTTAGGAAATATCAGTGAACGAAGAACCTATCAGTTGATTAGCGGATTGAGAGGATTGCCAGCATTTTTAGTGGCGAACCCAGGATTAGATTCTGGATTTATGATTCCGCAATATACTGCTGCGTCGATTGTAAGTCAGAACAAACAACTATGTACACCAGCTTCTATTGATTCGATTGTTTCTTCCAACGGACAAGAAGATCATGTAAGTATGGGTGCTAATGCAGCGACTAAGCTGTTGCGTGTGGTAAAAAATTTAGAAACTATTCTTGCTATCGAATTAATGAATGCGGTGCAAGGTTTAGAGTTTCGTCGCCCGACAAAAACTTCTGATAAATTAGAAGCGCTAATCAGTGAATACAGAAAAGTAGTTTCGTTTGTAGAGAAAGATCGTTTAATGTATCCTGATATTCACAAATCAGTTGAGTTTATTAATACCTATCCATTTGAAAAAATCATCGATTAATATGAAAAATAAAATAATTCTATTCGCTGCTGCATGCTTATCATTGAATGTAGCTGTTGCACAAAATGTACATCACGATCAATTACAACAGCGTGAATACAAGCCAGGCTTTTATGATAAAGATATCATGAAAGGCATCGAGCAATTTGAATCATCAAAAAAAGAAGCGCAACGTAAGCCAAGTTATAAGATTGATGTTTCCAAGATTGGTTACTATCCAAAGTCGGTAGATGAATTTACAACATGGTGGAAAAACAATCCGATTTCACAGGGAAATACAGGAACCTGCTGGTCGTTTTCAAGTACCTCTTATTTCGAAACAGAAGTATATCGCTTAACAAAAAAGCAAGTAAAGATTTCAGAAATCTACACTGCTTACTGGGAATATGTTGAGAAAGCAAAACGCTTTGTAACTGAAAGAGGAAACAGTAATTTCGATGAAGGTTCAGAAGGAAATGCAGTCACTAGAATTTATAAAACATACGGTGCAGTTCCGTTAGATAGTTATACTGGATTGTTAGCAGGACAAACTTATCATAACCATGCGCCAATGGTAGAAGAGATGAGAGCCTATTTGCAAGGTGTAAAAGCGGCGAATGCATGGAACGAAGACGAAGTGATTGCAACAATTAAAAGCATCATGCATCATTATATCGGTGTTCCTCCAACGAAAGTAAAAGTAGAAGGTAAGGAAATGACGCCGGTTCAATACTTAAACGACTATTGCAAGTTGAACATGAACGATTATGTCGATATTACTTCGTTAGGCAATAAACCTTATTGGAAAAAAGTGGAATACGAAGTGCCAGACAACTGGTGGCATGATAGCTCGTATTACAACGTGCCTTTGAATGATTACATGACGATTGTTCGTAATACGATGCGTAAAGGATTCACAGTGTTGATTGGCGGTGATGTTTCTGAAACAGGATTTGATGCATGGAGTCAGGTGGCAATGGTACCTACGTATGATATTCCATCGGAGTATATTGATGACAATGCGCGTATCATGCGTTTCATGAATGGTAGCACAACGGATGATCATGGAATGCACATGGTTGGATATTTAGAGAAAGATGGGAAAGACTGGTATTTGATAAAAGACTCTGGTGCAGGATCAAGAAATTGCGGAAGAGAAAGTAAAAATTTCGGTTACTATTTTATGCACGAAGATTATGTCAAGTTGAAAATCATGGACATTATGGTACATAAAGATATGGTGCAAGATATCTTGAAGAAATTCTAAAATGAAATGTTGGGGTGGATGAAAATTCGCCCCTTTTTTTATGGATAAAAATTAATTTTAATTCTTAAAAATAACTAGAACTAAACAAGCTTTGCGTAATATTGTTGTAACAGTATTCGATTTCGATATTCATTGAAATCATTTTAGCAATTAAATAGCATGATCAAAAAACTCATTTATTCCATTCTTAAAAAAGTTATGAAATCAACCGTATTGAAAAATAGTCAGGACGTAAATCCTGCACGTAGTATTTACGAAATTGAAGTAAAAGATATTGCAGGCAATACAACAACACTGGAAAAATACAAAGACAAAAAAATGCTGTTGGTGAATGTAGCATCTGCATGTGGCTATACTCCGCAGTACAAAGAGCTGCAAGCGTTTTATGAAGCGAACAAAGAGCATTGGGTAGTATTAGGGTTTCCGTGTAACGATTACGGTGCGCAGGAGCAGGGAAGTGAAAATCAAATACAGCAATTCTGCGAAGTAAATTTCGGAGTGACGTTTCCGATGTTTAGTAAAGTAAATATTAAATCAAGTCCTATACATCCTATTTATGATTGGTTAACGAATCCATCCTTAAACGGCTGGAACAGTCAAGTGCCTGATTGGAATTTTTGTAAATTTGTTATCGACGAGCAGGGTAGGCTTGAAGTGTTTTACAGCTCGGCGGTTAATCCGAATGAATTAGTAAAATAGATTTATGAAAATTCTTCGCAACATCATTGGCGTAATAGCAGGAGTCTTGATTGGTTCTTTTGTAAACATGTTTATTGTTGAGTTAGGTCCTAAGTTTTTTCCATTACCTGCAGGAGTAAACATTACAACGGAAGGATTAAAAGCGGGAATGGATTTTATGAAACCTGAACATTTTATTGCTCCTTTTTTAGCGCATGCAATAGGTACATTAGTTGCAACATTTATAGCAGCACTCATTGCATTTGAAAGAAGAAAAATTATTACAAGAGTTATTTCATTACTCTATTTAGCTGGTGGTGCGTATATGGTGGCGATACTTCCATCTCCGATGTGGTTTAACTTGTTGGATTTAATAGTGGCTTATTTGCCGATGGGAATGTTGGGTTATTGGTTGGCGACGAAAATTATTCCCGAGGAGAATGTTTAGGATTTTTAATTTAGCCTTAGATTTTATTTTTATTAACTAGTAAATTAAAACTCACGGGGTGGGTATTGCAAGAAAAGCAAATAACTGTAAGTTTTTCTAGCTGACAATAATAAGCATCTCAAAACTCTCAACAGTGTTGAGGGAAAACAAGCACTCGATAAATACATTTTAAGATGGATTTTAGAAATAATCGCAAATTGATTATATTTGATTAATGAAAAAGAAAAATGTAATTGATGCAATTAATGAGTTTCCCAAAGAGGTCAATTTGAATGATCTTTTTGAAAGATTAATTGTGAAAGATAAGATTGAGAAAGGGCTGCTTCAAATTGAAAATGGTCAGACTGTTCCGCACAATAAAGTCGTAGCACATTTCAAGAAAAAATGGCTCAAGTAATTTGGACTAAATTAGCATTGTCTGATTTAGACAATATCCATGATTTTATTGCGAAGGAGTCGCCTTACTACGCTCAGAAAACGATTGAAGATTTGTTGGCTCGAGTGGAGATTTTAGAATCCTATCCTGAATCTGGCAGACAAGTTCCAGAATTTATTAGAAAAGATATTCGGGAGTTAATCGAAGGCAATTATCGTTTGTTCTATAAAATCGGGAAAAATGCAATTTATATTATTAGAGCACATCATGCTGCTAGAAATATACGAGGCCGCAGGAAACGAACAAGCCTCTAGTAGCTCTTTTAGGTTCTATCCTTCTAGCCGTTTGAACCACATCATCGGCTTTGTATTTTTGATATTGGATATGTTTTATTTTTTGGAAATAGGGATTAATTTTAATTTAAATTTTAAAGTGTATACCCATGTATAATAAGTCATTAAATGATATTTATTTTGATAGTTATTATCAAAAATATTATAACACGATTTTAATAAAATATAATTCAGCACTAAATCAAAGTAATAATATTGAGTATGCTAAGTTTTGGTTCGGATTTGTTTTAATCATTTCAAATTATAAAAGAGAGAATCCTTTTGCTAGGGAGGTCGCATTGATATTTCATCATAATTATAATTTAGGGTATTCGATTGACTTATTGCTTAGTAAAATACATGAGATTAAGCAAAAACATAAATTGGTAATTAATGAGGAGGTGGCCAAAAACACAACAAGTAATTATTTTTATAAAAGTAAATTTATGCGATTTTTTAAATTGCCTTCATTAAAGATTGAAATATCTCATAATGGAAGATACATTTTAGGAAATGAGCTTTTAATTGACAGCCAAAATAATTCTCATATTATAAAAATGCTAATTAGAGATTTGGCACTAAAAAGGTTCCTATGTGAACATTATGGCATGAATGGCTCAATATTTAATTTAGGTGAAATGTTGGAGTTTTTATTGAAACTCAAAGATAATCCTAATCCCAATTCTATTCAAATTCAAAAAACTCAAAATAATATTATAAGACAAAAAGCTAAATTCAACTGGATAGGGAAAAACAAAACTGAATTTGTGCAATTGATATATGGTATTTATCATGCAAATTTACTTACCAATGAAAATAATGAAATCACAAAGTTGGTTGAAGACCTTTCTAAAGAATTCGATATCGACTTAGGTAAAAATTGGCAGTCAAATTATTCAAAAAGTATTAACTATAGAAATCATGATTACTTCCCAGAAATATTTGAGAAAATTAAAAATGGATTTATAAAATACAGAGATTCAAGATGATGCAAAATTATTTAATCCAACTTGGACTGTAGTTGGATTAAATAATTAAGTTCCTATATTTTCTTTGTGAGAAAAAAATATGGGAAAAGAAACATTAAATAGTAGAAAAAATGACCAAGGGAGTATTAATTTATTTCTGATTTGTTCTGGATTGATAATTTACAATACCAGTAAAAGGTTGCTTATTAAGAAATTGGGATTAGTTTTAAATGGGTTAGGATTAATTAATATTTTAAGTAGTTATACAATTAACAAAAATAAGGGAAGGTTGATTTTTTATGGTGGCTCTAGAGAAAAAAATCTTGATGGAAGTATAAATAAGATTGGAGTATCAGATAATAGTGCATTTTACTTTGCTGCAAAAAACACGATTGTTGGCTATAAAGATTTTAAATTTACCGGCCAGTTGATTAAAATCAAGGATTCTATACAATTAGTTGATAAAATTAATAGTCAAAATGATGGTTCAATACACACTCTTGATATTTTATCTCATGGTACACCATATTCACTCAACTTTTCATTAATTAAAAATGAAAATTGTGGACTTTATTCAAGTAAATTGGCTAAAAAGGCAGTAGAGTTATATTATACATTTAGTGGGTTTGAATGGTATGTGTTTTCTCAATTTTCACGAGATTTGAATGCAATCAATTATAATAAATTTGCATTCGGCGCTCGTATTGAAATACATGGTTGTAATACCGCGAACGATTTAAATCTCCCACTTGATACTTTTGTTGAAAAATTATCAATATATTTATATCAATCAAATAAGCGTCACTCCGTAGTTATTGGTCATTTAACCAAAGCTACGCCTAACATAAATGGCTCATCAACACAAGTTAAAGAACAAGATTATAGGCATGGCTTACGTGGAGTATTTCACAATGGCGATTTGTTATTTACAACTAATATCAAAGGTGTAATTGCATATTCAGATATTCAAAAAAAATTAAAAGAAAAACTTAAGAATGATTACTAGAATGTTTTATTCAAAACCATTGGTCAAAATTATTTCGGTATTGATTTCAATTCTTTTAATTGTTTTCATAACAGATAGCTATTTGAATTCTTTAACCTACAAAAATCCAGTTAATCTAAAAGTAGCATATACAAACTATGCTTGCGAAAATGGAAATTTGTTTAAGGTAGTAGCGGTTGATAATAATGAATTTAAAAAATATGTCGGCCAGGATTTATCCCTTATATTCAAAAACAAAAATTTAGAGGACTATACTTACAATTGTATTTTAGATAGTAACAAATTGGCAAGTCCTTTATTTCAAATTAAGGGGTACTTACATAAGTATAAATCTAATTTTTTTCTATTTGACTTTGATATTGTTCCTAATAATTATAAACTGGAAGTTTTAGAAATAAAGTATATTCGCGATTAACCCATGAAACTCGCACACTTCGCCCTCCTAATAGACGATTACGATAAAGCTATTGCTTATTATACTACGGTACTAGGATTTCATTTGCTAGAAGATACTCGACTGGATGAAAATAAACGCTGGGTGCGAGTGGCGACTTCGGAAAATGCGGAGACCTCTATTCTTTTAGCAAAAGCATCTAACGAAGAGCAGCAATCACGAATCGGTAATCAGACGGGTGGGAGGGTGTTTATGTTTTTGCATACATATAATTTTCAGGAGTTTTATGATCGCTTGCTGCATCATCAAGTAAAAATAATTCGTCCAATCACGCACGAAGCATGGGGTATTGTTTGTGTTTTTCAGGATCTATACGGAAATCTTTGGGACTTAATTCAACCCGCTACTAACGGTCATGCCTAGGTTCTCTAGCATCGAGGAGTATATTGCTTCTTTCGATAAACCTGTTCAGCAAAAATTGAAAGATCTCAATCGATTTATTGCATCCGTAATTCCGTATGCAGAGCCCATCATCAGTTATAATATGCCGGCCTATAAATTCAACAAGGTTGTGGTGTATTTTGCAGGCTATAAAAATCATATCGGCTTTTATCCAACTTCAAAACCTATCGAGTATTTTAAAAATGAGTTGCAATCCTACAGACATTCAAAAGGAGCCGTGCAATTTAAATTGAATGAGCCGTTGCCCTACGATTTAATTGAGCGAATGGTGTTGTATCGAATGGAAATGATTTTAAACGAATAAGGGAGCAAAAATTTTGCTCCCTTATTCGTTATAACCCCGCTCTTATTTTATTCTTTATCTAAAAACGAATAGCGATAGTCAGTAGGAGGGACCAAGGCCTCTTTAATCGTGCGAGGAGAAACCCAACGTAACAAATTAATTAATGAACCTGCTTTGTCGTTTGTTCCCGATGCTCTCGCGCCACCAAATGGTTGTTGTCCTACAACAGCACCTGTACATTTATCGTTGATGTAGAAATTACCCGCCGCATTCACTAATTTCTTAGTTGCTGTTTGTATCGCATAACGATCTTTCGCCATAATCGATCCTGTTAAGGCATAGGTCGATGTTGAATCAACTAACTCACAAGTCTCTTCAAACTTATTCGCATCATAAACGTAAATCGTTAATACTGGTCCGAATAACTCTTCGCACATCGTTACGTACTTCGGATCTTTCGCAACAATAATCGTTGGTGCAATAAAGTATCCTTTCGATTTGTCGTAAGTGCCACCAGCAATTATTTCTACTTCGCTCGACTTCTTCGCATTCTCAATATAGCTTACTAGTTTATCAAATGATTTTTCGTCGATCACTGCGTTCACAAAGTTTTCGAAATCTTCAGTAGGTCCCATCTTCATCGATGCTAAGTCCGCAATCAAACCTTGCTTTACTGTTTCCCACATATTCGATGGGATATAAGCTCTCGATGCAGCAGAACATTTTTGTCCTTGGTATTCAAAAGCACCACGACTTAAAGCCGTAATAACTTCCTTCGGATTTGCACTGTGATGCGCAAGGATAAAATCTTTACCACCTGTTTCTCCAACAATGCGCGGATATGATTTGTACTTATGAATATTATTTCCAATCGTCTTCCAAATATCCTGGAACACACCCGTAGATCCTGTAAAGTGAATTCCTGCAAAGTCAGGGTGACTAAAAATTACATC
>CANFIN010000057.1 GCA_947447155.1 Bacteroidota bacterium | reverse complement strand
TAAATAAATTTGCGAAATGCATTTTCAAAAGTAGAGAATTTAAAAGTTATTTCAATTTGAAGATTTGAAAATGTGCTAATTTGAAAATGAGTTTATATTTTAAATCAACAAATATTTTATTTTGACTACAACTTCAAAGGGGGCCACCAGGCCCCGCCGTATCCCGAGAAAACCTCGGGACCGCAACAAAATTACAATTCACAAATCCACTATCCGGTTATTAAACGCTTATATCCATTTACAAACGTTTAATGATATCAAGCATATCTCCCAAACAAAAAATCCCAAGATTCCTCTCGGGATTTTTAAATTATCATTTGTTCATATTTTTACTTCACATACCCACTCGCTTTCTCCAACACTGCATTAATTCCATCGACATTTTTACCACCGGCAGTTGCGTAGAAAGGTTGTCCTCCACCGCCGCCTTGTATGTCTTTCGCTAATTCACGAATGATATTAGTTGCGTTGAATGATTTTTCTGCAACTAGATTCTCTGCAATGATTAAAGAGATCATCGGTTTGCCATCAGCATCAGAAGCTAGTAAACAGTATAAATTATCAATCTGATTTTTTAGCTCGAAGGAAATATTTTTAATTGCTTCAGCAGGTAAATTTACTTTTGCAATGATGCAGTTCACACCATTAATATTTTCTACTTTACCTAACAATTCTTTCTTGATGCTCTGCGCTTTCTCGTGAACAAATTGCTCGACTTGCTTCTTAAGTGCATTCGTTTCTTCAATCAACGACTCAACTCCTTTCACAACATCTTTCGGATTATTCAAGAGTGATTTTATCTGCGCCATTACCTGCGACTGCTCTTTGAAATAATTTTCTGCACCTTCACCAGTAATGGCTTCTATACGACGAACACCAGCAGCTACTGCACTCTCAGCAACTAACTTCACCATTCCTATTTCACCTGTTGCAGATACGTGCGTTCCTCCGCAAAGCTCGACAGAATACGCAGGATCAAATGTGATAACACGAACAAAGTCGCCGTATTTCTCACCAAACAATGCGGTTGCACCTGAGTCGATTGCTTTTTGAATAGGTACATTGCGTTGCTCGTTCAATAGGATATTTTCGCGCACCTTTTGATTCACGATTTTTTCAATCTGTAAAATTTCTTCGTCGGTTACTTTAGAAAAATGCGAGAAGTCGAAACGAGTTTGTTGCTCATTTACCAATGAACCTTTTTGTGCTACATGCGAACCCAACACCTGCTTTAATGCAGAATGAATCAAATGTGTTGCACTGTGATTTTTTGTAATCGATGAACGACGATTTGTATTTATAGTTGCAATAAATGTTGCTTCTAAATTCTTCGGTAAAGCATCAGCGTAATGAACAATCAGATTGTTTTCTTTTTGTGTATCGGTAATAAATACTTTATCGCCATCAGCTTCTAACGTTCCCGTATCACCGATTTGTCCGCCACTCTCCGCATAAAAAGGAGTTCTGCTTAAAACGATTTGATATTGCTCTTTATTTCCTTTTTTAATTTTGCGATACTTTACGATTTCACATGCGCTGGTAGTTTCATCGTATCCTACAAACTCTACGCTATCATCTTCACTTACCTGCGTCCAGTCGTCAGTGGTCATAGCAGTTGCTTTACGCGAACGATTTTTTTGCTCTTGCATACAACGATCAAATCCTTCCATATCTACTTCTTTTCCATTCTCACGCGCCATCAATTGGGTTAAGTCGATAGGAAAACCGAAAGTATCATACAACTCAAAAGCGAAATCGCCAGCGATGGTATTTCCTTCATACGCTTCAAACTTTTTAATCCCAGTATCCAACGTACGCAAGAATGAAAGTTCTTCTTCATTAATCACACGCGCAACAAAATCGCACTGCGCATTTAACTCTGGGAACACATGTGCAAATTGTGTTGCGATAATATCCACCAGCTTATATAAAAATGCTTCTTTTAAATTCAAGAAAGTAAACGCATAACGCACTGCACGACGAAGAATACGACGAATCACATACCCTGCTTTATTGTTAGAAGGTAATTGTCCATCGGCGATAGCAAAAGAAATCGCACGAATATGATCCGACAATACACGCATTGCGATATCGGTCTTTTCAGAGGTGCCGTACTTAATGCCTGATGCTGCTTCAATAAAATTTATGGTTGGCGTAAATACATCGGTATCGTAGTTAGATACTTTCATTTGCATGGCCATACATAAACGTTCGAAGCCCATTCCGGTATCGACATGCTTTGCAGGAAGTGGTTCAAGCGAGCCATCCGCTTTGCGGTTAAACTCCATGAATACGTTATTCCAGATTTCAATCACTTGCGGATCGGAAGCATTCACTAAATCTTTTCCATCGATTTGCTTACGCGCTTCCTCCGTTCGTAAGTCGACATGAATCTCAGAACATGGTCCGCATGGGCCTTGCTCACCCATCTCCCAGAAATTATCTTTTTTATTTCCACGAAGAATACGGTCTTCATCAATCCATTTCTTCCAGTAATCATAAGATTCCTGATCGAACGCTAAATTTTCTTTTGCATCTCCCTCGAAAACGGTCACATATAAACGGTCCTTCGGAAGTTTGTAAACATTTACTAAAAGGTCCCACGCCCACTCGATAGCTTCCTCTTTGAAGTAATCTCCAAACGACCAGTTACCTAGCATTTCAAACATGGTATGATGGTACGTATCAACACCTACCTCTTCCAAGTCGTTATGCTTACCCGAGACACGCAGACACTTTTGTGTATTGGCTACACGCGTTGCGAAGGGAGTTACATTACCTAGGATAATATCTTTAAATTGATTCATTCCTGCGTTGGTAAACATCAGGGTTGGATCGTTCTTCACTACAATGGGTGCTGATGCGACAATAGTATGACCTTTCGATTTAAAATAATCTAAAAACCCTTGTCTGATTTGAGCAGCTGTTTGCATAATGCCTCGTTTCGTTTACTAATTAATTTATTCTATTTTTGTAATAACAGGCAAATTTAAAAATATAACCAATGCCGAAGGCAAAATATTACTTCAATACTGAATCGTTGAAATACGAAAAGGTTATTGTGAGCTTTAAAAAGCGCTTAGGGCGAGTTTTAGGATGGCTTGCAACGGCTTCGGTATTTGGAACAATTGTCCTTTTGATTGCCTACAATTTCCTTGATTCCCCGAAGGAAAAACAGCTAAAACGCGAGATTGCACAGCTACAAGATCAGTATGATTTATTGAATCAGCGTATTGATTTAGCCAATTCTGTTTTGAAAGACTTACAAGTAAGCGACGATCAGATTTACCGAGTGGTTTTTGAAGCGGATCCAATTCCTGCTGAAGTAAGAGAGGCGGGCGCTGGCGGTATTAATCGTTACAAGCTTTTAGAAGGATTTGACAATTCTGATTTATTAATCAAAACAACACAGCGCATCGATAAGCTTACGCGTCAATTGTATATTCAGAGTAAATCGTTTGATGAAGTATTTAAGTTAGCCAAACAGAAATCGCAAATGCTGGCTTCAATTCCAGGAATACAGCCAGTTTCTATGAAGGGTTCTTCTCATATAGCATCGGGTTTTGGATATCGTATTCATCCAATTTACAAAACGGCCAAGATGCATACAGGTATTGACTTTGCCGCCCCTACTGGAACACCGATTTATTCTACTGGAAATGGTGTGGTGAGTCAGACAGAGTTTAACGGTCGTGGATATGGGAACAATGTGGTGATTAATCATGGATATGGTTATCAGACTTTATATGGACACATGACAAGGTTTGTGGTTCATTCAGGACAAAAAGTGCAACGCGGCGATCTAATTGGCTATGTTGGAAGTACAGGATCTTCTACTGGTCCGCATTGCCATTATGAAGTTATTAGAGGCGGACAAAAAATAGATCCTATTAATTATTTTTATAACGACTTAACACCTCAGGAATACGAGCAGATTCGAATTCTTGCAGCACAAGAAAATCAATCATTCGACTAAAACAATTGCTTTATGCCTATCATGGATTTCGACAAAGAGCCTGAGCGCTTATATTACACAATCGGTGAAATAGCAGAGATGTTTAAAGTTAATACATCCCTGATTCGTTTCTGGGAGAATGAATTTGAAATTCTTCAACCGAAGAAGAATAAAAAAGGTAATCGTTTGTTTACGCCGGAAGACTTAAGCAATCTGAAAATTATTTTTCACTTAGTAAAAGAAAGAGGTTACACTTTGGAAGGAGCTAAGAAAAAATTAGCTGGCAACAAGAACGATATCGAAATTCAGATGCAACTAAAAGATACCCTTACACGCATGAAGGGCTTTTTGACAGAGCTGAAAGAATCGTTATGATTTTTTTAAGCTGCTTACTTTAAACGTAAAAAATTTGTGGAATAAAAAACTTAGCACTCCAATAGAAAGTGCTGATACCGCACGGGCAAATGTGGGGAACCATTCCAATTGATGAATAAGGAAATTCATAAAGAAATAGTTTAGCATCAGAACAAACAAAGCCACTAATACAAAGCGCGAAAAAGCAGATGTTGTTTTCATATCAGAATCAGTAAATACGAGAAATTTTGATATCGAAAAGTTAGTGACTAATCCGCAAGAGTATGAAATCACGAGGGAAATAGTTGTCGCTTTCAAAACAAAACTTCCGAATAAAGTTACAGGTTGTTTATCGAATGCATAGTTGAAGCATAGGTAGTACAAGCCTACATCGACAACTGTTGCTACACCTGCTGCAATAAAATACTTGAAAACGCGCGACTGAAGAAACTCTAAAATCTTGTCCATTAATAAACGCTATTATTAGAAAGGTAGTTACTAACGTAATCGCGCACACCCTCTTCTAATGAAGTGAACGGTGTGTTATAACCTTGCGCGATTAACTTACTCATATCTGCTTCGGTGAAGTACTGATACTTATCGCGGATATCAGCAGGAATATCGACGTACTCGATTTCTGTTTGCTTATCCATCGCTTTAAAAGTTGAATCGGCTAAATCATAAAATGAACGTGCTTGTCCAGTTCCCAAATTGTAAATTCCTGATTGCGCTTTGTGCTGAAACAAGAACACACAAACATTCACTAGGTCTTTCACATAAATGAAATCGCGAAGCTGCCAACCATCTTTAAAATCGGGGCGATGAGAACGGAATAATTTTACTTTACCAGTATTATTGATCTGATGAAACGCATGAAAAATCACAGAGGCCATTCGTGCCTTGTGATACTCATTCGGACCATAGACGTTAAAGAATTTAAGTCCTTGCCATTGCGGTGGCGTATTCGTTTGTTGCAAAGCCCAGATATCAAATTCCTGCTTCGACCAGCCATAAGGATTCAGCGGATGAAGGGAAGGAATCTCATTGTGATTATCCGCATAACCATGCTCACCCCCACCATAGGTTGCAGCTGATGAAGCGTACACTAACGGAATATTATTTTCTGTGCAAGTGCTCCAGATAGACTTTGTATAGTTCACATTCAACTCATCAAAAATCTCTTTATTAAATTCAGTTGTATCGGTACGGGCACCAATATGAAATACAAAAGAAACCTGCGATGCATTTGCTTTAAACCAATCGAGAAAAACGGCACGATCCATTTTATCGCTATACTTTTTGGTTGACCAGTTTGCTTTTTTCTGTTCGTTAGAAAAATCATCCACCATCAAAATATTTTCAATTCCGATGCTATTTAATTTTCCAACTAATACGCTACCGATAAAACCTGCAGCACCTGTAACTACAATCATAATTTAAATAAATATTGGCTCTAATACATGAGGAATAATACCTGCATTAAAACCTTCATTAAACAAAGTCATAATGGCTTTTTTACCATCATGGCCCAAATTTACCGAAAAATCATTCACATATAAATCGATGTGCTGTTGCTGCACTTCGGGATTCATTTCTTGAGCATGTTGAGCAACGTAATCTTTACTGGCTTCAGGATTCTCGAATGCAAATTCAACTGAATTACGAATCAATGTATTTATTTTAATTTTTTCCTTTTCGGACAAACTTCTCTTAACAGCGATACATCCGAGGGGAATAGGCAGACCCGTTTTCTTTTCCCAAAGTTCTCCCAAATCGGCCACTTTAAAAAGTCCTTTTTGCTGATAGGTAAAACGATTTTCATGAATGATTAAACCTGCATCACATTGTCCACTTAAAACAGCCTCTTCAATTTCAGAAAAAACCATTTCCATTTTTGCTTTGCATTCTGGAACAAAAATGCTCATCAATAAATTAGCGGTTGTACGAGTACCTGGTATTGCAATGGTTTTATCTTTTAAGTCCTCCAATGTTAGAGGAGTTTTACTAATGATTAATGGCCCACAGCCACGACCAAGAGCACTACCTGCGTTTAATATCTGATATTTATCGGAAACAAAAGTATAAGCAGCAAAGCTCATTTTTGTCACTTCAAAAGATTCGTCTGCGGCCCTTTTATTAAGCGCTTCAACATCTAACAAGTGTGACTCCCACTCGTAATTGGCATGCAAACGATTGTTAATCATTGCATCAAAAATAAAGGTGTCATTCGGACAAGGTGAAAATCCGATATTGTACTTGTTATTCATTTAAGGACAAAGGTAGAATTTGTAAATTTATTACATTCATTAATATTAAAATTGTTTATTTTGCGTTTAGATGGAAGTGGATAAACCAATAGTTACCAAAAAGAAGAGCAATCTAATACGTTTATTAATTGTAATTAATATCGGATTAGCCTTTTTTCTAATGTGCGTACAATTGTCCTGTAAAATATCTCCAGAGTCCTTTTGGATATTTGAACCTCTTTCTTATACATATCCATTTATTGCAATCATTAATGTCTTGTTCCTTATTTTTTGGCTGATTAGAAGAAGTAAGTATGCTTTTTTTTCGCTTGCGGTTATTATTATCGGATACGACAAACTAGCTTTGATGTATCAACCGCCGCTGTTTGTAATGGAGTCGCCAGTATCGAAGAATCAATTCAAGGTAATGAGTTACAATGTCCGCTTATTTGATTTGTACAACTGGAGTGGGAATCAAAAAACAAGAAGTCAGATTTTTGATCTGCTAGTTAAAGAATCTCCGCAGGTAGTATGCTTTCAGGAATATTACCACAGCGATGATAAAGATTTTTCAAACAATGATACAATTAGCGAATTATTGAAATTAAAATATCGACAAATTGAGTATGGATTAACACTCCACAAAAAATACCATTGGGGATTAGCCACTTTTAGCAACTATCCAATTATCAATAAAGGTTTATTATTTTTTACTCCTGGAAGCACCAATTTCGGAATGTACTGTGATGTACTTTACAACAACGACACTATACGAGTTTACAATGTTCATCTGCAGTCGAATCATTTGAAAAAGAAAGATTATGTTTTCATCGACAATCCGCAGATAAGCGATCAGGAAAAATTTGTTGAAGGAAGTCTTTCGATTTTAAAGCAAATAAAAAGAGGCGCATCAATCCGCAGCGCGCAAGTAGATGAATTAAGTGCGAGCATTGAAAATTGTCGTTATCCGATTATCGTTTGTGGTGACTTTAACGATCCACCATTCTCTTACGCTTATAGCACAATAAGCAGGCATTTGGATGATTCGTACCTTGAAAAAGGCAAGGGTTTTGGAATTAGCTATAAAGGTTCTTTTATTCCCTATCGCATCGACTATATTCTACATAGCGATTATTTTGAGTGTTTAAAGTACTCGATGGTACGCAAAAAGCTTAGCGACCACTATCCAATCGTTGTTACGATTAAACCAAAGAATAAGCACTAATCTTTTGCAATTGCTCCGCCCTGGTATAATTGCTTTCGATAGCGTTCTGAAGGAGAAGGAATAAAAGCACCTAGCCCTAACCGTGACCATATCTCGTCGACATGCTTTGCCGTTTTTTCATCAGCAGCAAGAATATTTGGCCAATCTCTTTCAAACCCATCAAATTCTTTTGTTTTACGTGTACCATCAAAAACAATATGGCTGACTTCATCATCTGCATCAGATGTGATTACTAAATGATCGCGTTTAGGATCTACGTTGTTTGAGAAACGCCAAACAGCATCAGCTACACTTGAGATATCCATATTAGCTTCAAGAAAAATTAAAACTTTAACTTTTTTGAAAGCAGAAGAACTGAATATTGTTTTTGCAAGACTTTTCACATGACCTTTTCTGTTTTTCTCGATAGAAACAAACAGCAACGGAATACCTATTGAAAGTAATGTATCATTCGCATGAATAATTTCAGAATGCTTTTTTAACTCGCTGTGAATCACATTTAAATCATCGCTTGAAAAATTCGCATTTACGATTGGCGATGGACTATCAACTAATTCTTCTTTCAATTTCTTCGTTGCATCGATTCCCATCTTACCACCGAAAGCCATAGTTGAACAGCTATGATCTAGTACATCTGTTGGTCCTTGATTGAAAATAATATCACGCGCAACATCCACATTTTCTGAAATGTATTGAGCAACCTCAACTGTATTATGAATATTCACATCACGATCTACTACAATCATCATTTTAGTAAACATCATTTGTCCAGCGCCCCAAAGTGCATTCATTACTTTCAATGCCTGACCAGGGTAATCCTTTTTGATTTTTACAATTACAAGATTATGAAACACACCTTCTACAGGAAGAATCATATCAACTATTTCCTGCACGGCTGTCATTTTGATGGGTGCTATGAAAATACGCTCTGTTGCTTTACCAATCCATGCATCTTCTTGAGGAGGAATTCCTACAATGGTAGTTAAGTAAACGGGATTCTTTTTATGTGTGATTGCTGTGATATGAAAACGTGGATAATAATCTGCGAGTGAATAATAACCAGTATGATCACCAAACGGACCTTCCCAGATAAAATCTTCTTGTGGATCAACATAACCTTCGATCACGAAGTCTGCATCAGCAGGCACTTCCATATCGATGGTTAAACATTTTACTAACTCTACTTTTTTCTTGCGTAAAAATCCTGCGAGCATAAATTCATCTACTCCATCAGGTAGCGGAGCAGTAGCAGAATAGGTTAAGGCAGGATCGCCACCGATTGTAACGGCTACGGGCATACGCTTTCCTAATTTTTTATACTCACTGAAATGGCGAGCAGAAACTTTATGTCGGTGCCAGTGCATACCAGTTAATGTAGGACCAAACACCTGCATACGATATAGGCCTACATTACGAATTCCAGTAAGAGGGTCTTTTGTTTGAATAACCGGCAACGTAATAAACGGACCACCATCTTCTGGCCAACATTTAAGAACAGGCAGTTTAGTTACATCAGGATCTTTCATCACCACCTCTTGACAAGCCCCTTTACCTTTGACTGTCTTGGGCATCCAGGAAGCTATTTCTCCAAGTTGAGGAATTACTTTTAACTTATCGAACATCGAATTCTTAGGACCTGTTAATGTTTTGAATAAATTCTCGATATCATGTCCTATTTCATCCAAATTATCTACGCCTAAAGACATAGCCATACGCTGTTCTGTTCCCATTGAATTAATCAGAATAGGAAAATCATAACCCGTATTTTCAAATAATAAAGCTGGTCCGTAAACTTTTGAAATGCGGTCTGTAATTTCTGCTATTTCCAATTCAGGATTAACATACTCTTTTATGCGAACTAATTCACCCTTTGATTCCAAATAGGTAATAAACGCAGCTAAATCTTTAAACGCCATTTTGTTTTTTCTTTACAACAATGAACTCTTTGAAAATGTTTTGTTGTTAGTATAATTCATATTCGTAACGCATGATCATGTGCGTATCACGTCCAGCTCGAGTTAAGTCAGTTTCATATACTACTTCTTCGGCAATACGACCATCATCTGTATATTCAAATGCATTGCGGGCAATAACAAAATTATTTTCGTCAGATAACAACTCTTCAATCACGCGACCTTGATCATCATAAGAAAGCTTAGTAATACGAACATAATAACCTCGAGTACTCTTTTTTATCAGACGTAGATTTTCGTCATATTCTGAAACAATTTCTAAAACCTTCTTGCCATTTTCATTCAACTGAACACAATGCTCTTCTAAATTATGTGCGTTATAAGTATAATTTGTAACTGTATTTCCCGCATCACCTTCAACAGTATAACGCACCAACAAACCCTCGTCGTTATATTCGTAAACATGTGTTTTATTTTGGGTGTCATCAAATGATGAATGAACGGTTTTTTTAGTCACATCCTGCTTTTCATTGTATTCATATTTCTCCACCGATTCCCTTTCTCCATCAGCATCAAAATAATTTATTTCAACTGGTAAGTTGTTTTCATTATAACGGTAATCAGTTCGCTCGCCTTGATCATCGCCATAATATTTTGTCACCTCTAAAAGCAAATTGCTTTCATTGCGCTTATGTTCAAAACGCTCTACTACATCATCTAAAGGCATTTCAACAGAATGAGAAATCAATGACCCATTTTGATTATAGGTATATGAATGACGTTCTTCCAGTTCCTCTTGCGGATTAAATTTTGAATCAACATCAATATTCCCTTTTTCATCAAACAAAATCTCCTGTAATAAAAATTCGCTTTCAGGAGTTATATTACCTGATAATGCAGAAGGAACAATTGCTCCGTATTTAATTAGTTTTTTTACAGCCACTTTATTTATTTTTTATTTTTTACAAATGCAGATTCATAGCAAGAAATCCATTCCTGCGGACTCATTTTAGAGCAAAGTTCAGCGATCAAGTCGTAGGGGATATTATCCAACTTTTTAAAGCGAATACAACTTTTTCCCATATCTAATTTCCCAATGTTCAATGCAGCGTAACTATTAACGAACCATTGCATCAAAGTTGGATTTGCATAAATACCCATATGATAAATGGCCACAAAATTTTTCTGAGAAGCTAAATTGATAAATGGTAATTGCAGCGACGGTTTACAATGATATCCCTTCGGATATAAATCGAAGGGAACGACAAAACCTATCATACCATAAGAAATAGTAGCTTCAAAACCTTTTGGCAACGACTTCTTCATTGTACTAAACAACTTAGTAATCGCTTTAGCACGTTCTATATCGAGTGAACTAATGTAGGAATCAATTTGAACAGTATCGACTTGCATAATCAAATGCGAAGTTAATACATACTATCTAACCAATGAAACACGGCCGGTGTATTTGTGATGCTCGTTATCGTCACCGATTACATCAAACAAATAAACATAAACCCCCTCAGGACATTTATCGCCATTATTCCAGAAGGTTCCATTCCATGGATTTTCCAGATTATCGGATAAATAAATCTTCTCTCCCCAACGATTATAAATAGTAAAGGTGGCAGATTTAATCCCAATTCCATAACCAGTAAATTCATCATTTTTCAAATCTTCATTCGGAGAAAACGCATTCGGGCACCAGAAAGTAAAACTTCCTGTAATATGCACGTATTCGTAGGCGGTATCGCGACATTGATGAGTAGACGAAGCGATCAATCGAATTTCATATATACCTGTATCGCCATACAAATGCGTAGGACTAAAATCTAATGAAGTAGCATTGTCACCAAAACTCCAATCGTAGTAATTAGCACCTATGCTGTGATTATAAAAATTGATAGTAGCAGTGATTAATTGCGTTTCATATGGATCGGGAGTAAACTTGGCAATAGGCTTTGGATAAACAGTAACCACATTATTATTTGTTACCGAAGCAGTACATCCGAATTGATTTGTAACTGTTAGCGTTACATTATATGCCCCTGCATTTGTGTATTGATGACTAGGATTTAATAGTGTAGATGATGTATTATCTCCGAATGCCCACTGATATGAATAACCTAGTCCGGATGCAGAAGTCATATTAAACGAAGCATTAATTGGACTACAACCTTGAATGTTCCCTGGAGAAAATGCTGGTGAAGGATTTGGATTCACAACAATGTTGACAGCTTGCTGAGCGCCTGGCGTTGTACAACCATCACTAACGGCTACCATATACGAACCTGATTGTGTTGGCGCAACAGACTGCGAATTACTGCTAAAGCCATTGCTCCACGCGTAAGCATACGGACCACCGTTACCTCCTGTTACTAACGCCGCAAGCAGCGAGTTTTGCCCAATACAAATAGTATCATTGTTAGCAGTTAAATTTAATTGTAATGGAGGATAAACATTTACCAATAGATTATTTATTGATGCTGTACATCCGTTATTGTCTGTAATAGTAACTGAATAGTTAGTAGTTGATGTAGGAGAAACAAGAATAGAAGATGTAGTTTGTTGATTGCTCCACAAGTAAGAATATGCAGGAGTACCACCACTAACCAATAAAGAAAGTGTTTGCGATTGTCCGATACAAATTATATTTGGTGTTGAAGCATTCACAACAATTTGCGGAGGCTGGTTAATTAATTTTGCTAGCGCATGCGTACACCCGTGAGCATCCGTAACAATAGCTGAATACGAACCAGCAGGAAGATTACTTAAATTAAATCCAGCGTTGGAAGGTGTCCACGCGATTTGATAGGTAGGAGTTCCGCCATTCACATTTACTTGAATAGAACCATCAGACAATCCGTAACAACTCGCATCATTATTAGTCACGTTTGAACTTAATGCCGCAGGCTCATTCACCGACCATGTTGTAATATTAGTACATCCATGAGCATCTGTAACAGTAAGCGTATAATTACCGGTTGTTAATCCAGAAAGTGAAGATTGAATTCCGCCTGTTGACCAATTATAGGAATATGGGGCAGTTCCACCAACAACAGCTGAAGCAATAGCGCCATTATTACTACCATAACAAATAGCATCAAAAATGGTAGTGCTTGTTTGGATTAAATTGGGTTGCATAATCAAAAATGCATGACCTAAAGAACACCCATTATTATCAGTTGCAATCACATCATAATTGCCAGATATTAGACTATTTGCAATATTTGAAGTTGACACAAGTGGGTTCCAATTATAATCATAAGGAGGTGTACCACCAGAAATACTTACAGAAGCATTTCCATCAGCAAGTCCATTACAAGAAACATTTTGAGAATTAAAATTTGAAAGTGATAATGCAGTTGGCTGATTGATGAAAGTTGTTGCAATTGAAGTACATCCATTCGCATCCGTAACTGTTACAGTATAATTACCAGAAGACAAATTACTATTGAATGCAGTTGTTGCACCATTATTCCATAGATAAGAATAATTTGCAGTTCCGTTAGATGCATCAGCTGTTGCGCTTCCAGTAGATCCGCCAAAACACAATACATTAGTAGTGGATGGAATTGCAGCTGCTAATTGAACAGGTTGTGTAATAGTTGTTGTATTAAATGTTGTACAACCATTAGCATCTGTTGTGGTTACTGTGTATGTACCAGCAGTTAAGTTGTTATTTGTAGATGAGAT
>CANFIN010000056.1 GCA_947447155.1 Bacteroidota bacterium | reverse complement strand
GGAACAAACAGTATCACAACAACCTGGGGCGCAACAGCAGTATCAGGAACTGTAGGAATATCAGTTGTAAATACATGTGGTACATCAACAGGAAGTTTAGCAATAACAGTAGGTTCTTCACCAACAACGCCAACAATCACAGGATCTGCATCAGTTTGTAAAAATCAAACGGGAGTAGTTTATAGCGTTACTGCGCAAACGGGTGTAACATATACATGGACAGTTCCAACAGGTGTAACAATAACAGCAGGACAAGGAACAAACAGTATAACAACAACATGGGCATCAACTACTGTTGCGGGAAATATTGGTATTTCAATCACTAATACTTGTGGTACATCACCAGGAAGTTTAGCAGTTACAGTAGGCTCAGCACCAACAACTCCGACAATCACAGGATCAACATCTGTTTGTTTAAATCAGACGGGTGTAGTGTATAGTGTAACAGCACAAACAGGTGCAACTTATACATGGACAGTACCAACCGGAGTAACAATAACAGCAGGTCAAGGCACAAATAGTATAACAACTACAATTGGTTCTTCTGCGGTTGCTGGAAATATTGCAGTAGCATTGAGTAATTCTTGTGCTACAACAAATGGCCAGTTAGCGGTCGCTATTACACCTGCAACTTCACTAAGCTCTATTTCAGGAAGCACTTCTATATGTTTACCTCAAAGTCAATTAATCTACTCGGTTACAAATCAAGCAGGAGTTACATATTCTTGGTCAGTGCCTTCAGGAGTAACAATTTTATCGGGTCAGGGAACTAATCAGATTATAACATCGTGGTCAGCTACAGCAGCAAGTGGGAATATTTCCGTTGTTGCCACAGGAACTTGTAATAATGCATCTTCATCATTACCTGTTGTAATATCTTCAGGAACTTTATCGGTAGGGGCAATTACAGGTAACGTTGGAGTATGTGCTTCTACTACAGGAAATATTTATTCAGTAGTAAATCAATCAGGAACTACATATACTTGGTCATTCCCAACCGGTGGTACAATAACAGCTGGGCAGGGGACAAATAGTGTGACAGTAAGTTGGAGTGCTTCAGCATTGGCTGGAACAATTAAAGTTGTTGGTGTAAAAGGATGCGCTACCGATTCTAGTAGTATTACAACTATACTTAGAACAGCATCGCCAACCCAACCATCTGTTATAACTGGTAATGCAACAATGTGTAGCATAGATTCGGCGTATTATACTATTACAAAATCAGCTAACGCTGACTTCTATACTTGGGTGCCTGATACAGGCATGACAATTAACGGGTCATCAGTAGCCATAACAATTGCTGATACAATTGTTAAAGTAGTATTTTCTTCTGCGTTTACCGGTGATACTATAAAAGTGAGGGCTGGCAACTGTAAAGGATTCGGAGCATACAGAGTATTAAAAGTTAACAAACGTACAACATCACCTTCCGCAATAACAACTATTACTGGACAGTCGACAGGATTATGTGGTGTAACCACAGCAACATATTCTATTGCTGCGGCATCTGGTGCTACTAACTACACATGGAGAACAAATATTATTGGTGCTTTAATAAATGGACTAGCAGTAACATCTCTGACTGTTGATGGAAGTGTTCTTAGCGTTACGATTACTTACCCAACAGCTTGGGTTGGTTCCGGAAATATTTATGTAAAAGCAAATAATGGTTGTGGTTCGACTGCAGAGATAGGTCTTGCTGTTTCATCGGTTGTACCTACACCTGGTACAATTACAGGAAGCACATCCGTTTGTCCTAATCAAACAGGTGTTATTTATAGCATCGTTGCTCAAGCAGGAATAACCTATAATTGGACAGTTCCAAGCGGTGTAACAATTACATCAGGACAAGGAACAAATAGCATTACTACTACTTGGTCATCAACTGCGGTTACAGGTAATGTTGCAGTTGGAATTACAAGCGCATGCGGAACATCATCAAATAGTTTAGCTGTTTCATTGGCATCAGGTAATTTATCGGTTGGGCCAATAACAGGAAATTCATCCAATTGTAAAAACACTACTGGAATTATTTATTCAATTCCAGCAATAACGGGTGCATCATATACATGGACAGTTCCTACAGGCGTTACAATTACAGCAGGCCAGGGTACAAATTCTATCACTACTTCATGGACAGCATCTGCAGTTGCTGGTAATGTAAGCATTACAGCTAACACAACTTGTTCATCAGGTAATGCAGTATTACCAGTTGCCATAAATACAGGATTAGTGGTTGGGGCAATTTCAGGTAATTCACCAATTTGTCGTCCTGCAACAGGAGTTATATATTCTGTAGCTGCGCAGACAGGTGTAACTTATGTGTGGACAGTTCCAACAGGGGTTACAATTACCGCTGGCGCTGGAACAAATTCTATTACAACAACATGGTCATCAACTTCTGTAACAAGTGATATTAAAGTGGTAGGTACATCTGCTTGCGGCAAAGATTCAACAACTAGAAATATTACTGTTAGAACAGCAGTGCCTACGCAGCCAAGTACGGTTACAGGTGCTACAACCGCTTGTATTGGTGATGCTTTACGATTCAGCATTACCACTGTAGCTACTGCTGATTATTATGTGTGGACACCTAAAACTGGTATGTTGATAAATGGATCAGCTACCGCTTTGACAACAACAGATACTGCGGTAACGGTAACATTTACGACAGGATTTGTTGGTGATACGTTAAAAGTAAACGGTGGTAACTGTAAAGGATTAAGTACGGTTAGAACAAAGGTGATTACAAGAAACACAGCAGCTCCAACTACTCCAGGAACAGTTACGGGACAAACTACAGGAATTTGCGGTGGAGGAACTTATACATATTCTTTTGCAACAGCAGTAACAAACGCAACTTCGTATACTTGGAGAACAAAAACTGCAGGTGCGTTATTAAATGGCCAAGCAGTTTCATCATTAACAGTATCGGCTCCTACTCAATCAATAACCGTAACATATCCAACTACTACAACTACTTTTGATTCATTATTTGTTAAATCAAATAATGGATGTGGTTCTAGTGCTGAGAGAGGATTAAAAGTCAATGTAATTCCAGCAACTCCAGGCGCAATAACTACACCTGCTGTATTATGTATCGGTACTACAGTGCCACAAGTATTTTCTGTTGCTGCGGTAACTGGTGCTACATCTTACACGTGGACATACCCAACTACAGGAACTACTTATGTAAGCGGACAAGGAACAACAAGTTTAACATTAAGATTTACTGCAACAGGTGCAAAAGCTATTACGGTAAAATCTACTAATGCTTGTGGTTCTAGCACAACATCGGCGTCTTCAAGTGTTTCTCCTACTGCTGCATGTCCTGTTGCACGTGATGGTAGTGCTTATGATTTATCAGGAATTGTAGTTTATCCAAATCCTACTCGTGGTAATATCACGGTTGCATTTATTTCTAACGATAATAGTGACTATGATTTAGTAGTGTTAGATATGTCAGGTAGAGTTGTTTTGAAACAGAATGTAAGTTCTTTAGAAGGGTATAATCAAAGAGAATTAAATCTTGAATCTCTTGTAAAAGGAACCTATATAATTTCTCTGAAAGGAGCTGGCTTGGTTACGCAAACAAGAATAATTATCGAATAAAAATTTTGAATTATCAGTAAAGGGACTTTCAATTGAAGGTCCCTTTTTTATTTACTTGAAAGTATTCGAAATCGTGAGCTAATATCCTTATTTTTGCGCCATGAATTCAATTGCATTGGACCAGGAAACATCATTGTCGAAAGAAGTTTTATTGAATGCCTTTAAGCTTATGACTACTGCTAAAGAAATGGCGGTGTTGTACGAAGAGCGCTCGTCTTTCACAGCTAAATATGTACATGCTACTTCAAGAGGGCACGAAGCAATTCAGCTTGCAGTAGGACTTCAGTTAAAATCACAAGATTATTTAAGTGCTTACTATCGCGATGATAGCATGTTGTTGGGTATTGGAATACAACCATTCGAATTGATGCTTCAGTTAATGGCAAAGAGAGATGATCCTTTTAGTGGAGGAAGAACGTATTATTGTCATCCAAGTTTGAATCGCGAAGGAATGCCTAAAATTCCTCATCAAAGTTCAGCAACAGGGATGCAAGCAATTCCAACAACTGGTGTTGCTATGGGAATTCAATATTTACAAAAGCAAGGATTACAGGATGCGCATATTAATGAAAACCCATTAGTGGTTTGTTCTTTAGGCGATGCATCAGTTACTGAAGGTGAAGTTGCTGAAGCATTTCAAATGGCCGCGTTAAAGCAATTTCCTATTGTTTACGTTGTGCAGGATAATGATTGGGATATTTCCGCAACATCCAAAGAAACTCGTGCCATGAATGCTTACGAGTATATAAAAGGGTTTAAAGGAATTGAAGCTGTAACTATTGATGGGACAGATTTTATCGAGTGCTATAAAGTAATCAATAATATTTTCAAGAGTGTTCGAACAGAATCGAAACCATGGCTTGTGCATGCAAAGGTGCCTTTGCTTAATCATCATACATCAGGCGTTCGAAAAGAATGGTATCGTGATGACTTAGAAGAAGCTGCTAAACGTGACCCCTTACCGAAATTCAGAAATCAATTATTAGAATTAGGTATTGACGAAATTGAATTGTTTTCGATTGAAGAAGAAGTTACGAAGCAAGTGATTGCTGATTATGAAAAAGCAAAAGATTCCGAAGACCCAAGACCAGAAGATTTATATACTCACGACTATGCACCTACGACGATCATCCAAGAAGCTGGCGTTCGATCACCACAAGGAGGAGAGGCAAAAGTAATGGTTGATTGTGCCTTGTTTGCAATTCAAGAATTAATGGAGAAACATCCGGAGTGCTTATTATATGGCCAAGATGTAGGGGGAAGGCTAGGAGGTGTATTTAGAGAAGCTGCAACATTGGCTCAGAAATTTGGCGATAATCGTGTATTCAATACACCGATTCAAGAAGCATTTATTATCGGAAGTACCGTTGGTATGAGCGCTACAGGTTGCAAGCCGATTGTAGAAGTGCAGTTTGCTGATTATATCTGGCCAGGCTTGAATCAGTTATTCACAGAGGTTAGTCGCTCATGTTATTTGAGTAATGGTAAATGGCCCGTAAGTGCAATTATACGCGTTCCGATTGGAGCATACGGAAGTGGAGGACCTTACCATTCATCGAGTGTAGAAAGTGTTTTAGCTAATATTCGCGGGATAAAAATTTGTTATCCATCAACAGGTGCCGATTTAAAAGGTTTGATGAAAGCTGCTTACTATGACCCTAATCCGGTTGTAATGTTAGAACATAAAGGACTTTATTGGTCGAAGATAAAAGGAACTGAAGAAGCAAAAACGATTGAGCCATCAGAAGATTATATTTTACCACTCGGTAAAGCACGTATGGTTCAGGAAGCTAATTCAAATGGTTCAACGGATACGCTTACCGTTATAACCTATGGCATGGGCGTTTATTGGGCAAAAAATGCGGCTAAAGATTTCGAAGGTCAAGTAGAAATTGTTGACTTAAGAACATTGGCTCCGCTGGATGAAGAAGCAGTTTTCAATTCCGTTAAGAAACATAATAAGTGTATTGTATTAACTGAAGAACCTTATAATAATTCATTCGCTCAGGCGCTTGCAGGAAGAATTTCTCAAAACTGTTTCATGCATCTTGATGCCCCTGTCGTAGTGATTGGTTCAGAAAATTTACCTGCTATTCCACTAAACAGCACATTGGAACATGCAATGCTTCCAAATGCAGAAAAAGTTAAGATTAAAATTGCTGAGTTGTTAAAATATTAATACCATGTTCAGATTAAAACTGCCAACTGATCCTCGTTGGGTAAACATAGTAGAAAAGAATATTGAAGAGATCTTAACTGATCATGCATATTGTGAACAAAAGGCTGCAACCAATGCAATTACTATTGTTGTAAAGTTTCCTGAGAAAACGGAATTAGTAAATGCAATGCTAGAGTTGGCTCAGGAAGAACTGGGGCACTTTAAACAAGTGCATGATAAATTAGTTCAAAGAGGATTTGTACTAGGAAGAGAGCGGAAAGATGAATATGTTAATTTGCTTTATGATTTTCAAAGAAAAGGTTATTCAAGAGAAATACATTTAATCGATCGTTTGTTGTTTGGAGCTATGATTGAAGCAAGAAGTTGCGAGCGTTTTAAAGTTTTGTCAGAAAATATTAATGATGAAGACTTAAAGCAGTTTTATAAGATGTTGATGATAAGTGAAGCAAATCATTATACGATGTTCATCAGTTTTGCAAGAAAGTATGCAGAGCAGGAAAATGTAGATGAACGCTGGCAGCAATGGCTCGATTATGAAGGAGAAATTATTAAAGGATTTGGATTGAAGGAAACGATACATGGATAATTTGCTGAGTAAAATTTATAATGGTCGTTATAGAACATTAGCAGGTTTTTTAAAAATATTTCTTGTTATTTCTTTAATAACAAGAATTGTTCTTGTTGCTAAATCATATCAAAATGTAAGTTTTAATCCTCTTGATTTTTCGCTCTCCATTTTGTTAGGATTTTTCTTTGACATTATTACTTTTTGTTATTACGCATTGCCATTAGCAATTATTATTTTCTTGACACCTTCAGTAGTTGCGAGAAGTAAATTTTATAAAGGACTATGTTGGTTCTTTTACGGATTAACTATTTTTATCTGGATATTTAATGCCTTTTCTGAATATTTTTTCTGGGATGAATTTGAAGTGCGATTTAATTTTATCGCCGTCGATTATTTGGTGTACACCAATGAGGTTATTGGAAATATTGTAGAGTCGTATTCTATTGGTAGCTTAATCGCAATTGTTGCATGTCTAACGATGGTCGCAATTTTCTGGTTAGCAAAAAATAACTACGTTGATGATTCATTAAAGTCAGACACCACTTATTTAAGTCGTTTGAAAAATTTATTATTGATTGCAATACTTCCTCTGTTTGCAATTCTTTTCGTGAATATTAACTGGAGTCGTATCAGTAATAATTCATATAACAATGAGCTCGCAAAAAACGGGTTTTATAGTTTGTTCGAAGCTTATAAAAACAATCAACTAGATTATGATCGTTTTTATTATACCATAGATGATAAAAGTGCTAATGACAATGTGAAAGTTTTGATGAAGGATTCTTTTATTTCTTATCCATCTAATAATCTAATTTATAATTATAAAAATACTGGTGAAGAAAAACGTTACAATGTAATGTTTATTACGGTAGAAAGTTTGAGTGGAGAATATCTGGAATACATTAACCCAGCTGATGGATACGAGATGCCTTTTTTGAATCAATTAGTAAAGAAAGGATTGTTTTTTACTAATCTTTATGCAAACGGAACACGTACTGTTCGCGGATTAGAAGCTTTAAATTTAAGTATTCCTCCAACTCCGGGTACTAGTGTAGTTAGACGTCCAAATAATAATAATTTATTTTCATCAGGATGGCTATTTCATCAAAAGGGATACGACAATAAATTTATTTATGGTGGCTTCGGATATTTCGATAATATGAATACTTTTTTTAGTGGAAATTATTTTCAGATTGTTGATAGAAGTAATTACAGCGAAGATGAAATTCGTTTTGCCAATGTATGGGGCACATGCGATGAAGACTCTTATACAAGAGCTATGAAGGAAGCCGACCAAAGTTGTAAAGCTGGTAAACCATTTTTTAATTTCATTCTCACTACATCTAATCATAAACCTTATACTTTTCCTGAAGTAGGTTTAAAGCTGAATAAAAATAGAAGTGGGGGAGTGCGTTATACTGATTATGCACTTCAGAAGTTTTTTGAAGATGCACCAAAGCATGCATGGTTTAAAAACACACTCTTTGTAATTATTGGTGATCACTGTGGTAGTAGCGCTGGTAAATCAGAAATGCCAATTTTGAAATATCAGATTCCTTGCTTGATATATGCACCTGAATTAATCCAACCTATGCAAGTAGATAAACTATGTAGTCAGGTGGATGTTGTTCCTACTTTAGCTGGTATCATGAACTGGAGTTATGAATCTACGTTCTTTGGTAAAAACATTTTAACCATGACTCCCAATGATGAGCGTGCTTTCATAGGTACTTATCAAAAGCTTGGATATATCAAAGGAAATAATTTGATGGTGCTTTCACCTCAAAAGAAATTTGCTCAATATAGCTTTGATCGGTACACTGGCGATATGAAAGAAATGAAGGTGGAAGAGCAATTAAAAACGAATGCAGTTTCAATTTATCAAATAGCCGAGCATATGTTTATAAATGGCTTGAATAAAGTTGATAGTTTGAAAAAGTAATTGAAGTAGTTTCCAATTAAAAAATGAATTGCCTTTTTAATTTTATTTGTCGAGCTTTTGGTAAATCGAATTTTGGCTCTTAAACTCAGGCACAATCTCTTTCATCTTGCGAACAATTTCTTCGTTGTCCTGTGCTCCAAAAAGGGAAATTAAATCTGCAATATCTTTACTGATTGATTCGAAATTATATTTTTTAACCTTAGCAATCATAATCTTTTTGTGGTGCGTTGGAAGTGTGTTTTCTTCATTCGCTAATAGCTCTTCATATAGCTTTTCGCCTGGACGTAATCCGGTATAAACAATCTGAATGTCCTTGCCTAATTCTAATCCGCTTAATCGAATCATTTTCTTAGCTAGCTCTGCTATGTTCACTGATTCACCCATGTCGAAAATGAAAATTTCACCTCCTGCGCCCATAGCGCCTGCTTCTAATACAAGCTGACAAGCTTCAGGGATAGTCATGAAATAACGAGTTACATGTGGGTCGGTTACTGTAATTGGTTGCCCTAATTCTATTTGCTTTTTAAATCGTGGTATTACGCTACCGTTAGATCCTAGTACATTACCAAACCTAGTGGTTATAAAACGTGTATGTTCGTTGTTGTCGTTTAGCGACTGACAATAAATTTCAGCGATTCGCTTCGTTGCTCCCATGATATTCGTAGGATTAACTGCTTTGTCCGTACTAATCATAACAAACTTCGGAACTTTAAAACTCACAGCCAGGTCAGCGAGATTGCATGTGCCCATGACATTGTTTAATATCGATTCGCTAGGATTATTCTCCATTACAGGTACATGCTTGTAAGCGGCTGCATGATAAACGATATCGGGTTTAAATGAGTTAAACACATTGCTCATCCTTTCTTTATTCCTGATATCACCAATTACAGATTCGGTTTTACAATTGTTATCGGTATTAAGATCATTAACTTCTAATTCTAAATCATATAATGCCGATTCAGACATATCAAGCATAACTAATAATTTAGGTTTAAATGGAATTATCTGCCTAACGATTTCACTTCCTATTGATCCTGCAGCTCCTGATACCAATACTACCTTGCCCGTCAACTCGTGTTGTATTTTATTTAAGTCTAATTGTATCGGATCACGGCCTAATAGGTCTTCAATTTTCAACTTTTTAATTTGCTTGAAGCTCAACTCTCCGTTAATCCAAGAATGTACAGGTGGCACATTTAAAATACGTGTATTGTATTTTAGGCAAGCATCTACAATCTGTTGTTTCCTTTGCGTTGTGATGTTTTGAATTGATATAATTAGATGTTTAACATCATTATTTTGCTGTAAATACTCCAATTGAGAACTGTTATAAATTTCAACACCTTCTATTTTCTTCCCTACTTTTTTAGGATCGTCATCCACAAATGCAACAACCTTGTAACGCGTTCCTCTGTCACGGTCTAATGTTCGCTTGGTAATAATCCCTGCATCTCCAGCCCCATAAATAATTACACCTGCTTTGTCTTTTGAAGGATTCTTTAATTCACTATAAATAACCTTTACTGACAAACGACCAATGATCATTAAAAAAACCGTAACAAGAAATTCAATAGCAATAATTGAGAAGGGTACGAGATAGAATAAATTTAATAAATGTCGAATTAGGTTGCTAATTAGCATAACTCCCGATCCCGCTGCTAATGTTAAAACTATTCGAAAAGCATCCTTCGTGCCTGTATAACGAATAATTCCAGTATAAGTCTTGGCAAATATGAACGACGAAAATCTTACAATTAGAACAAAAGGAAAAACAAAACCAAAGGTGTTGATTTCCTTAATTGGTATATTAAAATTGAACCTTAATTGATAGGCCACAAACAAAGAGAAAATACATAATAGTAAATCCCCAATCAGAATAACTACACGCGGCAGGCTGATGTCAAGAAGCTTCTTCAAGTGTCGGTTTGTTAGGCTGTAAAAATAGTCATATTTCGCTCTCATAACCAAATAGTGTTTGCCAAGCGACATTCATTAAATATTATATCTTTGCTTAAAATAAAAATAATGGCTGTTTCACTTGTTACCGGAGGGGCTGGATTTATTGGAGCCCATGTTACCAACGAATTAATTGCAATGGGGCATACTGTTGTTGTGTTGGATGATTTAAGTGGTGGATTTATTGATAACGTAAATCCGAAAGCTGTTTTTGTGGAAGGTTCGGTTACCGACCATCAGTTACTCGAAGATTTATTTAATCAGTATAAGTTTGATTATGTTTACCATTTAGCTGCTTATGCGGCCGAGGGGTTAAGTCATTTTATCAAACGTTTTAACTACAACAATAACCTTATTGGTAGCATCAATTTAATTAATGAAGCAGTTAAGCATAAAGTAAAATGCTTTGTGTTTACTTCTTCAATTGCGGTTTATGGGAAAGGTCAGTTACCAATGAAAGAAGCTACTGTTCCTGCACCAGAAGATCCTTATGGTGTTTCGAAATTTGCTGTGGAATTAGATTTACAATGTACTCATGAAATGTTCGGATTGAATTACGTTATTTTCCGTCCGCATAATGTGTATGGAGAATATCAGAATTTAGGCGATAAATACCGTAATGTGGTTGGTATTTTTATGAATCAATTAATGCAAGGGTTACCATTGACAATTTTTGGTGATGGCTCTCAAACCCGTGCCTTCAGTTATATTGGCGACGTGGCTCCTTATATTGCTAAATGTGTAGATGTGCCTGCTTCCTATAACCAAGTGTTTAACATTGGTGCAGATAAAGAGTTTACAGTGAACGAGCTCGCTACTACAGTTTCAGAGGTAATGGGATTATCATCTGATATTCGTTATCTCGATGCCCGTAATGAAGTACAACATGCTTACGCAGATCATGAGAAAGCCCATAAAGCTTTTAATATAACATCCAATTATTCATTGAAGGATGGCTTAGCAAAAATGGCAGAGTGGGCAAAAACTGCAGGTAGCAGAAAAAGTCAAAAATTCGAGAATATCGAAATAACTGAAAAGCTTCCTAAAATCTGGTTAGAAGATTAATTAGATTCAAGTGAAGAAAGTTCTCATTGTTACAGCCCATCGATTAAATCGTGCACCGAATCAACGGTTCCGTTTTGAGCAATATCTTGAATTTTTAAAATCAAAAGGGTTTGAATGTGAAGTCTCTTTTTTACTCGATGAAAAAGCAGATGCGGTTTTTTATAAACCAGGTCATCTGTTAAACAAATTATCAATTTTAGTTAAGTCTATATTTATTCGTTGGAAAGATGTACAGCGGGCAAAAAAATTCGATTTGATTTTTATTTGTCGCGAAGCCTTTCTTACTGGAACAACTTATTTCGAAAGAAAGTTAAGTGCTTCAGGTGTTCCAGTTGTTTTTGATTTTGATGATGCTATCTGGCATTTTGATGTATCTGAAGCGAATAAAAAATTTGGTTGGTTAAAGAATCCTGAAAAGACTTCTAAAATTATTGGAATGTCAAACTTGATTTTTGCGGGTAATCAATACCTCGCCGATTATGCTTTGCAGTATAATAAAAATGTCACCATCATTCCAACTACAATCGACCTGAACGATTATAAGCAGGTTCCTTTTAAAAATCCGGATGTTATTTGTATAGGGTGGTCGGGGTCAATTACTACCATTCGTCATTTTGAAATGGCTGTACCATTCTTGAAAATTATCAAGGCAAAGTATGGCGATAAAATTAAAATAAAAGTCATAGGTGATGCATCTTACCGCAACGATGAATTGTCGATTAAAGGTATCGCATGGAAGAAAGAAACAGAGTTAGCTGAGTTATCGGAAATAAATATTGGTATTATGCCTCTTCCTGATGATGAGTGGGCAAAAGGAAAATGTGGTTTAAAAGGATTGCAATACATGGCACTTGGTATGGCAACCATTATGTCTCCAGTGGGCGTTAACTCGGAAATTATTCAGGATGGCGAAAATGGGATGCTTGCTTCAGAAGTTGATGAATGGGTAGATAAAATCAGTATGTTGATAAATGATGCCGCATTGAGAGAAAAGTGTGCTGTAAATGGACGAAAAACAGTAGAAGAAAAATATTCAGTTGATGCAATAAAGGCGGATTATTTTAAGCATTTCTCTTCTTTAACCGCATAATAAAATAAGATGAAATTCCTCTTAAAATTATTATTCACTCTTTTGTTATGTTGGAGTGATACAAATTCTTTCGCTCAATTGAATGTGATTTCCGTAGCTAAATATGATAGCATAGTTAAAATAAATCCTAAATCACAATTAATATCTCTGAAAAGTGATTGCATTAAGCAGGATATTAAATATGCAACCACTGATAATTTTACCAAAGAAATAGTTTATGATACAGCAGCGCTGTTTTTGTCTACCGAAGCTCATTTCGCACTTTTAAAAGTAATTAAAATATTAAAGACTTTAAATGTTGGGCTAATTGTTTATGATGCGTATAGGCCATACCGTTATACTGTAAAATTCTGGGAAATTATTCATGATGATCGCTATGTGGCTGACCCTAAAAAAGGTTCTCGTCATAATCGAGGTTGTGCGGTGGATGTCGGACTTTATAATTTGAAAACCGGTAAGTTATTAGACATGCCAACTGCTTATGATGATTTTTCCGAAATGGCTTGGATATCGTCTAAAAACAGAACAAAGCTTCAAGCAAAAAATGTTGAGCTACTGCAACAGGCCATGACAAGCTGTGGTTTCCAGTTGTTTGCGACTGAATGGTGGCATTTCGACTACTCAGGCTGGCAACAATACCCAATTTATGATATTTCCTTTCAGGACCTGAGCAAATAGCGGCTTACCCTTAAATTTATTATTTTAGCACCCTCAATTAATTTACAACTATGTCTACTGAATCTACTGAATTAAAAAATACGGCTCTGACCGAAACGCATAAAACACTTAATGCTAAAATGGTTCCTTTTGCAGGATACTTAATGCCAGTGCAATACGAAGGAATAAACATTGAGCATGAAACTGTTCGCAAAGCAATTGGAGTGTTTGATGTAAGTCATATGGGAGAGTTTGTATTGAAAGGCGAAGGCGCTTTAGATTTGATTCAACGCATTACCAGCAATGATGCATCTAAACTTACTCTAGGCAAGGCGCAGTATTCTTGTATGCCTAATGCCGATGGTGGTATTGTTGATGACCTTTTAGTTTATAAGCTAGAAGATAACAACTGGATGCTAGTGGTAAATGCAGGTAATATCGACAAAGACTGGAATTGGATTATGCAACATAATACTGCAGGTGTTGAAATGCATAATATTTCAGATAAAACATCGCTTTTAGCAGTTCAAGGTCCATTAACATCAAAAGCACTTCAGTCGCTTACTAGTGTTGATTTAAACTCAATTCCTTACTACAATTTCACGAAAGGTGAATTCGCAGGTTGTCCAAATGTATTAATTAGCAATACTGGTTACACAGGCGCTGGTGGCTTTGAATTATATTTCGAAAATCAATATGC
>CANFIN010000055.1 GCA_947447155.1 Bacteroidota bacterium | reverse complement strand
TGTATGGACGCCTCAGCAATTAAGTTCAGAAGAAAAAAAGACTTTAGAAAAATTACGCGAGAGTGAAAACTTCAAACCGAATCCAGGCAAAGGCGACAAAAGTTTCTTTGAACGGATGAAAGAATATTTTCATTAAAAAATGAAGCGAAGACTAACCCTCTTCGCTTTTTTATTTGCGCTCGTAAAGTGGTAGACCGATTGCTTTTGCAATTGATTTCGCTGCTGCTTCCCCACCCTGTGTAAATGGCCAGTAAAATAATGCTTTAATGGGATGGTCTTTTTGTATATCATTAATAGCATCAAGTGTTACTTCTTTTGCGTATCCTTTATTTCGATACTCGTCTAAGACCAATGCAGAACATAGGTAGATTGCTTCATAGGTTTGACTTGGTTCAGTCAGTTCATATAATTGCTTCTCGTTTATTTCATGATCCAGAAATTGATTCATCAATGCAACTGTTGTTGGGATTAATAAAATCCAAAGTAAAGGACCATCTCCGAAATCTTTATCACTAAGGGTTGCCGCGTGAATGGCGTGTAATTTTTCCATCACATCTTCATTTACATCAAGTTGCTCAGGATCTTTTCGGACTGCAAAGACTTCATCGGCTAAGGCTATTAACCGTTCATAATTTGATTTCATCGTTTCTATAATCAATCTGCTTAAAGATAAGTTCTTTGAACAAACTATGGACGGGATCCTCCTTTAAAAGTATTTACAGAGACAAATAGCAAAAGTTTTGCGACAATTCAAGTCAATTAGTTGCACAATCAGTGTCAAGTAAGTTACTTTGAAAATAAAAACGCAAATGAACACATATCAGGAAAAATTATTCAAAGCAAAGGCAGACACTTTATTGATGACATTAATTGCTATCGCAGGTTTTAATATTGCTGTTTTTTATTTTTTTGAGTCAGCAACAATATTAAATATAAAGTCCTCGTTATTTTACCAGATTGCTATTTTCAACACGATTGCTATTTATATATTATTTCAGTTATTCAGAAAGTGCAATGTCATTAACTTAATCTACGGATATCAAAATGTTATTATTGCTAATTTCTTTGTGTTTCTATCTTTTCAAATCTGGAAAAAGATATATATAGGTAAGAGCTTGAACAATTTTATATTAATCGCCTGCGTTATAACCACCCTACTAACCATTCAACAAATCAAAACCATTTTATCAACCAAGAAGTAATGATTGAAGAATCCAAAATCAAATCAGAATTAAAATTTCTAAAAACTATTAAAAAGAAAGCACCTAAAGCGATCGACCATTATGTGCAATGCCAAGATGACTTTTCAAGTCATGTAAATTTAAAGAGAGCTAAAAAGATGATTACGGAAACCTTCCAGACCGAAATCGATCTTCTGCTAAGTAATCCCGAATACTATTTCAAAACTAAATCAAAATAAAAAAGTCTTGGCTTGCCTACACTTAACTCCGTTAATTCATAGAGTTGGGGGTTTTGAATAAGAAAAGGATTCGGCCAATAAGAAAAGATATAACCGGGTAAGCAAGCCATGAACTTATGAATCAAAAATATCATGGTATCAAGCTTAAAACAATAAGTAATTTTACTTATTTTTCATTTTTCTTTTTGAGAGCAAAATTTGACTAAAATTTCGTTATAAAATACTTATTTTCAATTACTTAAACAGAATTTTAAAGTCCAATTTGGTTAAAATTTCTAAAAACAGGACCTCAAAAAAAAATTTTTCGGGCAAAAATTCGGCGTAAAAACTACTTAGAGTAAGTCAAATTACTTATTTGTAGTTAATGACTACTTTTTCGTACTTTCAACCTCTAATCTTCCATTATGAGAAAAATTAAACTAGACAGTGTTTTTGAAGAATACGATCATTTCGATCAGCTTTCCAAAGAAGATCAATTTTTATTGAATAGTGCCATCGAAGCTGCGAAATCGGCTTATGCCCCCTACTCCCATTTTTTTGTTGGCGCGGCTGTAATGCTAGATAATGGTGAAATTGTTCAAGGCAATAATCAAGAAAATGCGGCCTACCCATCCGGACTATGCGCTGAGCGTGTAGCTTTCTTCTCGACAGGAGCCCAACATCCGAATGAGAAAATAAAGTCGATTGCCGTAGTGGCCTATCCCGAAGGAACCGAAGCAGGTAAAGTAGCTGTGAGTCCTTGCGGCGATTGCCGCCAGGTAATGGCTGAATACGAGCATCGTTACGGACAAAAAATCCGTTTAATCATGCAATCAGGAAATGGTAAATTCATTGTTTCTGAAAGCGTAAGCAGCTTATTGCCTTTTGCCTTTGATGCCGAAAGTATGAAATAGGGATTTTTCGCTCTTATTTTCGATGGTTTATATACTCCTTTAACTTATTTTTGCGGCATCATGGAAACAACCGCTACAAAAGGTAAAAAGAGTAAAGCTAAATACAGTAAAGAATTATACCTGCAATGGTACGAGCAAATGCAAATGATGCGTCGCTTTGAAGAACGAGCAGGTCAGTTGTATGGAATGCAAAAAATTAAAGGATTTTGTCACTTATACAACGGACAAGAAGCTGTTGTGGCAGGCGCAATTTCTGTTATGACCAAGCAAGATTCAATGATTACCGCTTACCGCGACCATGCACATGCCTTAGGTAAAGGTGTAAGTGCTCGTGAGGTAATGGCCGAACTTTATGGTAAAATCACTGGCTGCTCGAAAGGGAAAGGTGGTTCAATGCATATGTTTAGCAAGGAGCATCGCTTTTTCGGTGGACATGGTATTGTAGGAGGACAAATTCCACTGGGTGCAGGAATCGCATTCGCGGAGCAATATAACGGAACAAAAAATATTTGTGTTTGCTACATGGGTGACGGCGCTGTTCGTCAGGGAGCATTACATGAAGCTTATAACATGGCGATGCTTTGGAAACTACCTGTTGTTTTTGTGGTAGAGAACAATTCATACGCAATGGGAACCAGCGTTGAAAGAACATCAAACGTAACAGAACTTTATAAATTAGGTTCTGCTTATGATATGCCTTCTTACCAAGTTGATGGTATGAGTGTAGAAGCAGTACACGAAGCAATGCAAAGTGCTTGCGATCATGCCCGCTCGGGAAAAGGTCCTGTGTTTTTAGAAATGAAAACGTATCGTTACAAAGGACACTCGATGAGTGATCCTGCTAAATACCGTTCGAAAGACGAAGTAGAAGAATACAAATCGAAAGACCCTATTGAAATAACGAAGCAGGTTTTATTAGATAACAAATTTGCTACTGAAGCTGATATTGAAGCAATCGATAACCGCATAGCAGAAATCGTAGAAGACAGCGTGAAGTTCGCAGAAGAATCTCCTTATCCAGATGCTTCAGAACTTTACAAAGATGTATATGATCAAGCTGATTACCCATACATCATTGAATAATTAAATCATAACGTACACGAATTACCGAAAATAAAAAAGCAAGATGGCTGAAATAGTAAGAATGCCGAAGATGAGTGACACTATGACCGAAGGTGTTGTAGTAAAATGGCATAAGAAAGTTGGAGATAAAGTAAAGAGTGGAGAATTAGTTGCTGAAGTAGAAACAGACAAAGCAACGATGGAATATGAATCGTATCACAATGGTACTGTTTTGTATTTAGGTGTGGAAGAAGGAAAGGCAATTGCAATTGATGGTGTATTAGCTATTGTAGGAAAAGAAGGTGAAGATTATAAAGCATTATTGGATGCTGAAATGGCAAAAGCTCCTGCTGCTGCAAAACCAGTTGAAGAATCGAAGCCTGCGCCCGCTCCTGCTCCAAAGGTAGAAGCACCAAAACCAGCTCCTGCTCCTGTAGCGGCGCCTGTTGCTGCACCTGTGGCATCGTCTTCTTCTGACGATCGCACTAAGGCATCACCGTTAGCAAAGCGCTTAGCAACTGAAAAAGGCATCGACTTAAGTATGTTAAAAGGTAGTGGCGACCATGGCCGTATCGTTAAGCGCGATATCGAATGGTTTAAGCCAGGTACATTTGTACAAACTGCGGCATTCGCTCCTAATGCTGTTACTTCAGAAAGCTATTCAGAAGTTGCTGTATCACAAATGCGCAAAACAATTGCTCGTCGTTTATCAGAAAGTAAATTTACGGCTCCGCATTTTTATTTAACAATGGACATTGACATGGACGCATTAATTGCAGCTCGTGAAAGTGTAAATCAAGTAGCATCTGTTAAAATATCATTCAACGATTTTATCGTAAAGGCTGTGGCTAGTTCATTACGTCAGCATCCAACAGTAAATTCATCGTGGTTAGATGACAGAATCCGTTATAACAACCATATTAATATTGGTGTTGCAGTAGCGGTTGAAGATGGATTATTAGTGCCGGTAGTGCGTTATGCAGATAGCAAAACATTAACACAGATTTCCACGGAAGTAAAAGGCTTCTCACAAAAAGCGAAGGATAAAAAATTACAACCTGCAGATTGGGAAGGAAACACGTTTACGATTTCTAACTTAGGTATGTTCAACATTGAAGAGTTCACTGCGATTATAAATCCGCCAGATGCTTGTATTTTAGCAGTAGGTGGCATTAAGCAAGTACCGGTGGTGAAGAACGGAATCGTACAACCGGGTAATGTAATGAAAGTAACATTAAGCTGCGATCACCGAGTTGTAGATGGAGTTGTAGGATCAAAATTCCTGAATACATTAAAAGCATTATTAGAAAATCCTATTGTGCTTTTAGGGCAAGGGAATATTTAATTTATAAAAATGAATTGTTAAAAGCATCTCGTAAATCAACGGGATGCTTTTTTGTTTTATGATTAATTTTATCAAAGCAATTCAAATCATACATGCAAAAACAAAATCCTACTTCCAAAAATAAATCCAGCAATAACGAACAGGCTTCGTCGATTAAATGGATCCGCATTGCGCTCGTTATTTTGGGATTGTTGCTTTATGGAGCCAGTGTTGGATTTGATTATACGCTCGATGATGATTTGTTTGTGGTGAAGAATGAGAAAGTGCAAAATGGAATATCGTCTATCACCTCGATTTTTACAAGTGGCACCAAGAGTGACATCGGAACGCTCCCCTATCGCCCTGTAATGTTAAGCTCATTTGCGATAGAGAATTCATTTTTCGGAAACAATGCCAGCATGCGACATTTAATGAATGTAGTGCTCTATATTGTATTACTTCAACTCGTTTTTAGTTTGCTATTAAAGTTAACACCAAACACCAACGTCTTATTCCCTGGGCTTATCGTATTACTCTATGCGGCACATCCTATCCATACCGAAGTTGTTTCGAGTGTTAAAGGTCGTGATGAATTGCTGGCAGCCATATTCGGATTTTTAGCATGGAAAACATTACTGAATTTTAAAGAAAACGAAAACATCAATTACAAATCAATCCTATTAGGAACAATTTTCTTTCTATTAAGCTGTATGTCGAAGGAGAGCGGAATTGTTTTTCTTGCCATCATTCCACTTTGGAATTTTATGATGAAAGATCGTTCCATTAAAAATAACTTACTGCTCACAGCTCCATTATTTATTGCAGCGTTGTTCTATTTAGGCGCGAGACATTTATGTACCAGCAACGGAATAATTGTACGTGATGTACCAGCACTATCGAATATTTTGAATGTCACTAATGGACTTGGAGAATTATCTGCCACAAAAGCAGTCATATCATTTTACTATGTTAAACTATTGGTTACACCATGGCCGTTAGTATGGGATTATTCGTTCAACCAAATACCTGTTGCTAGCTGGACGCAAGCATTACCTTGGATATCGGTACTAATTTATCTAAGTCTGATTAGCTTGTGCATTTATCAATGGAAGAAAAATCCAATAGTCTCATTTTTCACTCTTTTCTTTTTAATCACCTGCTTACCGACCAATAATTTATTGTTCACCACTGGTTGTACCATGGGCGAACGCTTTTTGTTTGTCCCTTCATTTGCATTTGCTGTCATAGTTGCTCATTATGTAGCTCAGTTTACGAAAGCAGATTTAAGCAATGCCTTTGCACTTAAAAAATCAAATGCCTTTAAAATAATAATTGGTATTGTAATTCTTTTTTCAGGAATGACGATGGCGCGTTCAAGCGACTGGAAAAACGATTTTACGCTATTTGAAAGCAGTGTAGAAGCATCTCCGAATAGCGCACGTACCCATTATAGTTTAGCCTCTGAATATTTAAGTTTATTTGGCAAGACAGCAGATGTAAATCAGCGTAATGAATACATCAAAAAAGCAATCACACATTTTGAGCGAAGCTTAGAAATATTGCCTGATAATTTTCAAACGCTCTACAATACTGGCTTATGCTATTCATTATATGGCGATACACTTAAAGCAACAAGCGCTTACAAAAAATCGATTGCGTTAAACAATGTTTATACGAATTCGATGAATAACCTGGCAGTACTTTTTGAGGGACAACGAAATCATGATAGTGCATTCTATTATTATCAGATGGCGTTAAAAATTACTCCGAAAGAAAAATCGTTACTACAAAATATTTCGAATTTATTTTACAACAAAGGTCTGCAAGCAGCGAGTGTTGCGAATGTAAATTTGGCTATTGATGAATATCGTAAAAGTATTTTTTACGGACCAGAAAATGTAATGGCCATTAACAACTGTGCATCGTTACACGCAGGTAAAAACGAAGTCGATTCGTGCTTATACTATTTGAAAATGGGTTATAAGATAGAACCAAGCAATATGATGATTATTGAAAATATTGCTGCGATGAGCTTCGTGAATAAAAACTATAATCAGGCAATTGAATACGCCAATAAAGCAATCTCTTTAAATCCGAAAGCAAGTAAAAGTATAGGTGTATTAGTAGAAACTTATCAAGCGCAAGGAAATTCTGCAGAGGCAGCTCGTTATCGTGCGATGCTAAACAACTAATAAATTATTCGCTGTAAATCTGATTAAACGCTGATTGATTTTCACTAAGAATTATTCTGCGTTTTAGACTTAATTTAGGAGACAACTCCCCTCCTTCAACTGTCCATTCACGAGGTAAAAGTGCGAACTTTTTAATAGCTTCGAAATTACCGAGTGTTGCATTGACTTCATCCACTTCTTTTTGGATTCGCAAGATAACCGTTTCGTTTTTACAAATTTCTTCACGACTAGAAGGCAAGGTAATTCCTTTGCGTGATGCCCACTCATTGATAAACGCAATCGCAGGTACAATGAATGCAGCAGCAAATTTTTGTCCTTCACCAACTACCATCACTTGTTCAATAAAACGTGATTCTTTTAATTTATTTTCTGTCGCTTGCGGTACGATGTATTTACCTCCAGATGTTTTGAAAATTTCTTTTTTACGATCAGTGATTTTCAAATAAACACCATCTTCAAAAACACCAATATCACCTGTATGAAACCAACCCTCCGCATCAATTACTTCTGCTGTTAAGTCGGGGCGATTATAATAACCCAGCATTAAATTAGGACCTTTACACAAGATTTCTCCATCTTCGGCTATGCGTACCGTTACCTTATCTAATAACTTTCCAACTGTTCCGAATTTAAGTCCACCTGGATCTAAAGTATTCACTGCAACAACAGGACTCGTTTCTGTAAGTCCATAGCCTTCTAAGATTGGAATTTGTGCAGCCCAGAATACACGTGCTAATCGCGGTTGTAATGCAGCGCCACCTGAAATAGCAGCTTTCACTTTTCCACCTAAGGCTTCCTGCCACTTACTGAAAATTAATTTTCGTGCAATGCCTAGTTGAAACTCATACCACCAGCCATTTTTCCCATTCGTTTCATAATGCAATCCGAGTTCAAGTGCCCAATAAAATAATTTCTTTTTGACCCCTTTTAAATCATTTCCTTTCGCAACAATTTTATCATACACCTTTTCAAACAAACGAGGTACACATCCAAAAATTTCTGGTTGTACTTCTTTCAAATTATCTGCGACTTTATCGATACTCTCAGCATACCAAACAGAAACACCTAAATAAAAATACAGGTAAGTTAGTACGCGTTCGTAAACATGATTAAGCGGTAAAAAACTTAGTGCACGACTATGTTCATTCACAGGTGCGAGAAATTGCGCCGCTATTAACTGACTCGTGATATTATTATGCGAAAGCATCACGCCCTTTGGAACACCCGTAGTTCCGCTTGTATAAAGCAAGGTTGCTAAATCGTTTGATGAAATAGCGGCTTTAATTTCATTTACCTTATCAGGTGCAGGATTATTTTTACCTGCTTCAACTATTTCTTTCCAGTTCCTAACGCCATTCAGAATATCAAAAGAAAAAATAGCTTTCACCTGATCAAGTCCTTTGATAGCTTCTTGCGCTTTATCATACATTTCCTGATTCGAAACAAAGATGAATTTTATACCAGCATCTTTAATGATGAATTGCAAATCGTTTGCAGAAAGGTTTGTATATACAGGAACATGAATTCCGCCTATGCACATCGCTCCTAAATCGACGAAGTTCCATTCAGGGCGATTATTACTTAACGTAGCAAACGTATCGCCTTTTTGCATTCCGATACTCAATAATCCGTAGCTAACATTGCGAACACTACTAATGAATTCAGTAGCTGAATGTTTAACCCATTCGCCATTAATTTTATTTACCAAAGCATCGTCTTTAAAAGCATAACGCTCCTCATAACGATCAATTAAATCAAACAAACGAACAACTTCCATTGGTATTTTTTTTAGCTTTATGTCAAATATAGCAGACAAACACCAAATAAGCCAATTTCAGTGATGAAGAATTTTAAAACACAGTTTTGTGAGCAGACTGGAATAGACTTTCCAATGATTATGGCTCCCATGTTTTTAGTTTCTAATGAAGCAATGATTAAAGCTGCTATTCGTAATGGAATCATGGGTGTTTTCCCGAGTTTGAATTACAGAAATGAAGGAGAATTGAAAAGTGTTTTATCAGAATTAAAAAAATACATATCAGGAAATAAGTACACAGGAAATTACGGAGTGAATTTAATCGTGCAGCAAACGAATGTGCTTTATAAAAAACATTTAGCCATTTGTTTAGAAGAACAAGTTCCTTTTTTCATTACCAGTTTAGGTAATCCGAAGGAAGTTATTGAAGGCGCGCATGCCTATGGAGGAAAAGTTTATTGTGATGTGACAAATATGGAGCATGCGCGTAAATGCGCAACGTTAGGAGCGGATGGATTTATCGCAGTTTGCTCTGGTGCTGGTGGACATGCAGGTCCGCATCCAGCAACAGTTTTGATACCCGTATTAAGAAAAGAATTTCCCAATATCCCTGTTGTAATGGCTGGAGGAATTGCGGATGGACAAGGAATGTTAGCTGCTTTTAGTTTAGGTGCTGCAGGAGTAAGTATAGGGACAAGATTCATTGCATGTGATGAAGCTGCAGTAAGTGACGAGTACAAACAAGCTATTATAGAAGCAGGTATAGACGATATCGTGATGACGGAGCGCTTATCGGGTACACCATGTTCAGTAATAAATACTGATTATGTAAAACGCATCGGATTAAAACAAAATTTGGTAGAAAAGTGGCTTAACAAAAATGCAACAACCAGAAAATGGTTTAAGATACTGACACAGCTTAGAGGAATGAAAAAATTATCCAAAGCTATACAGCCTGGGAATTATCAATCGATATGGAGTGCTGGACAGAGTAGCGCATTAATTAGCAGCAGTGCATCTTGCGATGTTATCATTGCGCAATTAAAATCAGAAACAAACACCGCATTTGAAAAATTACATACGCTATTCAATTAAATCTCGTTATTAAATATTCGGAATTACTAAATTTGCAACAAATAAATCAAAATGAAAAAATTATTATTTCTAGTTGTCGTTTTACTCTTTACAATTCAAGGAAAAAGTCAAAGTGTTAGCCCTACAACAGACGAAGAATTTAACATGGCTACCACAGGATACAAAATGTATTTACAAATGGGATTACCATTAAAGCCAGGGTATCGAATTGTTGATTTGAAAGAAGTTGAATATGGAGAACGCAAAATGGTATTAAAAGGATTATATCGTCCAACAGAATTAAAACCATGCGCTATGATTATTGCGTATACGCGATTAAGAGGAGCGCCTGAGTATTATTGCATTCCTTCTACCGATGCAGATGAATTATTATGGGATCGCTTCAGAGTCAGTTTAGCTGGTGAAATAGATAATAAACAAGAGCAATTACAATTCCTGTCATTTGCATTAGGAAAAGCTTTGACGTTCTACGCAATAAAATGAAGAAGCTATTCTTGCTAATACTTATTCTTACAACAAGCATTTGTTTATTTGCGCAAGAAAAAACTGTTCGAATAAGCGATTTATCAAAGCAAGAAAAGCATTGGGCTATCTGGCATCCATTCGCAGCTAAAAAAGCAAAAAAAATCGTCCCCTTAGTTAGAGCTGAAGTGCGACAAATGATTGCAGAAAATAAAATTGACAGTTTAATAAATGGAGGACAAGCAGATGCCTATCGTCATGCATTATGGATGGCACTAACAGCAAAACATATTGGAGATAAGAAGGCTAGAAAAATAGGACAGCTACATGAGGCGGGAAATAAAACAGCTTTTTACAAAAGTTTAAAAGAAGATGATTCGTTACAGGATTCTATTTCTTGTCAGATGGATTTATTGAATAATGACTTAGGTATTGCATATGGAATAGGATACAAAGACAAATCAGATAATGAGATTAAAGAAATTATATTATCTGCAATTTTAAATGGTGAGTTTTTCATTCTTTTTAGAAATAAAAAAAATGAGTTCATGGATTGCGAAGGCAATGTTGTTCAATTTCAGGACCGAGTAAAAAATAAAATCTGGTATTTACCCTACTGTTTAGTTACATCAAATAACACATCAGAAATTCCAACCCGATAAGATGAAATATAAATTAATAATCCTTTCTTTATTTATTCTATTGCTGAATTACAAAGCTGAATGTCAGGTTAGCGGATTACAATTTCAAGATTTAACCTATGAGCAAGCTTTATTAAAGAGTACTTCAGAAAAAAAGCCTGTATTTATATTTTGCTTTGCTACTTGGTGTCATTTCTGCGAGTATATGAAAGATAGTGTATTACCCACTGCAGCAGTTGGAGAGTTTTACAATCAAAATTTTATTTGTATAAATATGGATTTAGAGAAAGAGGGAAAGAATCTTAATCAAAAAACTATCCGTGCAAAAAGTTTTCCTGTTCTACTATTTATGAATTCACAAGGCGAGATGCTTCATCGTGTAACTGGGAAAAAAGATGCACAAGATTTTATACAGATTGGAAAAGACGCGTTAGATAGCACAAAACAACTTAGAACATTTGTATATAACTATAGAGATGGGAAATTATCCCCTTCACAAACCTATGAATACTTTAAAATGGTTGATCGTGCAGGAATGGATAATCAATCGCTGATTAATAATTACCTGACATTAATCCCAGAAGACAAACTAACGGCTACCTATAGCTGGAAAATGATGTATGAGCTGTACAAAGACATTGAGCAACCATGTATGAAATTGATTTTAGACCATCGAAGTGATTATGCTGCTAAGTACACAGCCGACTCCATTGATAATAAAATTATGGGCTTATACATTAACGCATTAATGAGTAAAGTTCAGATGCTTGATAGTAACGGCTACTTGTCGATACAAGAAAAATTACGCGCCAGCAAACTGGATTTAGCAGAGAAAATTATTGCATTTGCTGATTTAAATAAGATGAAGATGAAAGGAGAATGGGAGGGATATTTTCACAATGTGGATTCGTTTGTAGTAAAATATGCTACTAATGATTATCGCCGATTAAATGATGTGGCTTACAATATTTTTGAGAAGGCTTACGACAAAGATTTATTACGTCGCGCAGAAAGTTGGTCGCAGAAAGCAGTTTCCTTAATGGATACCTATAAAAACAATTACACCCTTGCTTGTTTATATTATCGTAATGAAAAATACGACGAAGCGAGAACTGTGTTATACCATGCTATTGATTTAGCAACCAAACAAGGAGTGGATCCAAAACCCGCACTTCAATTAATTAGTCGTTTGCCTCCACCAGTTAAAAAGTAAATTAAGATTTTTTGTACCAATAAGCAGGAGCAGCTTGCGCAGTTGGTGTTACTACAATTTCATTCAATACAACATGAGCTGGTCGACTAGCAGCAAAGTAAGCGATGTCGGCAATATCATCTGCGATTAAAGGTTCATAACCTGCATACACACTCTTTGCTTTTTCTGCATCACCGTGATAGCGCACTAATGAAAATTCTGTTTCTGCTGCACCAGGGTGAATTGCTGTAACACGAATACCATGAGGTAACATATCGATGCGCATTGCCTGACTCAAAGCATCAACAGCAAATTTGGTTGCACAATAAACATTGCCTTTCGGATAAACATCTTTACCTGCGATAGAGCCGATATTAATGATATGTCCTTTGTTGTTTTTAATCATCCAAGGAGCGACAGTACGCGTTACATACAGCAACCCCTTTAAATTTGTATCAATCATTGCTTCCCAATCATCGATATCTCCATCTTGAATAGTTGAAAGTCCTGCTGCAAGACCTGCGTTATTTACCAACACTGTAACATCTTTCCAGTCGTGTGGTATTGCATTTAACTCATCAATTGTTTGCTGGCGGTTACGAATATCAAAGCAAAGCGTAAGCACATCAACTTCAAAATTTTCTTTGATATAATCTTCGAGCTCCTTTAATCGCTCCTCTCTTCTACCTGTAATAATTACATTGTATCCATGCTCAGCAAAACGAATTGCTGTTGCTTTTCCAAAACCTGAAGTAGCTCCAGTGATTAATGCGATTGACATATTATTTAATATTTAGTTGGCAAAGTTACTTGCATTTAATTTACTGTGACGATAACTATAAGAAAAATAAATAACTAATCCGATGATCAACCAAATAGTAAAGCCTATCCAGTTTTTAATATGAATTTGTGCCATGAGATAAAGGCATGTTAACATTCCCAACACTGGTATTAATGAAAGATTTTTTAGTAGCGATGCAATAGCCATGACTAAAAAAACAACGAAGAAAATAAGCATTGGAATTGCATCAGGATTTATGAAAGGATTTACATTATCATTAAACCAACCTGATTGAAATTTAAAAAGGTATCCCATAAGAATAACAAATAAAACTGGTACAATTATTTTTCCGTTGATGTAAGGAACTTTGAATTTACGAGGTAAATCTTTGTTGTTTTGTAACATCAACACTCCGCCACAAACAAGAATAAACGCGAACAAGGTTCCTATAGAGCAAAGATCTACAACTGTATTCATGTCAATAAATAAAATAGGCACACCGACTAAAATGCCAGTGATAATGGTAGAAAATCCGGGTGTTCCAAATTTAGGATGAATTTCTGCAAAGCGTTTAGGCAATAAACCATCACGACTCATACTCATCCAGATGCGTGGTTGTCCCATTTGAAATACCAGTAATACACTTGCCATCGCGACCACTGCACTAATTGCAATTATTCCACTGATCCAATTTAATCCAGCTTCACTAAAAGCAAAAGCAAGCGGATCATCAACTCCTAATTTTTTATAATTCACCATTCCTGTTAAAACGAGTGCGATAAGTACATATAACACTGTACAAATAATAATCGAGTACATCATTCCTCGAGGTAAATCGCGTTGAGGATTATGACATTCTTCCGCAGTTGTTGAAATTGCATCAAAGCCAATATAAGCAAAGAAAACAGCTGATACACCAGCAAGAATACCTCCTACTCCTTCAGGCATAAACGGCGACCAGTTTGCAGTATTTACATAGAAAAATCCGCAACCAATTACCAGCACTACTACAGCAAGCTTAATCACCACCATAATATTTGATGCGTTGCGCGTTTCTTTAATTCCGCGATATACAAGCCAAGTGATTAAAACATTAATAATTAAAGCTGGAATATCTAAAATCAATTTTACTCCAGCTATAACAGGTGCGCCTATCCATGCAAGATATCCTTCGGATTGTACTAACGATACATCAGCTGGATTAGCCACAGC
>CANFIN010000054.1 GCA_947447155.1 Bacteroidota bacterium | reverse complement strand
GACTCAAACATTCCTTGCGCCATGGTAATAGATGCAGGAACGCCTGTTTTTTTCATATCAGCGATAGCTGCTTCTTTAAACTGCGAAATATATTGTTCAGCTGTTAAGCGAGGTTCATCTTGTGCGATGGAAGGTGTGATGAATAATCCTAATAGAAATGTCAGGAGGGCAAACTTTTTCATGCTTCAAATTTACAACAGAATAGAAGGGCTTCTACCAATGCAAAACGTGTTAATGAACATTGTATTGTTAATGGGAAGGCAGATACTGCAAGCCACCCGTGTGAATGGCTAAAATTTTATCAGCAGGAGAAAATAATCCGTTGGAAAGCAATTTGAATATTGCATAAAATAGCTTCCCTGAATAAATCGGTTCAATTTCGAATTCGTTTACCTCGTTAAACTGACTTACAAATTGCAATAATGATGTGGTTGTTTTTGCGTACCCTCCGTGATGATAGCCATCATGAATAGTATAGTTTGAAGTAGTTATTTTTTCTCCGTTAGATAAAAACGTATCAATATTTTTTTGAAGAAAGTCCTTTCCTTTTAGCACGGCAATTCCATGCACCGTTTGATGTGATTGTTGTCCGCGGATAATACCCGCCATGGTTGCACCTGTTGCGATGGGCAATACAATTTGATTGAATGTTGCTGGAATATAATCGACTATTGACTGACAACCTTGTACTGCCAATTGATTAGAACCACCTTCGGGAAGGATGAGTGCATTAGAAAACTGATTAAAATAATCATGCTTGAAATTATTACATAGTTCGCGATAGAGTCCTGCATGTACAAATTGGATATCGATTTTTAAACTTCGTAACCTCGCGAGCGTTAGACTCTTTTCTATCATGGATTCATCGCCACGAACAATAGCTATGAAATTTTTAGTTGGAAATAATTCGCGAAGCGAAGCAAATGCAGCCAGGTGATTAGAATATGCTCCACCGAATGTGATAATGGATTGATGATTTTCTTTTTTTATTTCATCGATATTATAAAGCAGTTTGAAATATTTATTTCCTCCTAAAAACCGATCAATCGCTTCGAGACGTAACACGGAAACATTACTGATTTCCGAGTTAGGGAAGGTAACTTTTTGGATAGGGATTGATGGAGGGTTTTGATACATGGGTTTGGTAAAAATACGAGATAATAATGGAATAAGAATTTTTCATCCTTATCATCACAGGTATGGGCCTGTAGTAGCGCACAGCACACTTCAAGCAAACCCGATGCTTCACATTGAAAAACATCATCACAGGTGCGGGTTTAAACCCGCACCTGTGTTTTATATACCATCAATATAAATCTCACAATAATTTTTCCACTACCTTCACATCATGAACACAAACGATTATATCGAACAGAATAAAGCGTCGTGGAATGAAAAGACAGAACTACACTTTCATTCCGAATTTTATAATACACCCGCATTTATTGATGGAAAGAATACATTGAACGAAATTGAATTAAACCTATTAGGTGATGTGCGCGGAAAGAAAATTTTACACCTGCAATGTCATTTCGGACAAGATACGCTTTCATTACAGCGGTTAGGCGCTTCCGCTACAGGTGTCGATTTTTCGGAAGCAGCGATTGAAAAAGCAAATTTGTTAAACAATCAACTCGGACTTAACGCTCAGTTTATTTGTTGTGATTTGTATAGTCTGCCCGAGCATTTGCAAAACGAACAATTCGATATTGTATTTACCTCTTACGGAACGATTGGTTGGTTACCCGATATCGATAAATGGGCCGAGGTAGTTGGGCGTTATTTAAAACCGGATGCGAGATTTGTATTCGCGGAGTTTCATCCGTTAATTTGGATGTACGATAATGACTTTACTAAAATCACGTATTCGTATTTTCGAGATGAGGCAATTGTAGAAACAGAATCGGGCTCGTATGCATCGCGTGAAAGTGGAGAACCATTTACAACGATTACCTGGAACCACTCGATTGGCGAGGTTGTTACTGCATTGGCAAAACAAGGATTAAAAATCAGCGCCTTACAGGAATACGATTATTCGCCTTACAGTTGCTTTTCATTTGCTGAGGAATCAGAGCCAAGGAAATACAGAATTAAAGGAATGGAAAATTTTGTTCCGATGGTGTATTCGCTAGTGGCTAGTCGGTAAACTCCCCTTTTAAAATCTGCGACTGATTCAGTACCTTTGCATCATGGGATTTGCGGATAAATTTGATAAGGAGGATTACTACCTTTCGCCAGAAGGGTTTATCGTTTTTACCGAAAAGTACCATTTGAAAAGAGGTCATTGTTGCCAGAGTGGTTGCAAACATTGTCCTTGGGATTACAAGAATAAAATGCAGAAGAAAAAAACGAACCCAGAAGCAGATTCAACCAAGTAGTCGTCGCTTCAGAGAAAATAAATGAACGAGAATTTAAACTTAAATTGAACACTTGCGTTAGGGATAGGAACGGTTATCCTTTTTTGCTTGCAAAAAAGATAAGAGTGAATAGCCCGACCCAGAATTGTAACTTGCGCAGCACGTTACAACTTCGGGGGAACGCCCAAAAGAAAATAAATACATTATGATTACTTCGACCAATCAGGAGAAACTAGATTTAACGAAAACGAAAACGCCAACAGGCACTACTTTGTCTTGCAAAGGATGGATTCAAGAGGCTGCGTTGCGCATGTTGCATAATAACCTTGATCCCGATGTGGCAGAGCGCCCAGAGGATTTAATTGTTTACGGCGGACGAGGAAAGGCTGCGCGTAATGTGGAGTCGTTTCACCTAATTGTGAAAGCCCTTAAAGATTTAAATGATGATGAAACGCTGGTTGTACAGAGTGGAAAGCCAGTAGCTATTCTTCCAACACATAAGGATGCACCGCGTGTGATCATTAGCAATTCGCAGTTAGTACCGAAGTGGGCAACGTGGGAACATTTTGATGAGTTAGAAAAGAAAGGTTTGATGATGTATGGTCAGATGACTGCCGGCTCATGGATTTACATTGGCTCGCAAGGTATTGTTCAAGGTACTTACGAAACATTCAATGCTGTTGCTGAAAAACATTTTGGTGGTTCGTTGAAAGGACGCTTATGTGTAACAGCAGGCCTAGGTGGTATGGGTGGAGCTCAGCCATTAGCTATCACAATGGCAGAAGGTACTTGCCTTGCTGCTGAGGTTGAAGAATGGCGCGCGCAAAAGCGTATTGAAACGCGTTACTTAGACGTGATTGAACATGATATTGATAAAGCAATTGATTTAGCATTGGAGTTTAAAGCGAAGGGAGAAAATAAATCGATTGGTGTAATTTGTACGGCAGTGAAATTACTTCGCCGTTTGAAAGAGCGTGGTATTGTTCCTGATGTGTTAACAGATCAGACTTCTGCACACGATCCTTTAGTTGGTTATTTACCAGAAGGTTTATCGAATGAAGAAGCGAATGTTTTACGTGAGAAGGATCCGAAGCACTTAGTAGATTTAAGTTACGATGCAATGGCAGAACACGTGCAGTTGATGTTAGATTTACAAGAGATGGGTGCTATTACTTTTGATTATGGAAATAATTTAAGAGCGCGTGCACAAGAGCGAGGAATTAAAAATGCATTTGATTTCCCAGGCTTCGTACCTGCATATATTCGTCCGTTATTTTGTGAAGGAAAAGGTCCTTTCCGTTGGGCTGCTTTATCGGGCGATCCAGAAGATATTCGTGTAACGGATGAGGCTATCCTAAATTTATTCCCTGATAATGTTGGCTTGCACCGTTGGATTAAAATGGCGCAAGAGCGTATTGCTTTTCAAGGATTACCTGCTCGTATTTGCTGGATTGGACAAGGTGATAGAGAGAAAGCAGGTTTGTTGTTTAATGAATTAGTAAGAACAGGAAAAGTGAAAGCACCGATTGTTATTGGTCGTGATCACTTAGATACCGGTTCTGTGGCTAGCCCTAACCGTGAGACAGAAGCCATGTTAGATGGTTCAGATGCTGTTGCTGACTGGCCAATTTTAAATGCGTTAATTAATACAGCAGGTGGTGCATCGTGGGTGAGTTTACATCATGGTGGTGGTGTTGGTATGGGTTATTCGATTCACTCAGGAATGGTTATCGTTGCTGATGGTACGGATGATGCAGCAGTACGTTTGAAGCGTGTGCTACATAACGATCCGGGCATGGGAGTTATTCGCCACATGGATGCAGGATATGATATTGCGCAAGACACTGCAAGAAAACATCGTTTAGATATTCGAGAGCGATTAAAATAAAATTTAGTGGTTAAAAAAAACCCCGTAGTACGTACTACGGGGTTTTTTATTAGTTGGAAGTTTTATTATTTCACTTTGATGATGCGTGTAGAGAGTGTGATGTTATCATTTTTCACCTCTAAGAAATAAACTCCTTCGGGAAGATTGTTTGTTTCCAGTTGGAAATCGCGACTGTTAAAATGCTCTACCGTTTTTGTTTGAATAATTTGTCCGAGCGGATTGATTAAATTAATCATCACTTTTTGTCCGTTGAACGTTGGACAATTTACATTGATGGTATTTTTAAATGGATTTGGAGCAACCGTTAACAAACTACTATTCGACACATAGCCGATGCCGGTAGTGTTGATAGTTACGCATCCGTTAACGATAGTACGATTTGCTTCTTCGTAATCGGAGTTTACAGCTGCATAGAAATTATCGACGCATACCAACGTTGATGTTGTAGACTGATAATAAATTCTAAACAGTGGAACAGCGATTGTTTGTTTAGTTAAAGATACTTCATCGACTGCCAATGCCACTACTCTAGCATTAGCTGGAACAAAGGCAATATAAGGGTTAAAAAGCGGATTAATATTTTTAATTGAATCGATGATTAATCCAGAGATATGAAAATCTACAGCAAGTAATCGTCCATCGGGATTAGCAATGGCTACATCAATAAATTTATCTTGTGTGTTGACACTATCGATGCTGATATAAACTGTTTGAGTAACATTCTTTAAGTTGTGAGGGAAGTCGCAATGGGTATGTGTAATACTTGTTCCGTTGGGATGCGTATGCGTTCCTGCAGAGTCACGCACGCAGCCGTTTAATTTTGCAGCATCGGTAACCGTTAACATATTATCACCATTTAAGTCGTTGCAAGGAGTTACATTAGCAAGGTTTACAATATCGTAGCAGTAGTTGACTAAGTCAATTGAATCACGATCAGCATCTATGTCCCAATCGCCCGACAAGCGCGAACCATTACAATCGCCGATACAATCTTTCTTTGCTAATCCGAAGGTATCGCCTAAGCAATCAACAATTGGAACGCAGGAAGAAGTGTTATTAAGTGTTGCGGTAATTGTTCCAGTAGCTCTTGAAATATCAAAGCACATATAAGCTACGTTATTCGTATAATCAGTTTCTACGTGTCCGAGTTTATCCGGAGAATGATCCCAATTTACTTTTACTACCAATGTATATTTTCCATCGGGCACATCGGTAATATCTATCCACTGACAAGCAAGACCTGAGCTATACTCATCCGCACAACCTGCAGAGATTCCCATATTACCACAACCATATTTCGCAGTACCTGTGAAGCACATCAAATCAAGCACACAAAAACCATTTTTAAAACCTACCTGCATTTCGTTTTGCAGTGAGTCGTATAATTCATACTTCGCATATCCTGCATAATGCCAATGACCATGACAATTATCAAAAACAAATTGTGAGTTGCCTGATTGCGGTGGACCAATAAAATAATCCTGATCACCATTATTTAAAATGCGCGTTGAGAAATTTATAATATCTCGCTGACCATATCCCGCGATACAACCTTCGCCAATTAAACAAACATCATTTCCATTAATTGAAGATACATAAAGTGAGTTGCGTAAAATATTTTGATCGACTACTAAATCGGGACCGTGATTACAATTTGGATCGCCAGGAAAAACACAGGTGTTATTATTAATTGTTGCAAGCGGATTAAAATTACAAGCGGTAGAATCCATGCAACCTACAATTGGGCCACCGAAGGTAATTTGCCAGGTAATATTAGAATCGAGGCAAGAAGAATCCCCACCAATACGAATGTAATATGTTTGACCAGCTTGCAAACCTGCAGGAAGATACGATTGAATTCCGCATGCATCATCGTTATAGTAAATCGTTCCATATTGCAGCGAATCCCAAATTAATCCGTCGCAATGATCGTACACCCACAAGCGCGTGTTACAAGAGTTATCAGGGAAGCAAGCACTGATATTAAACATCCCTGATGAGTCAGGAATGAATTCATACCACGTAGATGCACCTACTGAATGATAGATAGTATCTTGATATGCGATAAATGCATCACTGCAATAAGATCCTGGAGGGCAGTTAACATATGACGTTGAGGAATAAGTAAATTGTCCTCCACTATCGGCCATAGCGCCATTTACTGATAATGTATAATAACCAATACCATAACTGCAGCAAATTCCATCGCCGTATGAATCCTGAATAACAAACTTTACGCAGGTTCCCGTTGGAACACAGATAGAATCGGCATAAAAAGTTGAAACGCCCATTCCAGTTTGACTGGAAAGCAAAATTGCGCCAGTATTGCTGTATAAATTCCAGTTGGTTTCCTGAGGATAATTATCGGTAAGAAGTTCTACTTTAATCTGGTCGAAACCAGGAGGGCATTGGGCTTGCGAAAATTTTGAAAGAAATGTTAAAAAAACTATTCCAAAAATCGATAGTAATATTCTCATTTTCATGGGTTCTAAAATCTTATCAATAATAATAATTTTTTTTCAGACTTGAAACGATAAAGAGAATATTCTATTTGTTAAAAACTATTTCTAGAAAATGACGTCTTTGCGAAGTAAAAACATCAGGCATCAACAAGTGAAGATGTATATTTGTGGTGTATGTCGGAATATTTACAGGAATTAAACGAAGCGCAAAGTGATGCGGTGGTTCAGACAGAAGGACCAATTATGATTATTGCGGGAGCAGGATCAGGAAAAACAAGAGTATTAACTTATCGAATTGCGCATTTGCTGAACAACGGAGTTGATGCTTTTCAGATATTAGCGTTAACATTTACGAATAAAGCCGCTCGTGAAATGAAAGAGCGTATTAATAAAGTAGCGGGGGCTGAAGCAAAGAATTTGTGGATGGGAACTTTTCACTCGGTGTTTGCAAAAATTTTGCGCATTGAAGCAGATAAAATCGGATTCCCAACCAACTTTACTATTTACGATAGCGACGATAGTAAAAGTTTAATGCGTGATATTTTGAAGGAGCAAAGTTTAGATGATAAAACGTATAAACCTTCAGTTGTTTTAAATCGGATTTCGAATGCGAAAAATAATTTATATAACTGGCAGCAATATGCACATAACCCAGAAGTGCAGAGCGAAGATAAAAGTACAGGCCGCCCGCTAACAGCAACACTTTTTGAAATGTATAGCAAGCGATGCTTCAATGCATCGGCTATGGACTTTGATGATATTTTATATTACACCTGGAAATTATTTCAAGAACATCCTGAGGTATTATACAAGTATCAAAACAAATTCAAGTACATCATGGTGGATGAGTTTCAGGATACGAACTATGTGCAGTATGTTATTGTGAGAAAATTATCTGCTCAGCATGAGAATATTTGTGTGGTGGGCGATGATGCACAAAGTATTTATGCTTTTCGTGGAGCAAATATTCAGAATATTTTAAATTTTGAAAAGGACTATCCAGAGTTAAGAACATTTAAATTAGAGCAGAACTATCGCAGTACAAAAGTGATTGTGCAAGCAGCGAATAGCATCATTGCAAAAAATAAAAATCAATTAAAAAAGGATGTCTGGACCGACAATCATTTTGGTGAAAAAATAAAAGTAATTAAATCGCTTTCTGATAACGAAGAAGGCAATATGGTGGCGAACTCTATTTTTCAGGAGAAGATGAATCATCAGTTGCACAATAAAGATTTTGCAATTTTATATCGGACCAATGCGCAATCGCGCTCGATGGAAGAAGCCTTAAGGCGATTAAATATCCCTTATCGTGTTTATGGTGGCACATCGTTTTACAACCGAAAAGAGATTAAAGATTTATTAGCGTATTTCCGATTAGCGATTAATCCAAGTGATGAAGAAGCTGTCAAGCGAATTATCAACTACCCTACTCGTGGAATTGGTAAAACAACGCTCGATAAATTAGTATCGACTGCAGTGAATGAAGGAAAAAGTTTGTGGGAGACTTTATGTAATGTAGAAACAGGAAGCACGCAACTGAATTCCGGAACAAGAGATAAAATAAGCGCCTTCGCAACGATGGTAAAGAGTTGGCAGATTATGTTACCCACTTACAATGCGTATGACCTTGCACATCATATTTCTGGTGCTTGCGGATTGCTAACTGAGTTATATGCAGACAGAACTCCAGAAGGAATTAGTCACTATGAAAATGTACAGGAGTTGCTAAATGGTATTAAAGAATTTTGTGATTCAGGAGATGTTCCGTTAGAAGTGCCATCGGCGGAAATAGCGGAGAATGGTATTAGAACGTTGGATCTATACTTACAGGATATTGCGTTATTAACGGATGCAGATAAAGATAAAGATGATGACGACAACAAAGTAATGCTAATGACCATACACAGTGCAAAAGGATTAGAGTTTATGAATGTGTATGTGGTAGGTATGGAAGAAGCTTTATTTCCTTCGCAGTTGGCTTTGAATTCGCGCACTGAATTAGAAGAAGAACGTAGATTATTTTATGTAGCCGTTACACGTGCCGAGCGCAAGCTTACTTTATCGTATGCAGTGAGTCGATATAAATGGGGTAATTTGATTAACTCAGCACCGAGTCGTTTTTTAGAGGAGATTGACGAAGAATGTCTCGAGCTGATTAATACTGTTCCTAAAGCTAGAACATACAATGATGATGATACGCGAAGTTCATGGGGAGGTGAAAACAACTTCGGCATGAAGCAGCGCTACACGAATCAAAATGGTATTCAGAAAAAGACCGAGACACCGAAAAATTCTACACCTCCTAAGCCGAGTGGTATTCCAGCAGGATTTAAAAAAGTAACCAATGCACAGCCTGCTTCTAATGCTGGCAATAGCGACTTTGTAGCAGATGAACCATCGAAGATTCAGGTGGGCATGAATGTGAATCACCAGCGTTTTGGCAACGGACAAGTTATAAGCATAGAAGGGCGATTTCCAGATAGTAAAGCAATTATTTTATTTGAGCAGGAAGGACAAAAACAACTGTTATTAAAGTTTGCCAAACTTAAAATTCTGAATTAAGTAAAATTTGTTGTACCTTGCATTGAAATTTAACTCGTATTATTTTCTGTTTGATATAATAATCGGTTAATTTTGTTGTTAGTGTAGAATTCGCATTTGCCTAATTTCTACCTTGAAAATCAAAAAGAATTATTTAATAAATGGAATATAATACATCCCGAGCATCGCTCATTTTTCCCGAATACGGACGCGCCATTCAGGAAATGGTAAATTACGCTAAAGAATTACCTACTAAAGAAGAAAGGACTGTTGCGGCTAAAACAATTGTAAACGCAATGGCTGTTTTACATCCACAGCAAAAAGACATGACGGACTACCGTCATAAATTATGGGACCATTTGTTTATTATTTCTGATTTCAACTTAGATTGCGAGGCACCATACCCTATGCCAGATCCGGAAACAGTAAGCAAGAAGCCTAAACCTATCGACTATCCGCAAAAAAATATTCGCATGCGTCACTATGGAAGCATTGTAGAAAAAATGATTGCTGAAGCAAAGACCATGGAAGAAGGTGCAGAACGCGAAAGTGTAATTGAGCAGATTGCAAATTTTATGAAGATGAGTTACTTGACTTGGAATCGTGATACAGTGAGTGATGAATTAATTTTTGATCAGTTAAAAGAATTTTCTGGTGGATTGTTATCAGTAAAAGAAGATACGAAACTGGCTACTAAGTTTGTCGATTTACAAGACACCAGTAGAAATCGTCATCAACATAACAACAACAATAATAAGAATCATCGTTCAGGAAAAAAACGTAATGGATTTAACCGTGGAAAATAATCAAACACAAGTGGCAACAGGAACAAGTTTTGAAATTATTGGAGGTACCAAATTATCTGGTAGTATAGAACCTCAAGGTGCGAAAAACGAAGCATTGCAGGTGCTTTGTACAGTATTACTCACTAAAGAAAGAGTAATTATTGAAAACGTTCCTGAAATCAGAGATGTTTTAAAACTGATTGAGCTCCTTGAAAAAATGGGAGTTGTAGTAGAGCGAATTAAAGCCAACGTTTATTCTTTTGAAGCATCGAACGTAAACATGGATTATCTGCAAACGAAAGAGTTTGCAAAATTAGCTTCTGCACTTCGTGGATCCATCATGATTGTTGGTCCGCTGTTAGCACGTTTTGGTAAGGCAAGTATTCCTAAGCCAGGCGGCGATAAAATTGGTCGCAGAAGATTAGATACCCACTTTATTGGATTTCAGAGCTTAGGTGCTAAGTTCGACTTCGATGGAACAGAAAACTTTTTTACTGTTGAAGCAAAAGAATTGAAAGGTGCCTATATGCACCTTGATGAAGCCTCAGTAACTGGTACCGCTAATATTGTGATGGCAGCTGTAATGGCAAAAGGCAATACAACCATTTACAATGCGGCATGTGAACCATATCTGCAACAGCTTTGCAAAATGCTAAATGCGATGGGTGCAAAAATTACAGGCATCGGTTCGAACATGTTGGTTATTGAAGGAGTTGATATTTTACATGGCACGCAACATCGTATCTTACCTGATATGATTGAAGTAGGTTCATTCATTGGACTTGCAGCGATGACACAAAGTGAGTTGACAATTAAAAATGTTGGATTACAGCATTTAGGAATTATCCCAGCTACCTTCCAGCGTTTAGGAATAAAAATGGAATTCAGAGGCGATGATATTTACATTCCCGCTCAGGAGAAATACGAAATTGACACCTTCATTGATGGTTCTATCTTAACAATTGCCGATCAGATTTGGCCTGGCTTTACACCCGACTTAATCAGTGTTATTTTAGTAACGGCAACGCAAGCTGTTGGAACTGTCTTGATTCATCAGAAAATGTTTGAGAGTCGTTTGTTCTTTGTAGATAAATTGATTGATATGGGCGCTCAGATTATTTTATGCGACCCACATCGTGCAACAGTTATTGGATTAGGCAGGAAAAATTCTTTAAAAGGAATTCAAATGACCTCCCCAGATATTCGTGCTGGTGTAGCCTTGCTGATTGCTGCTATGTCGGCGAAAGGTAAGAGTGTAATTCATAACATCGAACAAATAGACCGAGGGTATGAACGAATTGATGAAAGATTAAATGCACTTGGAGCGCAAATAAAAAGAGTTTAATTTCGTTGTTATTATATTTGGCAACGATTCTTAATTTATAAAATCAATAATTATGAAAAAAATACATTTAATTTCACTAATCACTGCTGTTGCAATTTCATCAATTAGTTTTATCTATTGCCATGCGCAGGATTCAAAAACAGGAACCAAAGTAGGCGAGAAAGCAATTGATTTAGCATTTACAACTCCTGAAGGAAAAACACTTGCTTTATCTTCATTAAAAGGGAAAGTAGTATTATTAGATTTTTGGGCTAGCTGGTGTGGACCATGCAGAAGAGAAAACCCTAATGTGGTTGCTGCATACAACAAATACAAAGATTCAAAATTCAATAACGCAAAAGGATTTACAGTTTATAGTGTATCCCTTGACAGTAACAAAGATGCCTGGATGAAAGCAATTCAGCAAGATGGATTAATATGGCCAAATCATGTAAGTGATTTAGGTGGATGGCAAAGTAGAGGTGCTCAGATTTACGGAGTAAATTCTATTCCTACCAACTGGTTGATAGATGGGAAAGGAGTAATTGTAGGCACTAATTTAAGAGGTGCGCAATTAGATCAAGCAATCGAAGGCTTATTGTCAAAATAACCGAAACTAATATCAATTTTTAAAGCTCCGTAATTAGCGGGGCTTTTTTATTTAATTTTGTCTGCCAATTTGACCTCATTTATTGAGTGGCAAAAAAATTGACTACGGCGCTCGCCAAAATTATTATAATCCAATCATGAATAACGAAAATAACACTCAAGGAAAAGAGCAACAAGAAAACTTAGCGGAAGAGCTAAAAATGCAATCTGAAGCAGAAGCATCGGAACAAGCACCAATGGAAGAGATGAATGAACTAGATGGATTGAAAAATTCCCTGCAGGAAAGTAACGATAAGTTTATCCGCCTTTACGCTGATTTTGAAAATTACAAAAGAAAAATGCAGAAGGATAGAATTGAATTAATAACCTCTGCAAGTAAAGATGTAATTACTAATCTGCTTCCTGTACTTGATGATTTTGACAGAGCAATTCTAGCGGATAAAGACAAACAACTAAGCGAAGGCGTGTTATTAATTCATCAAAAATTGGTTCGAACCTTAACGGGCAAAGGACTAAAAGAAATGGAATGTATGGGACAAGAATTCAATTCTGATTTTCACGAAGCAATAACCATGATTCCTGCTCCTGACGAATCACTAAAAGGAAAAATCGTGGATGTGTTAGAGAAAGGATATTCAATTAATGATAATGTAATTCGATTCGCCAAAGTTATAGTTGGCAATTAATAGGTATGGCAAAGAGAGATTATTATGAAATATTGGGTGTAACAAAATCTGCATCCGAATCAGAAATTAAAAAGGCTTATCGCCAAATGGCCTTGAAGTTTCATCCAGATAAAAACCCTGATGATAAAGCTGCAGAAGAGAAATTTAAAGAAGCTGCAGAAGCATACGAGGTATTAAGCAATCCAGATAAAAAATCACGCTACGATCAATATGGTCATGCGGGTATGGGTGGCGCAGGAAATGGTGGCTATGGCGGAGGCGGAATGAACATGGATGATATCTTCAGTCAGTTTGGAGATATTTTCGGAGGAGGAGGAAATCCGTTTGAAAGTTTTTTTGGAGGCGGTGGTGGAAGAGGAAGATCGCGCACAGTTAACAGAGGTAGCAACCTTAGAATCAAAGTAAAATTAACGCTTGAAGAAGTGTTGAAAGGCGCTGAGAAAAAAATAAAAGTCAACAAAGCAATTTCATGTAATACCTGCGGAGGCTCAGGAGCACAAGCAGGAAGCAGTTCGTTTAGCACATGTGGTACTTGCAAAGGTGCAGGACAAGTGAAGCGCGTAACAAGCAGCTTTCTTGGTCAAATGCAAACTATTACTACCTGCCCTACTTGTAACGGCGATGGGCAAACCATCGTTAACAAGTGTAAAGCATGTAGCGGTAGTGGAACACAGCAATCTGAAGAAGTAATCAGTATACAAATTCCTGCAGGAGTTGCAGAAGGAATGCAATTAAATGTACAAGGAAAAGGAAATGCTGCAGAGCGAGGCGGTATTCCAGGAGATTTATTAGTCATCATAGAAGAAGTCGAACATCCGCAATTAGTACGTGATGGCGATCATTTAATTCATGATTTGTATATAAGCTTTATCGATGCTACCCTAGGAACTTCAGTTGAAATTCCAACATTAGAGGGCAAGGCAAAAATAAAAGTAGAGCCAGGCACGCAAGGCGGAAAAGTATTACGTTTAAAAGGTAAAGGATTTCCTTCTATCAATAGCCATTATAAAGGCGACTTACTAGTGCATATTAATGTATGGACGCCTCAGCAATTAAGTTCAGAAGAAAAAAAGACTTTAGAAAAATTACGCGAGAGTGAAAACTTCAAACCGAATCCAGGCAAAGGCGACAAAAGTTTCTTTGAACGGATGAAAGAATATTTCAATTAAACATGAAAGCGAAGATTAAACTCTTCGCTTTTTTATTTGCGCTCGTAAAGTGGTAGACCGATTGCTTTTGCAATTGATTTCGCTGCCGCTTCCCCACCCTGTGTAAATGGCCAGTAAAATAATGCTTTAATGGGATGGTCTTTTTGTATTTCCTTAATAGCATCAAGTGTTACTTCTTTTGCGTATCCTTTATTTCGATACTCGTCTAAGACCAATGCAGAACATAGGTAGATTGCTTCATAGGTTTGACTTGGTTCAGTCAGTTCATATAATTGCTT
>CANFIN010000053.1 GCA_947447155.1 Bacteroidota bacterium | reverse complement strand
TACTGCTACAGTTAGCTGGACAGCGGTTTCAGGTGCAACTGCTTACTCATTACAATATCGTGTGGTTGGTTCAGCAACATGGACAACTGTATCAACAGCTGGAACTTCATCTGCATTAACAGGATTAACGGTTTCAACGGCATACGAATTCCAGGTTACTTCTTCTTGTTCTGGTACATTAGGAACAGTTTCAACATTAGCTAACTTTAGTACAACTGCTGCTGCATCATGCGGAACACCAGCATCATTAGCTTCTTCCTCTATCACTTCAACTTCAGCTACAGTAAGCTGGGGAGCTGTAACGGGTGCTTCAAGCTATTTAGTTCAATACAGAGTTTCAACTTCTGCTACATGGACAAATAGCGTTACTGTAACTGCTGCTACTGCAACCTTAACAGGATTAACAGCATCAACAGCTTACCAATACCAAGTAACAGCTACATGTTCAGGTACTGCAGGAACAGCATCTACAACAGGAACATTTACTACTTCAGCAGCTTCTACAACATGTACAGATGCTTATGAAGCTAATAACTCTCGTACAGCAGCTAAAACAATTGCTGTGAATTCAGATATCAATGCATTAATTGGAACTTCAACTGATAAGGACTGGTTTAAGTTCGTTACTACAGCTGCAGCACCTAAAATTAAAGTGGTATTAGATCAATTACCTGCTGATTACGATTTAGCATTATACAACTCAGCAGGAACAACATTAACTTCTTCTGCTTTAGCAGGTACTTCAACTGAAACAGTTATTTATAACACATCTACAGCCGCAGCTACTTATTATATTCAGGTTTATGGATATGCAAGTGCATTTAATGCGACATCATGCTACCATTTCCGTCTTAGTACAGGAGCTACTAACTTCCGTACAATTGATGGTAGCGAAGAAAATTCAGGCGATGTTATAAGCGCTGAAAAATTAACAGCTTTAGAAGGATTGAATTTATTCCCTAATCCAGCTAACACAACATTAACTGTAAATTATTTTACGCCAAGCATGGAAAATACTTCTATCGAAGTTTATGATATGATGGGTCAATTAATTAATAACATGAGTGTTAATGCAATTCAAGGATTAAATACTCGTGAATTAGATTTGACTTCTATGAGCAATGGTGTTTATTTCTTAAAAGTAACTCAAAACAATAATACTTTAACGAAGAAGTTTGTTGTAAAGCACTAATAATAAATTAAAATTATTTTTAAAGTCCCGGCATTTCTGTCGGGACTTTTTTATTTTTATATAAATTTTTAAAGTATGATTTCCTTCCTCGATCAATTAACAGAATCGATATATCCACAAATATCTTCCAACTCTCTAATCATCGTTCCAACTCGGAGAGCAGCTATTCAAATTGAAAGGAAATTAGGTAGACTAACTACGAAGCCAGGTTTTTTACCTACCTGTATTCCTATTGCAGATTTAATGGACCTTTGTTCTGATTTTCCAATCGCAAATGAAACAAGACTATTCATTGATTTATTCACTGCATTTAAAAATTTAGATAACAGTGCAGATCTTGATGAGTTTCTAAAATGGGGAGATCAAATATTATCTGACTTTGATGAGATTGACAGGAATTTAATTGATCCAAAAAAAATATTCAAACGAATATACGATGTTAAAGAAATCGATTTGATGTTTTCAAATGATGATGTTGAAACAGAATTATTAAACCGTTTTTGGAGCGAGTTCTCAATGACTCCACTTTCACCACTTAAGCAGTCATTTCTTTCTTACTGGGAACTACTCCCTAAATTATATGTTGAATACCATAAAATCCTCACCCAAAACAATTATTGCTATGAGGGCTTAGCTTGGAGAAAAACTGCACAATCAATTCAATCTAATAAATGGTTTAAACAATTTGACTGTATAGTGTTCGCAGGTTTTTATGCTTTAACAAAATCAGAAGAAGTAATTATTGATTTTTTAATTAAAAATAATAATGCTATTGTATTTAAAGATGCTGATACTTATTATACAAATGATAAAAACCAGGAAGCCGGAAATTATTTAAGAAAAGGTGTAATGTCAAAAGCTAATAATTTTATTAGCAATGACCTCACTCAAACCCAGAAAAAAATAAATATTATCCAATCAAATGGCGCTACTGCCATGGCGAAAGATATCGCATTGGAAATAATTCAAAAGTTTCAGGGTATGTCTTCTACTGAATTGTCAAAGGCAGTTGTTGTACTACCAGACGACTCCCTTTTAATTCCATTATTGCAGGTATTAGACAAAAAAAATATTCCTTATAACCCTTCTATGGGATTAGCGTTAGCGTCATTTCCAATATTGACTTTTATTAAAAAAATAAAAAATATTCGTTCTCAATTGTTAAATGCAGAAACTAACATTGATTCAATTGTTACAAGTCTATTTGATATTAAATCGTTTAATAACCTATTTCTTGTTCTGCATAAATCTATCGAGGACCTTAAAAAATCATTGCTGATTCCCTCAACTAATTTTAAAGAAGAACATAATTTCATTGTGAATTTATTATTACAGTTCAATGAGCCAGGTATACATTATCAAAAACAAATAATAAATTGTATTAAAACAGAGATTGAACTTTTTGGTAATTTATTAAAAAGTATTGATACTGAAATAAGCATACAAGCTTATTGGAATTTACTAATTAATCATCTTAATAAAATCAGAATTCCAATTGAAGCAAACGAAGGAGAAGGAATTAATATTAACGGATTTCTTGAAACGCGATTAACCGATTATGAATTTGTTTTCATTTCGAATGTTAATGAAGGAACATTGCCTTCTAATTCCATTTCTAAGTCATTAATTCCTTATGCAATTCGTAAGTTTTATTCTCTGCCATGCAAAGAGGAACAAGAGGCTGTGACCGCATATCATTTTTATCGCCTAATTCAGCGTTGCGATGAATTAAGTTTGTTTTATAGTAATCAAATGACGAGTGTAGGCGGAGGTGAAAAATCAAGGTTTATATTGCAAATCGAAAATGAACTTGCGAAGCATAATAAAGATATTAAAATAGAATACCTACAATATCAAACCCCACTTGAACCTTTAAAAGCAGAGTCTATAATTGTTGAAAAAACAGATGAAATATTTCAGCGTATAAATGAAAAGTACATTAATGTAGATATTTCTGCTAATACAAAAGGAAAAGGTTTTTCTGCATCGTCTATTTCAACTTATATCTTTTGTCCTTTAAAATTTTATTTCGAGAATATTGCCAAACTTAAAAATCAAGACGATATAAAAATAATTGACCAAATGATGTTTGGTAGAATTCTTCATAAAGCGATGGAGTTAATTTATGAAAATCAAAAAGATATTTCACAAGATTTTTTTAATAATTCACTTCAACAAATAGAGAAAGTTGTTTTAGAAGCAACCAAAGAAGAATATTCAGATAAAGAGTTAATCGGCAATGACTATCTTTTACAAGGAGTGATCAAAGAACTTATACGACGAATTCTGCAAATTGATCAGAATGAAAAAAATATTAAAATCATTAGCATTGAAGATGATTTTTCACATGAATTTAATTTAGATGCAACAAACAAAGTTTTTATAAAAGGAGTATTTGATAGACTAGATTTAGTAAACAATCAAATAAGAATTCTTGACTATAAAACCGGAAGTGGAAAGATTGAAATTCCTAAAGATTTTATTGTAATCTTTAATAATTCAGATTATAAAATTGTCTTCCAACTACTACTTTATGTTTATATCTTCAGAAACAGAGAAAATAATGGAAAGGAAAGTTGTACATACGCTGATAAGGAAATTTTAGCTGGGGCCTACTTATTAAAAAAGAATGCGAAAACAATTTCTTTTTTATCAAAAGGGAAAGCTATCACTAATGATATAATTGATGAGTTTGAACAGAATTTAAAAAATCTTATTTCAACAATAATGAATCCTGCTATTCCTTTTATTCAAACAGATGATTATAGGAAATGTGGATATTGCGATTTTAAAAACATTTGCAATAGATAAGATTAACGATTTTGTCGATTATCTAAACGTTGCGATATTCTTTCTAAAATGGAATTAGTAATGGAAATGAGAATACTAAATAATAAAGCAACCCCAAAACCATCAACTTTAAATCCGCTATGAAGCAGATTAGAAGCTATCAATATTATTGATGCATTGATGACCAATAAAAACAAACCTAAAGAAACAACTGTTATTGGCAGGGTAAGAAAAACTAAAATAGGCTTTAAAAAAATATTAAGCAGAATTATAACTAAAGAAACCATTATAGCATCTGACATTCCATTAACTGAGACCCCTGGCATTAATGAGGCAATCAAAAAGATTGCAAGAGCAAGTGACATTACTTTAACTAAAAACTGCATATTGAAAAGTTTCTTCAAATTTAAAAGAAAAATTGCTTATTATAAACAATAACTTTAAATATATGTTATGATTTTATGAAAACACTAATCCTAACAGCTTTACTTATTTTTTATTCTTCTAGCTCTATACATAGCTTTGAGTTTAAAACAATCGATGGCAAAACAATTTCCTTTTCAACTTTTAAAGGAAAAAAAATATTGATAGTAAATACTGCATCTAAATGTGGTTATACTTCTCAATATGAAGATTTGGAAAAGCTTTATAAGCTTTATAAATCCAAACTGGTTATTGTAGGATTTCCTGCCAATAATTTTGGTGGACAAGAACCAGGCTCTAATTCAGATATCAGCAATTTTTGCCAAAAGAATTACGGAGTAACATTTATTATGGCATCTAAGGTATCAGTTAAAGGCAGTACTATTGACCCTCTTTTTAAATGGTTAACCACACAAGATAATCCTGATTTTATAGGCGATATTCGATGGAACTTTGAAAAATTCATACTAGATGAAAATGGTAATTTAATTCGTCGATTTAGATCGGGTGCAAATCCAATGAGTCAGGAAGTAATTGATGCTATCAAATAATCATTGAGATACTAGTAACCTGATTCCTTTTCCATGGAGTGTAGCAATCTCAATTCTTGAATCATCTTTTAAGTATTTTCTGATTTTAGTTACAAAAACATCCATACTTCGTCCATTAAAGTAATTATCATCGCCCCATATCAACTTAAGCGCTTTCTGTCGAGGCAATAAATCATTTTGATGTACGCATAGCAAACGAAGCAAATCTGCTTCTTTAGGTGAAAGATTTTCTGTTTTTCCTAAGCGGTGTATTTGCCTTAGCTTGTAATCAAAATTATATTCCCCTATTTTAAAATCAGTTTGATCATCTAAGTCAATAATTCCTAATGACCGTTTTAAAATAATATTGATTTTATAAAGCAATACTTCTGTATCAAAAGGCTTCATAAGATAATCATCTGCACCTGCTTCGTAACCTCTAATCATATCCTCCTTCATTCCCTTGGCTGTCAAAAAAATGATAGGCGTTTTTTTGTTTTCTTCTCTGATTTTAGTAGCCAATGAGAATCCATCCATCTTTGGCATCATCACATCCAGTATAATTAAATCATATGATTTTTTCTGATAAGCTTCCAAGCCCTCCATTCCATCTCTTGATAGCGAAACAGAATACTCTTCTAATTCTAAAAATTTCTTTAAGACGTTACCAAAATTAACATCATCTTCTACTAATAAAATTTTTGCCTTCATTTATTGTTTTTTAAAAAGGTAAATCAATTGTAAATGTACTGCCGTTATTTATTTCAGAATCAACGAAAATTGATCCTTTATGTTGTTCAATTATAGCTTTGACATAACTTAATCCTAATCCGAATCCTTTTACATCATGTACGTTGCCTGTAGTAGCTCTGTAAAAAGTATCAAAGATTCTCTTTTGTACTTCTTTCGTCATTCCTATTCCATTATCAGCGACAGCAATTTGAATACGTCCATTAACGTCTTTCAAAATTATTTTTATTTCAAGTGGCTTGTCCGAATACTTTATTGAGTTATCAATTAAATTACTGAATACATTAACAAGATGATTTCTATCTCCATTAATGATTGGATTAAAACCAGTGGCATCAAAAGTTATTTTTCCATTTTTATTTTCAACAGATAACAAACTACTGTTAATTGCTTCCTCAATTACCTCTTTTAAATTTATGGCTTCATATTTAAGCTTCAATTCACCTTTCTCGAGTTGCGCCATTTGCAACATCACTTCAACCTGACGTAACATACGTTTATTCTCATCACGAATTACGCCTGTATAATAATCCATTTTTTCAGGACTTGAATACACTTTCGGATTTTTTAATGATTCATTGGCAATAGAAATTGTCGCAATGGGTGTTTTAAACTCATGCGTCATATTGTTTATAAAATCACTTTTGATTTCGGCTAGTTTTTTCTGCGTAAAAACTGTGCTGATAACATATATAAATCCTACAATCATTATAAGGGAAAAAACTACAGAACTAATTACAATTGGTAAAATTGAATAAAATAAAAATTCAATCTTAGAAGGAAATGATATAGTAAGTTGTTCATTCCTTTTTAAAATATCATTTGGAAACAAGACAATTGAAAAACTTGACTTTGATAGCAACGTTGAATCAGCTCCTTTGCTTATATAATCGAACTTGTTTTTGGCTTGCTTTATTCCATAAAAATACTTTTCAGGTATACTTCTATTTTCAAATTCTTTTTGAATAATACTATCTAATACTCTTGGAGGTATTCGCTCAATTAAACTTTTATTTCTATCATTAATTTGAAAAGTAAGTTTATTCATTAAGGTGTTTAGTTTATTAAACTTAGATTCCATTCTTCTCTCTGCTTCCCGCTCAATTGAATCCATAATGACTGATTCATCGCTTAAATTAAAAGATAGAATTTCTTTTTGTTCAATATCCTTAATAATTCGAATATCAATGGAGGAATCAACTAGTAGATTATTATTAAAATCCTTATTTGACTTTCGATTAGCTTTTATTTCATTTACCTTATTTCTGATTTCTTGGGCTACCATTGAAAAATCGTTATTGTTAGCACCAATGTTAATTTGACTATTGCCAATATAATTACCAAGGTGATTTAATACGCTGTCATTTTTGATATTGGAAGAGCCCACTGAATCATTGTGAGAAATGAAATTCTGGACAACAATTTTCATGTTTTCCTGTTGTTCTACTTTAGAAACAACATCATTCAATGCAAGCATAACCGTTTGGTCAAATTGCTGCTCCTTTAATTTAAAATCGTGTAAGATCCAATAGGCCTGTAACATTATTAATCCTGCCAACGCAAGACTCATAATAAAAACTGTAAAACGAAAGCCTGATTTTTTCACTTGTCAAATGTATTAATTGCGAATGATTATCAATTGTCATTAACGCTAAATTAACTTTCTGATTTTAATTGTAGATTTGCAATTGATTTTAAGATGTATCAAATATATGGTTCTATTAATTAAACGCTATTTTCAGTCAAAGAGTGCATTCGCGACTTTAGTGTTTCTATTCATATTAATTTTCAATTGCACGTTTGTTTTTTCCCAGGATACCTTAAAAACGCTAAATGCAATTCGTTTTAAAACGGCACCCACTGTTGACGGAAAAATGGATGAATCAGAATGGAAAAATACAATTATTTCAAATGATTTTGTTCAATCTCGCCCCATTGAAGGAGGTATTCCAAGTCAAACCACCAATATTAGAATAGGTTATACCGATAATGCTATCTATGTATTCGCTGAATTACTCGACCAACATCCCGATAGCATTCTACATCAGTTAGGAAAACGAGATGAAATGGATATGAATGCAGATTATTTTTATTTTAAAATTGACCCCTATGGTAATCATCAAGATGCATTTCAATTTGGAGTTTATGCTAGTGGTGTTCAGATTGATAGTAAATATCAAGATTATACTTTTAATGCAGTATGGAATAGCGCAGTAAAAATCACTTCAGAAGGGTGGAATATTGAAATGGAAATCCCCTACTCTGCTATTCGCTTTCCTAATGCAAATTTGCAGAATTGGAATGTGCAATTTTTACGCTATATAAGAAGAGAAAGAGAATTAATCCAATGGAGCTTAACACCCTCAGGAATTGCCAACCCTTTATCTTATTGGGGCCATCTCAATGGTATTGAAAATATTAAAACTCCTATACGCTTATCTCTTACTCCCTATGCGGCTTTAAGTTATGAGCATAGTCCACAATACGACGAACTAAACAATTATTCCTATGCAAATACATATAGTTGGAGTGCAGGAGCTGATATTAAATACGGAATTGATGATCGTTTTACATTAGATATGACATTACTGCCAGACTTTGGCCAGGTACAATCAGATAATAAAGTAAAAAACTTAAGTTATAATGAAATTGTTTATGATGAAAACAGACCTTTCTTTCAAGAGGGTGTAGATTTATTTACCAAAGGCAATTTGTTTTACTCTCGAAGAATTGGGAAAACACCTACTGGCTTTTATCAAATAAGCAGTTCTTTAGAATCAGGAGATGTGATAATTAGTAATCCATCGCAAAGCAAATTAATGAATTCAACTAAGGTTTCTGGTCGTTTAAATAATGGTTTGGGTGTTGGATTTTTTAATGCCACGACAGATAATACCTATGCAACAATTAAAAGTTTAAACGGGGAAACGCGAAAAGTATTAACGGAGCCTTTTGCCAATTATAATATTCTTGTCTTTGATAAGCAGTATAAGAATAACAATAATTTTTATCTGATTAATTTGAATACAATTCGAAGGAATCAAAATAAAGATGCGAATGTTACCGGCGGTGGATTTTCCTTATTTACAAAGGATAATAACTATGCTATTTTTGGCGATGGAGTTTATTCGTTACAACAGTTTCATTCAAATGAATCAAACGATTTAAAAGGATATCGTTATAATTTGAAAGCTGGTAAAGTAAGTGGAAATTTAAAATTTGGTGTTCAGTCGCAGGTTGTTGATACTTCCTATAATGTAACTGATCTTGGCTATTATGAAGTACCTGGAGTGAGAACAAATATTGGTTATGTCAAGTATAATTTGTTTCAGCCGTGGAAGTTTTTGAGAGAAGGATTTATCAATCTTCAATACTCCGATAGACGAGATTTTAAAACTGGTAAACAAGGAGTCAATTCACTTGACATAAACGGGTTTACTAGTTTTTTAGATTATAATGCCATATTTTTTGGTGGTGGTTTTACTCCGCATAGAAATTACGACATGTATGAACCAAGAACAGCTGGTTACTATTTTCATGGTTTCCGATATGTATATGGGTATTTTGGATACAGCACCGATTATAGAAAGAAGTTTGCGTACGATATAAGTTTAAATATTTCTAATTTTATTGATGAATATAAAAGTGATGGCTATGGCCCAACTTTGAGTTTGCGTTTCCGTCCAAATGATCATTTATTCATTACAACATCTTTCAATTACAACTTGGATCCTGCTAATATTGGTTATGTCCCAGTTGAAGATACTTCTATCATTTTTGGCTTAAGACGACTAGATACATACACGAATGAAATTAATTGCTCCTATACTATCAACGATAAGATGAACCTTACTTTAAGAGCAAGAAATTATGTTATTACCGGTCATTATAAAAAGCACTTTCACTTATTAGATAACGGCGACCTTTCTGAGTATAATAACTACGCTGGTAATAATGACTTTAAATTAGACTTGTTCAATATTGACCTTGTTTATGAATATCGATTTTCACCAGGAAGTGTTTTGAATATTGTTTACAAAAACAGTATTGAAGATGCCGCTAGCAATAATATTACGAGAGATTATATGGTCAATACCAAAAATCTTTTTATTCATCCTAAAATGGATGTTATTAGTGTAAAACTACTATACTATTTAGATTATCAAGATTTAAAAAAGGGCATTAAATTAAACCGCCAATAATTTTATTTAGATCATTCATAATAGCAGCTCCTTTATTTTGAGTGTAATACTTATGTAAGGCTATTTCCCATTCATGTTTGCTTATCTCCGGATTTTGTGTTCTGAAATTGGTTAGCCAAATTTTAATTTTTTCAGGTCGAGCTCCCCATGTATCTAAAACTTGTCCATTGCTTAGATTATAAAATATACACTTAGGAATTGATCTGCTACCATTAGTTAAAAATTGATTCATTAATTCTGGATTGTCATCTCTGAAGAAATAATAAGACTGCATTTTTGGATAGCAGCTATTAAAAAAGTGCTCTAGCCAAGGAATATTTTGAGCTGAATCACCGCACCAAGCCTCCGTTAAAATGGCCACACCAATTGTAATGGGCAGTTCATATTTCAGACTTTCCAACTGGGCTTCATTTATTCTTTTCATTCGATGTAAATTCAATTTTGTGATTTCAATACGCTCTGCTGTTACATCGTGGCCGGAAGTTGTCATTTTAGAAACAAAATTTTGAATTTTTTGATAGTATTCAGCGTATGAAATTCCGTTTAAGGCTATCCAATCTTTATCAACCTGCAATTTATCCGACATTTTTTTAATAATTTTAGCCAGCAAAGTTATGTTTTAACAACATAAAATCAGATATTTAACCTCTTCAATTAAAAATTGACCAAAAAACAGATTATTTCAGTTGTATAATTGATTAATTTAACCACTCAAATATTATTATGAAAAAGAAAGTTTGTCTAATTATCGGATACTTAATAACAGCTACTATTTGCAACGCTGGCAATGAGCCGTTAAATAAAGGAAATGGTTATTTCTTACTAAATTATCAGTTTACAAAGTTTAATGATGTATATGATAATGATGGACAATTGAAAAATTCTGATAGAGGTTTTTATGTTCCCGAAATTCAATTTTCATCGGTTAATTTTCAAAGTAGATATGGTTTGACTAATAAACTTGCTGCTAGTTTAATTGTTCCTGCATTTTGTAATGGAAAAGTAACAGATAATCTATCAAGTAGAAGCTTTTCAGGATTAGGTGATATTTCGATGGGATTAAATTATTCTTTGTCATCTCAAAATAAAATACAACCCGTAATAAGTATTTACCAAAATTTACCGACTGGTAAAAACGATACTAATGGTTTAAACACTGGCTTCGGAGATTTTTCAAATAGCATTTATTGTGACTTATATTACAAATACAATTCACATATATTATTAAACGGTGGCATTGGATATCAAAACAGAAAGAAGCTCTTTAAAAATGATTTCTTAGGTGATTTTTATATTAACTATATTCAAGAAAATAAATACCAGGTCGCATTATTTATGAAAGGTAAATTGCCATTCACCGAACTTACAAACCCTGAGAATTTTGTAAATTATGGATTGTTTAAAAACAGTGAGGGTTATTTACGCTATGGTGCGATGGTTAGCGTACAGTGTTACAAAAACTTATCGGTGGTGGTCAACTACGAAAATTACATTAAAGGACAGTTTATAGGAAACGGCGCAATTTATAACGCAGGAATCAGACTCGATTTAAATAAGGCTAAAAAGGAAAGCGAGGAAAAATAATTATTGATTGAAGAATATCCAAGCCATAATTACAAAGTACAAAATTATTATCGCAAGTGCTGCAATTTCAAACTTACTTAGTTGTTTGGACCTTAACTTAAAACTTAAAAGATCTCGAGCTCTTAAATTCCCCATTTTTTAATCTGTCATTAATTGAATTAACCGATAAACAAAATAAAACAATAAAATAATCAATCCCAAATGTAAATAATTTTTCTTTTGTTGTAAGTAATGTCTTTTGTTAATCCACTTGAACTTTTGTCGATTTAACCAGCCAAGACTTATGTAGTACTCCATTTGATTAGCAGAGTACTCCTTTTCATTAATAATCCGATTAATTGGTATAGATTTTACCGTTAAATCATCATTTTCTAGTTTCAGGAAATAATCAATAGGAGAAGAATAATAACCTATACCTTTTTCAGGTAATTCCCTACCATCGACATATAAAATACGATATCGATTAATAACAATTTTACCTCCCCTTTTTAAAACCCCTTCTTTACTACGGTAATAATAATCAGTTTTCAATTCCATTTTACTTTGTTTTTAAGAAATAGAATGAAAAACAACCTAGACGACTTTAACACTTATTTAGCATAAATCGTGAAAAGCAATTGCAATATTTGCCAAGATTAATGAAAACTAATATGAATTCAAAATAATATCAGACAAATAATGTCAAATACGGTTTGAAGCTATCTTTACTTCTGACCAAAATGATAGAATAATTATGAATCATACACAATTGCAATTAACACAACGCCGTTAGTTTTTGTGTAGAAAAAAGTCGATTAAGCAAATAATATCTTATAAATTTACCAAATCAAATTAAGTACAACTCAATATGCTAAAGAAACATCTACGATTAATTTTAATTTATGCAGTAGTTGCCGTTGCTTTCACAAAATCTGTTCATGCTCAAGGCTATGAAATAAAGATAAAAGTAAACGGTTTAAAAGACACATTATGTTACCTAGCTAATTATTATGGCGATAAGCAGTATATCAAAGATTCTGCAATGGCCAATTCAACTGGCAATATTACTTTCAAAGGTAAGGAGGCATTAGCAGGGGGGATTTATTTATTTGTATTCCCTAACAAAACTTACTTCGAAATACTAGTTGAAAATTCACAGTTCTTTTCTTTAGAATGTGACCAGTTTGATGCAATTAATACAATGAAAGTAAAGGGCTCACAAGAGAATTTAGATTTTTATAATTACCTAAAATTTATTAATGGTAAGTCTAGAGAAATGGAGAGTTTAAATGCAGAAAAAGAAAAGTTAACTGCAGAAAAACAATCTACTGATGAAATAATCAAACAAATAAAAGCAATAGATTCTTCTGTGATTGATTATAAAAATAGTTATATCCTTTCGCATCCCAAATCTTTTTTAGCAGCCATTTACAATGCATCAAAAGATGTCAGTATTCCTGATGCGCCAATTTTACCTAACGGAGCAAAAGATTCAACCTTTCAATTCAATTATTATAAAGCTCATTATTTCGACAACCTAGATTTATCAGACGAACGAATATTAAGAACCCCGATATATCATAATAAATTATCCTATTATTTTAAAAACTTAGTAATTCCATCACCTGATTCTTTGATTTTAGAATGCGACAAAATCGTAGGTAAGGCGCGACCTAACAAGGAGACTTTTAAATACGTAGTTTGGTATTTAACCAATACCTATGAAACATCACAAATCATGGGACTTGATGCTGTATTTGTTAGCATGGTAACTAAATATTATACTAAAGATCAAGCAACATGGGTAGATGATGCAACGCTATACAAAATTCAAGATCGCGCCTCTGTTTTAGGTCCAATTTTATTGGGCAAACAAGCAAAAAACTTAGTGCTTGCAGATACTTCTGGCAACTATCAAAGCATGTATAATATTAATTCGCCATTTACAGTACTTTTATTCTGGGATCCAGATTGCGGACATTGTAAAAAAACTGTTCCTAAAGTGAAAGCTTTTTACGAAAAAGCCAAAAACAAAGGACTTCAGGTTTATGCTATTAATACAGCAGTTGAAGAACAAAAATGGAAAGATTATGTAAAGGAAAATAAATTAGATTGGATTAATGTTGCTGATTTAAAAACACAAAATAATTTCCGTCATGAGTTTGATATTTTAACTACACCTCAGATTTTTATACTTGATAAAAACAAGAAGATACTGGCTAAGAAAATTGACGAAGAAACCATGGAGAAAATCCTTTGTAGGGAATTAGGGATTGAATTTATTCCGCAACCGAAGGAAAAGGAAGATAAAGAAGAACATCATTAAAAAATACAGGGGCATCGATAAGATGCCCTTTTTTATTTGATCTTAAATTCTGTTCGTCTATTCTGTGCTCTGCCCTCTTCGGTAGTATTATCAGCAACAGGAACCGTGCTTCCAAAACCTTTAAAGGAAAGCCTTGATGCTGTTATTCCTTTTTGAACGAGATAATCGTAAACTGATTTTGCTCTGCTCTCAGAAAGCGTTAAATTCATTTTAGAATCACCTATTGCATCGGTATGTCCACCAATCTCAATAGATACATTAACAGAAGATTTTAAAAAGGCTACCAATTTATTTAACTCCGAAAAGCTTTCTGTTTTTAAGTCGAATTTATTATTATCAAAAAAGATATTCTTCATAACCACT
>CANFIN010000052.1 GCA_947447155.1 Bacteroidota bacterium | reverse complement strand
TTGAAAATATTAGTTGCAAAAGCGAGTATAGGAATAGTGCTTAAGCAAACCAATGTCACTTTCCAATCTGTATAAAGCATAACACCTATAATTACTATAAGTTGTAGTAAATCGCCAATTATTATAATTAAACCTTCCGAAAAAATATCGGCGATGGTTTCCATATCAGAAACACTTCTGGTGATAGCAGTACCTACAGGTGTTTTATCAAAATAGGTAAGTCGAAAATGGATAAGTTTATTGAATAAATCTTTTCGTAAATCGCGAATCACAAATTGTCCAAGTAAGTTGGTTGTCCAAGCATGCAAAAACTGTATAACCGATTGCAACATTAAAATGCCAATCATCAGAATAGTTAAATTAAACAACGTTTGTTGATGTTCGAAATCGAGACAATGGTCTAAAATGTATTCAGTGATAATTGGACGTAAAGGTGATAGTCCTGCTAACAAAAGAGTAAGCAGAATACTTCCTAAAAATAATTTACGATAAGGTTTAACAAAGTGTAAAATTCGAAATAATAAATTTTTATCGAATGCTTTTCCGTTTACGCTCATAGTTGAAATGGCGATTGATTAGCCTTTGTTAAATAGGGATACGTAATTTGTTCAAGAAATAATCCTTGTGGCGGAGCAGCAGCTCCTGCCTCGCTACGATTGGCAGCATCAAGAATTCTTTTTAATTCGCTAGGTGGTAATTGGGTTTTGTTTAATTCGTAAAATGTTCCAACAATAGCTCTTACCATTCCTCTTAAAAAACGATTGGCAGAAATTTTAAATTGATAACTATGTTCATGTTCTATCCATACAGCTTCAGTAATATCACATTCGTAAGTGGATTGTTCAACACCTGTTTTGCTGAAGCTTTCAAATTGTCGGTTTGATTTTAATACATCAGTTAAAGAGTTTAAATAAGCAATATCTAATTTAATTGGAGAATGCCACATTAAATCACGAAGGAATATCGTTTTATGTTTAGCAATATAATAACTGTAGCTTCTCGATGTTGCATCAAATCTAGCATGAGCATCGGCATCAACGGCATGGATATCAAAAATAAACATGTCGTTTTTTAAAATTGAATTTAATTTTTTAATCCACGTTTTTATTTCGTCTGATTCCAGTACTGTATCAAAATGCGCATAAAATTGTGAGGCATGTACACCCGTATCTGTACGTCCACAGCCTAATGTTTCTATTGGTGTTTTTGCAAGGATGGAAAGTGCTTTGTTTAATTCTTCTTGCACCGTGATGGCATTCGGTTGTATCTGCCAGCCATGATAATTAGTGCCTTTATAAGCTAATTCAATAAAATACCGATTGCTATTTTGATTCACGATGAGTTGGTAAATGATTAAATAGCGTTGATAATATTCATAAAGTTTCTTGATTTCAACGAGGCTCCTCCGATTAATCCACCATCGACATCAGTCAAAGCAAATAGTTCTTTTGCATTTTGATCGTTGCAGCTTCCACCATAAAGTATAGAAACTTTTTGAGCGATTTCCATCGAATACTTGTCAGCAATTTTACTTCTGATAAATGCATGCATTTCCTGCGCTTGTTCAGGACTTGCTGTTAGTCCAGTACCAATAGCCCATACGGGTTCATAGGCAATCACACATTTCGAAAAGTCTTCAGCACTCAAGTGAAATATTCCATCATTTAATTGTTTCTCGATTATTTCAAATTGCTGATTAGCGTTGCGCTCGTTTAAGGTTTCGCCGATGCAATAAAAAGGAATGATGTTATGTTGAATCGCAAGATTGATTTTAGTTGCACACGTTTGATTGCTTTCATGATAGTAAGTTCTTCGTTCGCTATGTCCGATTAAAACAGCATTTGCTCCAATAGAATTTAACATGCTAACTGAAACTTCTCCTGTATAGGCACCTGATAGTTGGTCAGCACAGTTTTGCGCCCCAACTTGAATGGGATTATCTTGAATCTGTTTATTGATGGTATTGATGTAAACAAAAGGAGGAAAAAGAAAAACTTCGCAAGCATTATGTTTTTCATCTTGTATCATTCCGATGAGTTCTGCAGTTAAGCTTTGCGCTTCCTGCAAACTTAAATTCATTTTCCAGTTTCCTGCAACTATTTTTTTTCTCGTATCATTCATACGGATGCAAAAATATAAAAACTGAATGGATAATTGGCACTTGCGTTTTTATTGGTAAAAGAAGTACATTTGTTAAAATAATTATGGTTATGGGTAATGAGAAAAGTTACCAGCGCTTGCTGGAAGGAAATAAGGAATGGTCCACGTCAAAGTTGTCATCCGACCCTGAGTTTTTTAATAATTTAACGAAAGGTCAAACTCCCCATTATTTATGGATCGGTTGTTCTGATAGTCGTGTTCCTGCGAATGAAATTACAAATACTAAATCAGGTGAAATTTTCGTGCATCGTAATGTTGCAAATCTTGTAGTTCATACTGATCTGAATTTATTGACAGTATTAAATTATGCCGTTGATGTATTGCATGTAGAGCATATTATTGTGTGCGGACATTACGGTTGTGGCGGAGTAGTGGCCGCAATGGATAATAAAGATTATGGTGGTGTGATTAATAAATGGCTTCGTAATATCAAAGAGGTATATGCTACTCATGCTGATGAATTAAATGCGATTGATGATTTGAATGCTCGTTCTAACCGATTAGTAGAATTGAATGTGATTGAGCAAGTGAAAAATCTAGCTAAGACATCAGTAGTACAAAAAGCGTGGGAAAAGCGCGCATTAGCAATTCACGGTTGGGTATACGGATTTAACAACGGAATTATTACCGACCTCAATTGTATGATCAATGAGTTAAATGATCTGGAACCGATATTCCGATTTAAAATCGCAGATAATTCTTTTTAACGGGTAATCTTATTAACGGCTTGTTGTAAAATTACTAAGTCGCTTAATAATTCTTCTACGCGATCTAACTGTATCGCATTAGCACCATCTGATAATGCTTGTTTAGGATTAGGATGTGTTTCCAAAAATATTCCTTTTGCTCCTGTTGCAATAGCTGCTTTAGCCAGTGTAGCAATTTGCGCTGGTTGTCCACCCGTAACTCCTGTTGTCTGATTTGGTTGTTGTACGCTGTGTGTAATATCCATTACTACTGGACATCCATAACTATTCATCGTTGGAATTCCTCTGAAATCGACAATTAAATCAGTATAACCAAAGCTGGTTCCTCGCTCTGTTAACCAGATACGATCATTACCTGCGGCTTTGATTTTATTAATTGCAAATTGCATTGCTTCCGGCGATAAAAACTGTCCCTTTTTTACATTGACAATTTTTTGTGTTTTAGCAGCAGCAACAAGTAGGTCCGTTTGGCGACAAAGGAAAGCTGGAATCTGTAATACATCAACATATTCTGCTGCCATTGCTGCTTCATCACTTTCATGGATATCCGTTAAAAGTGGAAGATTTAACTCTGTGCCAACTTTCTTTAAAATGTTTAAAGCTTCTAAATCACCAGGACCCGTGTATGAATCAACGCGTGTACGATTGGCTTTGCGATACGATGCCTTAAAGATGAAAGGTATTCCTAATTGATCAGTAATTTTTTTAAGATGTGATGCAGTCTCAAAAGTAATCTCTTCTGTTTCTACCACGCAGGTACCTGCAATCAGAAAAAAGTTTCCGTTATTGTAATTCTTTAAATTAGGAAGTTGGTTCATGTTATTTTGAATAGCGTTGCAAAGGTAATCAGTTTTTTTAATCAACGTAAAGTACAAATCCTTTCAGGTATTCCGACTCAGGATGATAGATGCTGATAGGGTGATCTTCGGGTTGCGATAGCTGATGTAAGATGCGAACATTTCTATTTGCTTGTAAAGCCGATTGGAAAATTATTTTACGGAACAATTCTGTATCGACAGCCTGCGAGCAGGAGAACGTAAATAAAATTCCTCCTTTTTTAATTTTCTTCAAACCTTCTGTATTCAGATTGCGATAGCCTACCATTGCGTTTTTCACTTGACTTAAATGTTTAGCGTAGGCTGGTGGATCAAGAATAATCAAATCGAATTGCTCATCCGATTTTTTAAGGTAGGTCATTACATCTTCTGTTATACCTTCGTGATTCGCTTTTGGAAAGTTTAACTCCATATTAGCAGCTACACCTTCCATTGCTTTTTTCGAACTATCCACCGAAACGACTTTATTAGCTCCACCTTTTATCGAGTATAGCGAAAAGCCTCCCGTATAACAAAAAGTATTTAAAACCGATTTGCCTTTTGCGTAATGCTGCACAAGCGATCGGTTGTTTCGCTGATCAATAAAGAATCCTGTTTTTTGTCCTTCGATGTAGTTAACGATAAACTTAATATCGTTTTCCAAAGCATATTTTTCTTCGTGGAAATCATCACTACGATAGGTGTATTCATCTATTATATTTTGAACACCATGTTTAGCTAATGTTTCAGCACTTTTCGAATAAATTGCGTTTAGGTTATCGTTAAATACCGCCACCAAAGCATTATTAATAAACGTAATTGCATCATACATTCCCTTTGTGTAAACTTGAATGATAGCCGTTTTTCCGTAGACGTCAATTACCAATCCTGGACAACCATCCCCTTCGCCATGTATCAGACGATAAAGAGTGGTTTCTGAATTATTCACTAATCCGAGAACATTTCTGAAATTATAAGCAGCTTGTATTTTATTGTTCCAGAATTGTTGGTCGATGGGATTATTATCAAAGTCGATACAGCGAACGGATATAGTAGCCTTGTGAAAGTGGCCAGTGGCTAAGTAGTTAGCGTTACTGTCAGTTACTTGGACTATTTCACCTTCTTTTAACCCTTTAGGTTCTTTAGCAATAGCTCCACTAAAAATCCAGGGATGTTTTGCTAAAACAGATTTTTCTTTTCCTTTTTTAAGCTCGATAGTAGGGTAATTAACAGCCATTAATATTTTTATTTCTATGTTTAATTAACATTTATATAAATAATTTGGAAATACGAATATTAATTAAAATATTTGCAAACCATTTTGATTTTTTATGCAAATAGAACGCATTTTGGCCGTTATTCGATTCTTGTCGATAGGGCCAGAAACAGTAGCTACTTTAAATCCAAAATTAAGGTCTTTGGGATATGATTGTTCTGATCGAACTATTTACCGCGACTTAACAAAGATAAGTGAAGTTTTAAATACTTCGCAAATTCATGTTGCCGCTTCTGAAGGGAATTTTAGAAAAAGAACTTGGATGATAGTTTCTCATGAGCAGGAGACTTCAATATCATATCAAGATTATATCAGCTTGTTTCTGATTGAACATTTCAAAACCAAATGGTTAAAGAAAGTCACAGGTGATACACTTAAACAAATAATTGATGTGAATAAAGGCATATCAATGGAAGATTTTTCAGAAATTGTTCAATTGGTTCCTGGTAATTCTGTTGAAAATAGTAATTGGTCGGAGTTTATTTATAAGGCTAAACATAAGAAGTTTTTACAAGTTATATTAAAGGCAATAACTAAAAGGATAGTTCTAAAAATTAAATGGTATTGCCATGAACAATTAGTAGAATTTAATTTCGAATCGATGCGTTTGGTATATCATCGGGGTACGGTTCATTTATTAGGTTGTCATTATAAAAATTCAAATAAATCAATTCACGTTATTGAGCTAGATTCAATTGAATCAATTGAGGAATTAGATAAGAATTTTAATATGAAGGGTAATCAGAAGTTGTTGGATGATAACTTGCAAACAAAATTTGGAATTCATGAAACTAACGATGAAAAGATTTATAAAGTAGTTCTTCATATAAGTAAATCTACGGGCATTTATATTAGCAATCGTTTTTGGCATAAGACTCAAAAGTTTATAGTGTTGAAAGATGGAAGCTATCATATGGAAATGCAATGCAGAATCAATATTGAATTAGTTGGTTGGATAATGAGTTGGCTTGAACATATGAAAGTTGTTTCACCCGCCGTCTTAAAAGATCATATAGTTGAAAGGATTCAATACATCCATAACATCTACAACAATAATCTCGACCCAATTTCGCCTCATGACACTAATAAATGGAATATTATTGGTGAATAGGAAATCTTTACTTTAAGTTTTACAAGAGGTAGTATGAGATTAAACTTATTAAAGTTATTCCTGTTAAATTTACCCACCAACCAGTAAATGCCATTTCTTTCGCTTTGATATGTCCGCTGCTAAATACAATTGTATTGGGAGCTGTTGCAACGGGCATCATAAATCCTAAGGAGGCTGCTAAAGTAGCAGGGACTAGTAAAAGCATAGGATGTAAGTGCATAGAATTTTGTAGTGCAATTAAAATAGGCAAAGCGAGTTGTATGCTAGCTACGTTGGATGCAAATTCACTGATGATGGTTATGATTACACATACAATTAATAAAATAATTAACGGGTGCACACCATTTAAAAAATTTAATTGATATGCCAGGTAAGTGCTAAGTCCGCTTTTTTCAAATCCTTTTGCTAATGCGAACCCACTACCGAAGAGCAATAAAATATCGAAGGGCAATTTGGTAGTGTCTTTCCACTCTAAAATGCTTTTTCCTTTTTCAGAGGTTGGAAGAATAAATAAGAACAGTGCGCATACGATGGCAACCGTGCTATCCTGCATTTGAGAAGGATGCGGAAATAAATTGCACCATCCTTTAATAGTGATGTTTCCTAAAGGGATATCTGCACGCGTAAACCACAACAAAGCTGTTGTTATAAAAACTAAGGCAACTGTTTTTTCTTCTTTGGAAAACTGACCTAAATCCTTATAAGCTTTTTTAAAGATATTGATATCAAAATTAATTTGTCTTTCTTTCTTAGAGATATTTAATTTCAAAACCATCCAGGTTGCAAGCAATAGTAAAATCGAAATTGGAAATCCAACTTTAAACCAACTGATGAATGACAAATCATTTTGCAATGGATAAGCTTCAAGATAAGCACGATAAAAAATCATGTTGGTAGGAGTGCCTACAAGGGTAGCCATACCACCAATAGTAGCTGCGTATGCTAAACCAATTAATAAGGAAGATGATAATTTTCGATGTTGATGTTTATCGTTGTAATGATGATCGAGTTGATAGATGATGGCCATCACAGCTGATAACAACATCATCACCGTAGCAGTATTTGATATCCACATTGAGATGAAATAGGAGGTAAGCATGATACCCAATAAAAGTTGCGCAGGATTTTTTCCTGTGATGGAAAGGATTTTTAATGCTACGCGTTTATGCAAACCCCATTTTTCAATCGCGAATGAAATGATAAATCCACCAATAAATAAAAACAGAATTGGATCCATGTATTGGGCTGCTGTTTCTTTGATATCGATGATTCCTAAAGAAGGCAAGAATACAAATGGCAGAAGGGAAGTAATCGCAATGTGTACCACTTCAGTAAACCACCACAAGGCCACCCAGCAAACTAGTCCGAGCATGTCCATCATTTCAGGATGTGCGGCATCAAATGAAGGAGCATTGCTGATGGATATAAATAATAACGGGCCGGCAAGTAAAAGTAAATTGCGTTTCAAATTAGGTTAGATTGATATTGATAAAAATAATCAATTTAATTTGATCCCGATGCTTCGGGATTTGTCAATTTGATAATTTGAAGATTTGAATCCTATAACTAATGGATTTGAAGAATAATAAAATGTTCAGCATATTAGTAATGCTAAGTTATGAATCTCTAACTACTGATTTCAATTTGAAAAAGCGATAGTAAAAAATCAATACTCCTTTATCACTTTCAAAGTCTTAGTTTGATCTCCTGCATTAATTCTGACTAAATAAATCCCTGGTATAAAATCAGACCCAAATTTGAAATTCGTTATTGATGTATAGTTTTCATTCATTAAAATTCTTCCTGATACATCCATGATGCAAATGTTAATCGGTGAATCAACTTGGCTTTTAAAGTCAATGATGAATTCACTTGACGAAGGATTTGGTGAAATAGAAATATTTGTGAGAGGATTCTCATCTAAATTATTTTGAATAGAATCATTGTTTGAAAGTCTACAATTAACGGTAATATTAGCGGCTGACGAATAATTACTACATCCTAATGCGTTTGTTGCACATACACGATATGCACCTGCTTGTGATGCAAAATAACTTGATGTAGTAGCTCCAGTAATATTAACATTATTTTTTTGCCATTGATAGGTTATTCCAGTAGATGTACTAGCACTTAATTTTTTAGTTTGTCCCGCGCACATCGTTTGTGAACCTGTTGGTGTTATCGTAATTGTAGGAATACTATTCACCGTCATTGTTAATGAATTGGAGCTAGCAGTGGATGTAGTTGTGCAACTAAGAAGATTCGAGGTTAAAACACAAGTAATAATATCTGCGGTAAAAAGTGTTGTTGAAGTATAGGTTGAACCAGTTGAGATATTCACTCCATTTTTTTTCCATTGATAAATTGGCGCTGTACCTCCATTAGTTGAGGAGGCTATAAATGTCACGCTGCTTCCTTTGCATATAGTCGTACTTGGAGAAACGCTTATACTTAACGTAGGTGTAACAATTACTGGTGATGTCACAGCTAGGGCGCTACTTTTTATTGAATATCCGCAAGCATTTCTAGCAACTACGACATAATAATTGGTTGAACCAGGAGTTGCAGTTATTGTACAAGTATTATTAGTAAGCGGACCTAAACAAAGAGAATTATAGCTAGATGTGCTAGATATATTATTTGATAAAACTTCATACGTAATTCCTGTTCCGATCACTGCATTCCATGTTAACGTTGTTGAATTACAAGTATTAGATGTTGTCGCAAGTCCTGTAGGTGCTGACGGAGCAGAGCAAGTAACTGCTAAATAGGATGGTCCAACATTGCTTAAAGTTAGTGGAGAATTTGTGGAAGTACCTGTTCCAAATTCATCGCAACCTACATCTTTTAATCTAATTGAAGCTGGTCTTGATTTACCTCTGATGTCAAGTAATAAAAATGGATCATCATTAACATTAGCAATATCAAGTATATTTGGGAAAGTAGTGTCTGAAATATTAATTGCAGGACTAATGGATGATAAACTAAAAGAATTATTTGTATTAAGTGCAAGTTGAGGATTAGCGGATGTCATGCCCGATGTGATAGAAATGCCTAATGTACCTTGGTATATGTTCCCTTTCCAGATTGTACTTGTATTCGGATTTGAAAAAATATTTCCAGTGGTTTTCTTAAAAATATTATTGGCAAAATTTACATTAACAGGACCTGCGCCTCCTAGATCTATATCACCACAATTGATAAAGGTATTGTATAAAAAATTAATGTTATTCAAATTGGGACTAATGTAATTAAATGCAATTGCGTTTGCAGTTCCCGTTGTTCCTGCTGTCTCGAAATAATTATTGTAACAGTAGATATCGTTCGCCTCTTTAACTCTTATTCCGCCTGAACCATTAATAAAATAGTTTCCATAAGCGATATTTCTGTTACCGTTTCTGAATACCAACATTCCATTAGGGTTATTTGTAAACGTGCAATAACGAATTACATTCTCACAACATTTGATTGATATGTTTTCACCATCACCCATTCCTGTGTTATTAAAATAACAATATTCAACAATAGTCCTTGATGTGTTAGTACATTCGGTGCTTAGTCCTAATCGAATCGGTTCATTTCCATAATCACCTCCAAGTCCTGGAAAATTTTGAAACGAACAGTATCTTATCTTATGATAACCTGGAATAGCAGGAGAGGTGTTTATTTGAATAGCACAACCTAATACAGCTCCTACAACAGAGGTGTCTGGTTTATGTTCAATATTGCAATATGTAATCTGATTATACTGAGTGCCATCTTTTATTTCTATGTATTTTTTGGCGAGATAACCATTGAAATTTAATTGTGTTAGAATATTATTGCTTCCATTAATTTGTATTAAATTGGATGATCCTATACATCCAGAAGTAAACTGAAAACCAGAGAGCGTGATGTAATTTCCATTAAGAATTTTACTATTGTTACCATTTAAAAACACACCACCAGGAGTAGCTGCTTTTACTGTGAGGTTACTTTTAGAAATATTTATGACATTGTTTAAGTAGGTTCCATTAGCAAGGATGATTGTATCACCTGCAATAGAATTATTAATTGCTGTTTGTAATGTTGGGATAGATGAAACTGTAACAACTCGAGCAAGCGACGCATAACCACTTGCAAGGAATAACAGTGCAACAATTATTTTCTTCATAATTTATTTCATTATGAAGTCCAATTTATTTTAAACTATAAAACAATTGCAATTAAAATGACTGTTTTTATTTGAAATTGATTAATTGATTGCTAAACATGGCTTTTTTGCAGTTGAAAAAAGCGTCAACTATGAGTTGTTTAGTTGTGATTCAGTCATAAATTTTTTTGCAGAAATTTTATATTGACCTAAAATTTACGGCTAACTCTATTGCAGTAATTCTATTGGATTTTCTGTTTATTGAATAAAAGTTTCTTTCAAAAATCCCGTAACCATATATTTTAATTAAATATTTTGTAAAAAATAAAAGTTCATATATTCGCTAATAGCAAAGATATTATCATTTTGAACTTTGAATTGTTTACGTCGTAGCATCAATTTATTAAAAATTAATTTAGCGCTCGTGGTTTTCTGCGATTTAATTCTTGGTTTCAGCTTTTAAAACCGACTACAATCGGATGTTTTTACTAGTGTTATTGATTCATTCTGTCAAATACAGCTTTGATCGCATTAGGATCTGCTTTCGACATGATTTCACTAAGGCCAAATGTTAATTCGCTCTTTCCTTCTTTTAATTGATTAAAGATAGCATCAATAAAATCAGATACCGGTGGGAATTCATCATGAATACCTTTACCTCCTAAGTCGGTATTTAAGGCTGGCGGAATCATTTCAATCACCTCAATATTTCTTGGTTTTAACAGATGTCTTAGTGATTGCGTGTAGGAATGAAAAAAGGCTTTTGTTGCGCAATACACAGGAACCTTTGAGAGTTGTACAAATGCCAAAGCTGATGTTACATTGATGATTGTATTTAATGAATTTAATTCTAAAAACAAGTTTGTCAAATGCAATGGAGCTATAACATTAGTGTTAATTTCATTATTGGTTTTTTGATAAAATTCTTTGTCAGAAATATGCATCCAGTTTTGGATGCCTGCATTATTTACAATCACATTTAAATCGCTGTGATTTTCAGCAATCCAATGATAAAGCGCTATACGATCTGATTCAATTGATAAATCACAGGTTCTGGTAATGACTCCTGAATTTTTTTCAGCTACTTTTTTTAATAATTCTTCTCTCCTTCCGCAGATGATTACAGTATTACCTTCTTTAATAAATCTTTCTGTAAGTCCTAGGCCAATTCCGCTCGCGCCACCAGTTATTAAAATTTTATTGTTGTTTAATTTCATGATTTTTTTTGTTAAAGTATCAGTAGATTTTTTTTTCGATGATATTTACTATTTAAATTTATACAAACTTAAACACTAGATTTGCGCTTTTATAAAAATGAATTAAGTGTTCGCAGTTTTCTGCTATTTAAATCTTGGTTTCAGCTTTTAAAACCGACGATAATCGGATATTATTACCTGTGTTATTGATTTACACTATTAACTACCCTCACTGGAATAATTTCAATTTTCATATAGGGGTAGTATGGTAAAGTTGAAAGTTTGGTATGCACATCTTCAGAATCATTTGCCATCATTACAATAAAAATACCCGACATGTCAAGCTTGATAAAGTTATCTACGATTGTCCCATTATCTTCCAGCTCTTTGACAACTTCCTGTTCTCTTGGTAGTAATTTCATTCTAGTTTCGTTGTCTAATCCTTCTAATTGGATATTAAGCATAAATTTTTTCATTATGTTGTTTTTTATTTTTAATTAAGAATATAGGTTAAGATTGTTGTAAAGTTAATTAATAAAACATTTTGCAGCTATCTAAAATTTGGTATTCTAGAAAAATAAAAATATAATCATTCGTAATTTATTGTATAATTGCGGTTGTTATAAAATGCTTTCAATAACGTCTCATACCTTCGTCAATCAATACTTCATCAAATCGATCAAGATGGTAAGCCGATTCATTTTAGGAACTTTGGATAAATACAAACTTACTTTTGTCTACTATTTTATTATTTTATTTCATTAACATCTACTCATAATTTTTAGTTTTTATTAAAATTGTAAATTGGCTCTTTATTTCAAATTAAAATTTGCATTTATCCCCACTTAATAATGAAACACTCTGCTAGAAACGCATAATATTGGCAGTGGATGGGATGGATTTTGGAGAATGAATTCGAAGTAATTTTTTTGCGATTGATTTAACCTTTAAACAAAAGTATTCACCGCTTGCGCTTGGATGAAGTTAGGATGGAAGGCAACTAATTACTTTTAGGTTCTTGCTTAAATAATCTACTTACACAACCTTGTTCCTAATTCAATTACATTAAAAAATTAATCCATCAATCGCTGCAATTTGTGTTGGAATAAAGAATATTTCAGAATCAGATTTTGCTATAAACTAATTTTCTTTTTTGTAAATTTCTAATATAAATTGTTTTTTATTTCTTTTGATCTTCGATTAATTGATCCCGTATTATTGTTGCTTCCTGTAGTTTATTTACGGCTTCAAGGTTTTTAATTTCTTGATTTGATTGATTGGTATTCCATTCAGGAAAATTCTTAGACCTGAATAATTCTTATGAATTTTCATAGTTTGGATAATAAGTAAATTTAATTCCAGCTTTAAAACAAATTTGAATAATTGATACCAATTGACAGATACTTTCAATCGAATTATCCTTAGATAAGTTCCTTGTTATTTTATTTAATTCATGAATTTCCCTTAGTTCCATTTATTTCTTTTCTTAACTGATATTATATGTGCCAAGTGATGATTGCAATGCCAGGCATACACTCCAATGTTTTCAAGAATACTAAAAGATTTTCTGTGTTCAGGATGTATAAATGTTCGAGCTAATTGTTCTTTATTTAAATTGTTTAATAAAACAGTCCATCGCTCATGAATTCCTTCAATTATTTTTAAGGATGGTTCTATTGACAAATTTTTGCTATCTATAAGTTCTGCCCATCGATTTTCAAAGTATGGTTTTATGATAGGCTGATCTTCTGTTAATGCAAGTTTTAAACGAATTAAACTATTCATATGACTATCTGCGCAATGATGAACTACTTGCCGGATAGACCAACCCTCAGGTCTATAGATTGTCTCGAGCTGTTCATCAGACAGCAATCTAACTTCGTTAATCAGTTTTTGCGGAAATGTTGAAATATCAGAGATCCAGTTTTCTAAAATGTCATTTGTGATTACTTCTAGTTTCTGAAATTTCCCAATCGGGTATTTAAGTTCGTTTAGGTCCATATTAATTCACTTTGCTAATCTAAATGTATTTATAAAATATTAAAACCACAATGATTTTTAAAATAAATAATTAATAAAAAGAGGACATTATTTATTCTTGATAACAATATCTATTTGATTTGCTAAGTTAGAATTTAAAGAGGAAAAGAAGGGAATGCATTTTGACTTAAAGTATTCGAAAGCAATTTTTCACCATTGATTTATAATCACCATTTGATTGTAAAAGGAATAACAATTATAAGTTTTTCTGAGGAACCTCATAGATAGCGATAACCATTGTCATATTTATTATAAAGCTATGCGAATACATTTGTTTTGAATTCCAGCATACAATAAAGTTAATCTGGATGTTTTTAAAACAAATTAAAAATCAAAAATCATGAACAAGACTAATGTAGCAATCGGAGTGTTAGCAGGCTTAGCCGTTGGCGCTCTATTAGGTGTATTATTTGCACCCGACAAAGGATCAGAAACAAGAAAAAAACTTTCAAAAAAGGCCACTGATACAGCGGATGATATGAAAGAAAAGTTTAATGAATTTATTGAAGGGCTTGATGAAAAATTTGAGGATGGAAAAGAAGAGGTTGGTCAGATGTACGAAAGCGTTAATCACAAGAGGTGATAAGTTGTAGAATAGTGTATTGGTGATAAGTAGTATTAATTAAGAATAAAGTATGTTATTGAATTATGGAAAACCAGGCTAATTTTTTAGATCCTTTAATTGAAAAGGCTAGGGTGTATGGTAAAACGAGCATAGATTTATATAAGCTAAAAGCTATTGAAAAAACATCGGAAGTTTCTTCAACAATTGTTTCTCGCTTAGTTGCTTTTTTAATACTCGCACTTTTTGT
>CANFIN010000051.1 GCA_947447155.1 Bacteroidota bacterium | reverse complement strand
GCATATCCAAACTTTGAGTTTTTAGAAACACTGATGGTATTCCAACCTCCTGCTATACCATTACCAATCGGAATCGTCTTTACTAACTCATCACTAACGGTACTGTATAGCTGAACTATATCTGAATTCAAATAAACAGTTACCCAATATTGACCATCGGGAGTAACTTTAACATTATGTGGAGACTCAGGAGGTGTTGCGCCCGGATTTTGTCCAACATCAACCATTGCCATAACAACTTTCTTCTTTGCATCAAAAACTGAAACAACATCACAACCCTGATTAGATACATAGTACTTTCTACGATTGGCATCAACGGGAAACATCACTTCTCCTGATTTCGATTTACCTCCTGCATCAATCCATGATTTTAAAGTCTGATACTCTGTATCACTTAACGGCGTACCATTAATTGGCATTGTTGGTTTAACAACTAATCCTTTGGTACTATCTGTATTTGTAAAATAAAGCAAGGTGCTAAAGTCTGGTCGATTAGGTATCACAATTGCTCCGTTATTAGTTCCACGATAACAAGCCTCCCAAGTAGATAAATCTAAACCAGCAGCACCAATACTACTCACTTCATTATGACATCCAGCAGTGGCGCATTTTCCTGTAATAATAATTGCAACATCATCAGGATAATTTGTAACAGCAGGAGCTTCGTAAACATCATATCTACATGATGAAACAATCAGGAAGAGGAAGAAAAATACTATATGGATTTTATTTTTAATCACCTTCTGTAACATATAAGTTTATACTTTGAGTTCCTTCTTTTTGAGCAGTGCTAAATGGCATTCCTCCCTTAACAACATTATTTGGAGGAGTTAATAAACTATCGATACCCATTGCATAGAAATAATAATCGCCACAATTCAGACCTCTAAGATATGCAACACTTGTAGTATCGTTGGCTTTAAAAGACAAATCGTAATTTGAAGGACTTGTGCCTGGAAAATCTTGCGTATTAAATTTCACATAAACTGTACAACCCCTTATTTCACGAGTATGGTGAATGATTTTAGCAGCAACTGTTAATCCGCCACCAGAACCAGCCTTACAATCCTCTTCCTTACAACTATCACAAGATGTAATTAACAATGTAAAGAGAACTAAGAGATAGGATTTTTTCATAGTTTAAAAATTTTCTTTGCGAATAAACTTTGTCCGACTTTTATTTGACAAATGTAAATACCTGGATTTAGAATTTCATTACTAATGGTAATGATGCTTGTTGCGATTTTTTCAGAATAAATAATCCTTCCGGCGAGATCGGTAATTGTTAAATATGCGCTCTCAAGATGATTAAACTCTTTTAATTCTAATGTAAATGCATCGTTTGACGGATTAGGATAAACACTAAAATCAACCTCTGAGTTTCCTTGTGAATTATTTAATGACAACAAACTGTTTTGCGTGTATAAAACCACTCCTCCACACGCATTGCCAACCACCAAATCATATTTACCATCAGCATCTACATCGGCTACAGCAGGAAATGACCTTTGAGGTTCAAATATATTCTGAAACATACTATCCACTAAATTGAAATTACCACTTAAGTTGCCATCAATGTTGTTATAGTGATATAAATAACCACTTAAAGAACCAACCAACAGCTCATATCCACTACCGTTATCAAACAAATATGGAACACTGAATCCAGCAAATGAATTCGCCTTTTTAACATTAACTCCACCAAAATTTGGAGTAATAAATGAAAATGTAAAGTTGCCATTGTTGTGATAATAATTGATATTCCCATTACGCTCGCCGATTAAAATATCAATTTGGCCGTCTCTGTCAACATCAATAAATTGCGGTGTTGCGTTATAACCTACATTAATTCCCAAATAATTAGGATTCGTTAAAATAAATGTGGCAAAGCCACCAAGCACTGCATTATTTGTAAACAAATGCAAATTGCCAGTTGCATCGCCTACAATCATATCCATATCGCCATCAAAATCCATATCAGCAAATGCTAAAGAAACACCTATAATCCCAGATGTCGATAACGATGCAAAATCATCCATCATAAAAGTAAAACTAAAATTACTCGCAGTTGATGTATTCTGATAGTAAGCAATTTTACCCTTTAAAATGCCAGCATCAGAACGATATTCATTTGCAATCAACAAATCTAATTTGCCATCTGCGTTTACATCAAAAAAAGCAGGGTGCGCACCAGTACCAACTTCAACCATTTGATTCACGAGCCATTCGTTGGTAGAAAAATTAAACACGTTCGTTTGATTGTTGGTTATGTTTTTATACAACATCACATTTTTATAATCCTCACCAGTATCAAAGAAATTAGAAACCACTAAATCTTTATTCCCGTCATTATCGCCATCCAAATAAAAAGGGGCCGCAACATCTAGCATATATGCGGGAATATTATAACTTGGGAAAGCTGAGTCCTGTGTACACATGAATGCCGAGTCAGGCGTTCCGCAATTTTCAAGATAGAGCACATTCGAAGATAAAACATCGCCATTTAAAATATCTTTATCACCATCTCCATCTGAATCGAAAGCACATAAAACAGATCCTGCATGTTTCTTTTGGAAGTTTTCTAACGTATTTACTAATGGATTAGCGGGCAACAAGGGACAAGCAGGAATTGGCGGTAAGTCAGCAGTGTTATAGGCGCCTTTCAAAGCAAAATAGCCCCAGCATTGAGGAATATTATACATTAAAAATCCGTTTGGATTGCCTAAAGAATCCATTGAATAATTTTTATGATGTTCTACCCAATTTCCACTGATTGAAAACGCGAGGACATCCATATCTCCGTCGTTATCTACATCAGATAAGGCTGGCATATTAACTCTTGAGCAATAAATATTTGTTGGGAATGTACCATAATGTGTATACAACTGAGGAACTACTAATGTAAACTTCAAACCCTGTCCTGCATTGATATCGTTTCTATAACAACGAATACTCGCATTATAATAAGTAAACAAGTCCATGTCGCCATCATTATCGTAATCAAAAGACTTAATCCAACCATCTAAATCAGACGGAAATTTTGAAACATATTCAGGAGCATAAACATATGACGACTTTTTATAAACCCCTCTGTTAATCATAGGGATAATTCTATTATTCGTAGAACTATACGCTACTAAATCCATCACGTTATCATTATTCAAATCCATTTCTGCAAACACTGCACTATTTAATCCTCCACCCCAGCCATTATACAAAGGTTGGTTATTGATATCATTCACATGGACTAATGTATCTCGAAAGAATGTTTGCGTTTGAGCACTTCCAAAAAACGGAAAACTACATAACATATAAATTAACCAATGTTTCATCTTCATAATTTAATTATTTTTTTTGAGAATGATCTTCCATTTTGAATAAGCGTTAAAAGGTATGTACCTTTCGATAAAGATGACAGATTAAGCTGATAATATTGTCCTCTTATATTATCACTTTTTACAATTTTTCCTAAAACATCCACTATTTGTAATTGACCATTTTCAATCGTTGAAGCAAATCTTACGGAAATAATATTTTCATCCTTAATGGGATTTGGCGAAACATCAAAAAACATTTCATCATGCTGATTCAAATTTATTCCGTTACTATTATTACCCAAATACCCACGCACACCTCCATCGCTATTACCAGTAATTACATCAATTACGCCATCAGCATTATAATCGTAAACAGACAGCGTCAATCTTTTTGATTCATTGATTGCATTATAAACAGAATCAATCAAATTAAAATTTCCTGTTAAATTATTATCAATATTTTGATAATGATAAATGGTTCCTGATTCACTACCAACTAACAATTCATAACCATTGCCATAATCCAACAATAACGGGGCACTAAAGCCAGTGATTGAATTTTGCGCAGCAACATTTACCCCGCCAAAATTTGAAGACTGTAAATTAAAAAGCAAATTACTTCCAACAGTATTATTAGTAAAATAATTCAAGACACCACTTCTTTCACCGATTAACAAATCATTTTTACCGTCACGATTTACATCAATAATCTGAGGAATTGAATTATTGCCAATATCAATTGATTGAAAACTAGGACTGCTAAAAACAAAGTTAGGAACAGCGCCACTTGAAGTATTCTTGTAAAAAATCAAAGTCCCATCAGCATTGCCCAGTAGCAAATCATCATCTCCATCACCATCTAAATCGCCGAAGCTAGGATAAAGTCCGAACTGCATCAGTGAGCTTAAATTGAGATAATCATTTGTAATAAATTCGAAAGAAGAGACTCCTGAAGCACTAGTATTTTTATAAACTGTCAATGATGAATATTGCAAGTTCGGATTCGCGTTATATGCATAATCATTGCCGATAATTAAATCTTTTTTACCGTCGCCATCAAGATCAAAAAAACTAACATTAGAGGAAGTTCCCACATCAATCATTTGATCAATTAAAAAATTATTTTTAACGAATGAAAATACATTCTGGCAATTATTTCCTGTGTTTTTATAAAAATGCACATTATGCAAATCTTCACCGACAGTAGCAAAAGGAGAAACAATCAAATCATTAATACTATCACCATCCAAATCCAAATAAAAAGCTGCCGGCAGATTTTGCATATTAACACTAGTATTATAAGAAGGAAATATTGAATCCTGTTGCACAATTATAGCTGAATCAAGTGTACCTCCATTTCTCAGATATAAAAGATTCGAACCAAGAATATCTCCGTTGATGATATCTACATCACCATCGCAATCTTCGTCTAATATCGTGAGTGCAGAACCAGAATGAAGATGACTATCGCGCCCCTCCAACTTATTAGTAAAACAATTTTGATTTAGTAATGCAGAATTGGTAAGCCCACTTAAACGAAAATGGCCCCAGCAATCAGGTTCGACCTTAAACAAAAGCTGATTACAAACTCCGAGTGAATCCATTGAATAATTCTTATGAAATTCAATAAAATTTCCAGAATTAGTGAATGTCAAAATATCCATGTCGCCATCATTATCAACATCATCAAATGCTGATAAATTAACCTGCGTGCTAAAAATTGGGGCTAACCCAGAAGCGTATACGCTATTTATCTGTGAAGTGAATAATGAGAATGAAATTCCTGCACTTTGACTATAATCATTTTGCCAAACACCTATTGAATTATTAAAATAGGTTAACAAATCTAAGTCGCCATCGCAATCAAAATCATAGCTACTAACCCAATCATGCAACGGCGGTAATTTTGTTATGTATTCTGGAGCGTATTTAAATTTAAGTCCAGGCAAATTTGCATTAAATATAAATGTTGATAATCGATCCCCTACTCTATCTAAAACCAATAAATCATTTTGGCCATCCCCATTTAAATCGATCTTGCAAAAAACGGGACTATTAAAACCACCCGCGAAAGGCATCGATAATTGATAATTATTTTTCTGTACAATGACTGATGTATCAAGCACAAATTGCAACCCTGCCTGAGAAAAAACACGCAGTGAAACAAAAATAAAAAAGAGGATAAATTTAATCCTTAAATTCATAAATACTTTTTTGGCATTAGTGTGATGTAAAGATAAGGAAACATTTAAATTTTAATACCTAATAAGCAATTGATTCTTACCTTTGAAAAAAACAAATTATGGCTTCTTTTGATATTGTTAGCGAAGTGGATTTACAAAAACTTGACAATGCGATAAATATTACCGTAAAAGAATTCTCTAACAGATTCGATTTTCACGGGTCAAAAACCACGTTAGAATTAGATAAGAAAACACTTGTGTTATTACTCATTACCGAAAACGAAATGAGAGTAAAATCAGTAATTGATATTTTGATATCAAGAATGATGAAGCAAGGTGTTGATGGTAATTGCTTAGACTTAGGGAAAGACCAATATGCCTCAGGAAATATGATCCGAAAAGAAATCAAAGTGAAACAAGGTATAGAAAAAGAAGACGCCAAGAAAATTGTAAAAATCATTAAGGATTCTGGGTTTAAAGTACAAGCTTCAATTATGGATGACCAGATTCGTGTAACTGGAAAAAAGCTAGATGAACTACAAGGAGTTATCGCAAAGGTCAGATCTAGTGAATTAGAAATGTCTTTACAATTTAATAACTTTAGAAATTAAAGAAATTTTCAACTCTTTTTTTTAGGATTTCATTTCCGCTTTTTTATAAAATTCTCAATTTCAGGCGTTTTTAAGCACAATTGTTTTTAAAGAATGTCGTTTACCAGACAATCTAATTTACGAGCCAATATTAAATTGGTTTTTTAGTTCAACTGAAATCGTTATTATTGTGGCTCTTAATTTTAAACTAAAAACAAAAACAAAAACAAAGTCATTCTTATGAGTCAGAAAAAATCAGGAGGATTACATAGCATCTTAGCTGCTATTGTTATTCCGGCAGCTTTGGTTATTGCTGTAGTAATTTACAAGTTTGTATTGGGAAATCCTTCAAACTTCCAGGACAACAACCCTGAACTTAATCCATTACCAGGAAACTTCTTGGGCATCATATACAAAGGTGGTTTTATCGTACCTATTTTGATGTCTTTATTATTAATTACAATTATTTTCGTTATTGAGCGTTTTATTACAATCGGAAATTCAAAAGGTATTGGTCGTGTTGATGCTTTTATACATACAGTTAGACAGTCTTTATCTAAGGACGATATGAATGGTGCAATTGCAGCATGCAACAAGCAAAAAGGCTCAATTGCGGCAGTTGTTTTAGCTGGAGTAACGGCTTACCAACAAATGTCGAAGGAATCTACTCTTGATAAAGAACATAAAGTAGCTACAATTCAAAAGGAAATTGAAGAAGCAACAACATTAGAATTACCAATGCTTTCTAAGAATCTAATTATCATTTCCACGATTGCTTCAATTGCAACATTGATGGGATTATTAGGAACTGTATTCGGTATGATCAGAGCATTCGCGGCATTAGCGCAAGCAGGTTCACCTGATGCAACTGCCTTAGCAACTGGTATCTCGGAAGCTCTTATTAATACTGCATTTGGTATCGGAACATCTGCTATCGCAATTATTTTCTATAACTATTTCACAAATAAAATTGATTCTATTACTTATGGAATTGATGAGGCTGGTTATAGCATTGTTCAAACATTTACATCTAAACATTAATCCTTAATCTGATTTCCGTATGCCAAAAGTAAAAATGCCCAAAAATAGTCCTTCGTTGGATATGACTCCAATGGTTGATTTGGCATTCCTACTGGTTACGTTCTTTATGTTAACTACGCAGTTTCGTCCTGATGAACCTGTTGTAGTTGATTCGCCATCATCTATTTCAGAAAAAATTCTACCTGAAAAAGTAATGTTGGTAACCATCGATTCTTCAGGCAGAGTTTTCTTTAATTTAGAAGGAAAGGAAATGAGGAAGAATATGCTTATTCAAATGGGAGCTAAGTATGGCGTAAAGTTCGACGAAAATGAAACAAATCGATTTGCTGTGATGGCGACATTTGGTATGACTGTCCAGCAATTAAAGCAATACTTGCCATTGGATGAAATGGAAAGAAAGAACTTCATGAAGAAAAGTATGGGAATACCATATGATTCGTTGAACAACCAATTAGGCGACTGGATTCGATTCGGTCGTTTAGCGGATGCTCAAAATTCAAACGGAGTTCCTATTGAAAAAGATAAAGCACTACGATTTGCGATTAAAGGGGATGCAAATGCTAAGTATACCGCAATTAAAAGAGTAATAGAGGTTTTCCAAGAAATGAAAGTAAACCGCTTTAATCTTGTTACTACTTTAGAACAAAACCCTAATAATAATTAACCTTTTACCAGTCAAAAAGAAATGGCACAAATACAATCCAACGACTCTGACTCGGGTAAAGGCGGGAAACACGGTAAAGTAAAAGCTAAGAAACAATCTACTCATATCGATATGACTCCGATGGTAGATTTAGCTTTCTTACTTCTTACATTCTTTATGTTGACAACCACTTTTGGAAAACCCAAAACAATGGAAATTAACATGCCTGTTAAACCACCTCCAGGGCAGGAAATAAAAAATGAAGTTAATAATGCAATTACTATTCTTTTAAGTGGTGATAATAAAATCTTTTGGTATTATGGCGAATTAAAGCCAGAAACCAAATTAACATTAACCGATTTCTCTTCAAATGGAATTCGCAAATTGTTTCTTGATTACAATAAGCAAGCAGTTGATGAGATCAAAACACTAAAAGAGAACGCGTTAAAAACTAAAATGAATGAAGATACTTTGAAAAGTAAAGTAGTTGATATTAAAGGTAAAAAGTACGCATTAATGGTACTTGTCAAAACCGACGACAAGGCAAAGTATAAGAATGTAATCGATATAATAGATGAACTTAATATCTGTTTAATCGGCAAATATGCTTTGGTTGATTTGGATGCGAAAGAGTATAATTTAATTAATACGTTTCAACCTTAATAACACCAACTAATTCTCTGAAAAACGCTTCAAATACAACGTATACAAGTTGTGAAAAAGTAAAATAAAAACAAAATGGCCAATAAAAAACAATTTATCTATATTGTTGATGATGAACCTCTACAGCTTGAACTGTTGAAGGATCATTTAAGCAGCAAGATGGCTGGCTATGAAATTCTGACTTTTGACACGGGGGAAGCTGCTTTAGCTGCTTTCAATAATCATAAACCAACTATCGTTTTCCTTGATTACAACTTGGATTCTAAAGTCAAAGGAGCGATGGACGGATTAAAAGTTTTGGAGCAAATCAAAAAATTGTCGCCAAAAACTGAAGTGGTTATGATTTCAGGTCAGAACAGAATTGAAGTTGCCGATCAAGCCCTCAAACTAGGCGCATTTAACTATATTTCTAAAGGTGATGGCGCTTTAAATAAAGCAGAAAGCAGTATGTTTCAGATTTTTGAAAACTTACAAATGACTGGCTGGGACAATGTAACTTTACCCGCAAGAACAGAGCTAGTATTTGCAAATAGAAATAAGCAATATGGAGCTTATATCTTACGAACTAATTACCAGAAAACCGCAGCTACTGCGTTTTTAATTACAATCGCAGTTTTTGTTTTGGCTATTTGTGCACCTATTATTTTAGAGAAAATAAATGGGAGTTTGGATAAGCTAGTCGAGAAACCTGTTGAGGTTACGGTAGAACTTAAGGAGCCACCTCCACTCGATAAAAACGAGCCACCGCCGCCACCGCCACCGCCGCCACCGCCAGTAATGGAAACAGTAAAATTCACGCCTCCTGTTGTAGTTGATAAAGAGATTGCTGAAGAAGAGCAGCCACCTCCTCAGGAAAAACTGAATGAGACAAATGTTGGTGTAGTTACGCAAGAAGGAACGGAAGGCGCAACTGAGCTTCCGCCGGAACCTGTTTCTGATCCAGATGCTGATAAAGTCTTTACTTACGTGGAAGAAATGCCTGGATTCCCTAATGGCGGAGAAGCTGCAATGTATGCTTATATAACAAAAAATATACGCTACCCTCAAATGGCAGTTGATGCAAACATAGTAGGTAAAGTTTTTGTTAACTTCGTTGTTGATCAAAACGGAAACATCGCTGATGTTAAAGTATTAAGAGGCATTGGTGGTGGTTGCGATGAAGAAGCAATTCGAGTTATTAAATCGATGCCAAAATGGACACCAGGAAAACAAAACGGTCGAACTGTTAAGGTTAGCTTCAATGTGCCTATTTCATTTACATTAAGAAATTAATATCATAATAGATTTTACTAAAAAAAGAGCCTCTAAGAAGGCTCTTTTTTATTTACAATGATTATTGTTTTGTAATTTCGCGAACACTTTAATACATACATTACTTGAAAGGAAACAAAATACTTTTTTATTTAACAGCTGCCATGTCGGCTTTATATCCAATTGTTGGAATTATAATTCTAGTGGCTCCAAATATTGATACACTATTACCAGGGAATAAGCGTTACATAATTGGAATTATGCTTTTAATCTACGGAGTATTTCGATTTTTCAGATTAAAGTCAATGAAAAATAAAATGGATGAACAAGATAAAATGCAGCATGATTTATAATATGAAAAGCATATCTTTTTATTTGTTATGTATTTTTGTTACTGCTTGTGGTACTGATTTTAAGAAACCATACAGCGACACGCCAACCTCAGGTATTGTTAAAATAACATCTGATGAAACCCTTCAGCCTTTAATCGACTCAGAGAAAGATACATTTATGGGTTTATACAAATATGCCCAATTAAACCTTTCTCATAAATCCGAATCTGATTGCTTTCAAGATTTTATTAATGATTCATCCAAAGTAATCATCGTTAGTCGTAAATTGAATGATAAAGAAAATGATTATTTTAAATCGAGAAAATTAATCCCAATAACAACTACGATTGCTTTAGATGCAATTGCTATAATCGTAAACAAAAATAATGCTGATAGCGTTTTATCCTTAAAGCAATTAGCTTCGATTTTATGTGGTGAAAAATCCAATTGGAGCGATTTATTTCCCAATTCTAAACTTGGTAAAATATCAGTAGTTTTTGATAACAAAGGTTCAAGCAATGTTAGATTTTTAAAGGACAAATTATTATCGGAAAATTCATTAGCGCATAACTGTTTTGCATCACTGTCTAATCCCGCAGTAATAAAATATGTAGAAGAAAATAAAAATGCAATAGGTATTATTGGTGTATCGTGGATTAGTGATTTTGAGAATAAGGAAAGTCAAAATTTTCTTTCAAAAATAAAAGTTCTTGACTTAACAGCGGCAGATAATCCAATTTATCCAGACGACTATTACAAACCCTATCAAGCATATATTGCGCTATCACAATATCCATTGATTAGAGAAGTGTATATGATTAACAGAGAAGGACGCGCAGGACTTGGTACGGGCTTTGTATCATTTGTTGCTGGGGATGCTGGCCAAAGAATAGTTCGTATAGCCGGACTGTTACCTGCCACGATGCCTGTTCGATTAATTAAAACAGAGTAAAATTCAGAATATGAAAAAGAGAATTCTAATTGCGGCCTTAACAACACTTTTTTTTAGTGCAAATGCGCAAACATTAAAAGACGCAATTCGCTTAAATGAAAACGAGCAACATGACGATGCGAGTGGTGTTTTTAAACAGCTAATTGGATTAGAACCAACAAAAGGTGATTACTATTATTATTGGGGAAATAATTTATTAGATGCGGATAAAGCTGATTCTGCCGCTATCATTTTTTCAGAAGGATTAAAAAAAGAATCAAGTAATTTATTATTGCAGATTGGAAATGCTGAGCTAAAACTTTCAGACGGAAATTTAACTGAAGGTAAGTCAGTAATTGAAGCAGCAGTAAAAACAGCAGGTCCTAAAAATGCGTCAATATTGGTTGTTGCTGCAGAAGCATTAATTCGTTATAAAAAAGCGCAAGACTTAATGTTAGCAAGAGTATATTTAGATGCCGCATTAAAACTGGACACAAAAAATCCAGCTATCTATAACTTATATGGTGATTTATATTCCGAAGAAAATAATGGAAGTGAAGCAGCTAAATACTATAACAAAGCCCTAGAATTCGACAAGAAGTATATTAAATCGGTTTTTCATAAAGGTCAACTCTACAAAAGAGCAATGAGTTATGAGATCGCGATAACTGAATTTAATAATTCAATAACAATGGATCCTAACTTCGCTCCCGCTTATAGAGAACTAGGAGAATGTTACTATAAACTTAAAAAAGCTGATCTAGCTAAAGAAAATTATAAAAAGTATTTAGAACTATCAAAAAATAATAATAATGCCAGAATAAGATATGCTTCCTTCTTATATGCTGGAGGAGATTTTAATGAAGCGGGATTAGAACTATCCGAGATAACAAAAATTGATTCCTCTAACATAGGTATGATGAGAATTATGGCTTATGTAGGTTACGAATTAGGTAAAAACGATACGGCTTTAAAAACAATTACCAAAGTATTTGCTATTACATCAGAAGATACGACCAAACGAATTGGTAAAGATTATTCTTATTTTGGAAAAATCTTGGCAAAAGGCGGGAATGCTGAAATGGGTACTGCTTATATTCAAACAGCTTTAACAATTGATCCTAAGCAAGGAGAATTATACGATGATTTAGCGGATATGTATAACAAGCAAAAGAAATATGATTTAAGTGCATTAACTTATGAAGCTAAAATCAATAATTCTGCTAAGGCTGCGATAACAGACTACTTCAATATGGGTCGCGCATGGTATAATGCTAAAAACTACTTGAAAGCAGATTCAGCATTCGCAAAAGTATCAGAGATTAATCCAACGTGGCCAAATGGCTATTTTTGGAGAGGTAGAGCTAATGCACAAATTGATAATACTGCCAAAGAGGGAATGGCAAAACCACATTATGCGAAATACATAGAATTAGCAAGTGCTGATGTTGCTAATTTAACAAAGCAAAAAACAAATTTAGTTGAAGCGAATAGCTATTTAGCATTCGCGGCGTTTGTAGCTAAAGATTGTAAATTATCTATTGAATACTGGAATAAAGTTTTGGAAATAGATCCAACAACTAAACAGGCTAAAGATTCTATTGAGGCCATCAAAGCTTCGAAAGATTGCAAATAAAAAAGGGGCTTAAATAATTAAGCCCCTTTTTTATACAGTAATATCATCATCTTGCTGATTCCGAAATTTAAACCCAAGTTTCTTGCCATCGTACATTGATGTTTCTATCATATAGCTAAGTGCATCATGAACAGTTATCTCTCGCATCGCATCGATTGGAGGAACTATTGCTTCGGTATCCAAAGCAATAATTAAAAATTGATCAATTATTTTTTTTATCGAATCGATAGAAACTGCATCAACATTAAAATTATTAAACATAACTCCAAGCTGCTTTTTACCTTCTACAAAAAAATGATTTTCTGAATTAATAAAAATCCTACCCAATAACTGACCTACCTCACCTCTTCGCTCAAATTTAATCGAGTCGGCCATAAAATTATAGACTGAAATCATTCCACAAATTGCACGATCAGGGTTTGAACTTACATAACTTGACTTACTTAAAGGATGATTTGTCTCAAATGCATAAGCATTCGTATGCATAATAAATATTAGTACATCATCTGCTACCTTAAGCTCTGCTTCAAATGTACCTCTATCGGTGAATTTTACTTTTATTCGAGGGTCATGTAAAAGAATTATATGCTTTAATTCTCGTTCATACTCCATCAGCAAATTCTTTATCAAAGAAAATGCTGCAAAAGTTGTATCAGTCGCATTTTTTGCGTTCCTAACTTTTGTATTTAAAAGCTGAAGTATTTGTTCATTTATCATAATTAATATGCTCTTGCAAAAAGCACCCTTTGTCCGGATGATTTACCAGTTAAAATACATTGGCCTTCTTCAATTGGATTGTCGAGCGGAATACAACGAATAGTTGCTTTAGATAACTCTTTAATTTTCTCTTCCGTTTCTGTTGTTCCGTCCCAATGTGCGTATACAAATCCTCCTTTGGAATCTAAAATATCAATGAACTCTTCCCATGTATCGGCTCTAAAAGTTTTCTCTTCTCGAATATCCATTGCCTTCTTAAAAATATTATCCTGAATTTGTTCTAAAAGATTTTCGATTTTTAAATGCAAATCAATCATTTGATAGACCGCTTTCTCTTTAGTATCCCTCCTAGCAACTTCAACAGTGCCGTTTTCTAAATCTCTAGGACCAATTGCTATTCTCACAGGAACTCCTTTTAATTCATACTCTGCGAACTTCCAACCTGGCTTATAAGTATCACGATTATCATATTTAACAGAAATACCTTTTTTCTCAAGAGACTTTTTCAATTCCGCTACCTTTTCGTTGATTGCTTGAAGTTGTTGCTCATTTTTAAAAATTGGAACAATAACCACTTGAATAGGAGCTAAACGAGGAGGTAAAACTAATCCATCATCATCTGAATGACTCATAATTAGTGCACCCATTAAACGAGTTGATACTCCCCAAGATGTTGCCCAAACAAACTCCTGTTTCCCCTCTCTATTTGTATACTTAACATCAAATGCTTTTGCAAAATTTTGACCTAAGAAATGAGAGGTACCAGCTTGCAGCGCTTTTCCATCTTGCATCATTGCCTCAATACAATATGTATCCAGAGCACCAGCAAATCGTTCATTTGGCGTCTTCATTCCTTTAATTACAGGTATTGCCAAGATGTTTTCTGCAAAATCAGCGTAAACATTAAGCATTTTTATTGTTTCTTCAACCGCCTCTTCTGCTGTTGCATGAGCGGTGTGGCCCTCCTGCCATAAAAACTCAGCCGTTCTTAAAAACAATCTTGTTTTCATTTCCCAACGAACCACATTTGCCCACTGATTAACAAGGATTGGCAAATCACGATAAGACTCAATCCATCCTCTATACGTATTCCAAATTATAGTTTCAGATGTGGGACGTACAATCAGCTCTTCTTCTAATTTCGCGTCTTCGTCAACAATAATCCCTTTGCCATCAGGGTCATTTTTTAAACGATAATGTGTCACAACGGCACAT
>CANFIN010000050.1 GCA_947447155.1 Bacteroidota bacterium | reverse complement strand
CCGTGCTGAGCTTTCGCCGAAGCAAACTACGGGTGCAGTATTTATTTACTCTTTAATTTCTGTCATTCTATCCAATGCGCCGTGCTGAGCTTTCGCCGAAGCAAACTACGGGTGCAGTATTTATTTACTCTTTAATTTCTGTCATTCTATCCAATGCGCCGTGCTGAGCTTTCGCCGAAGCAAACTACGGGTGCAATTTTTCGAATCATTAAAAAATAGCTTTTGTAATGCAATTGCAAAAGTAGTTAATCTGATAAACGTATAGGAATGTGAAAAATGATTAATTGATTTTAGTCTTGGAATAATCAAATGCGATAGACCCAATTTTACCTATTAACGCAGCTTCTTGTGCGGTATCAACACCATTTGTAAATACTGTAATCAGGAATGGATTTTCATTCGTGTAAAAAATAGCAGTTTCGTGTAATTGACAAGAGTTCGGATAAAATCGTTCGCCAAATTTATGTGCAATTTTAATTTTCTCTTGACCAATATTTCTTAGAAGTCCACCTTTGTAAACACTCTCGGTTAATAGGGAAAGTGCAAATTCGGAATTTTTATTGTTTAATACAGAGGAGTTGTAAAGTACTCTTAAAAATCGACTACATTGTTCGCTTGTTAAATTAAAATCGGTTGCTCTAGGATCGGGTATAGGTAATCCCATGTCCGAAAAAAACAATTGATATTCTTTTGCTTCAATAAATGAATTCAAATAAGCCGTTGCATTGTTATTAGAATATTTTATCATGTACTCAATTAGCTCTTTAACGGTATATGCTTTGCCTAAAACTAAGGCTGGACCTTCTTGAGTTTGTATATTGTCGCCAGTTAAACTCTTTTCAACTAATATTTTTTGATTTAACCAGCCTGGCTTCACTTCATCGACGTGCAAATGATAAATCATGGCAACTACTTTCATAATACTTGCAATGCTGTATTCTTCGGTCCCATTTATTGAAATCCATCTTCCAGAGTTTAAATCACGATAATAAACAGAGGCAGAGTTTACTCCTGCACCACTAGCGGTGTTGTTATTTATTGTCTCAATAAATTTACTTTTTAGGTCTAATAGTTCATCGCTTTCCTTTGGACTATCAGCCATTAGTAATGGTCTAGTGAATTCACCATGACGGCTAGACTGGTAACGAATGATACCGCAATTATTAGTAGTAATATTTGCTGAATCTTGTAGCGTATTCTTTTCTCTAAAAGCGCAAATAGAAATGAGAGACCCTGTTCCAACACCAGCAACAATCAATAATAATAGCCATAATGGCACTGAAGTTTTTAAAAGTTTCATAAAAACGGATAATGGTTAAGTAGATAAACAAAACAAACCAACGCACGATTCTTAATATGTTCACAAAAGAAAAAGGCGGAAAATGCCAAATCTCTATTTGCCCGAATACTGAACAGTAAAAAGAAATAATGTAAAAGTGAAATTAACTTAACGTACCCGGGATCGGGGTCGAACCGATATGATATTGCTATCACTGGTGTTTGAGACCAGCGCGTCTACCAATTCCGCCACCCGGGCAGTTTTATGTTTCACTTTCACTACTTTGTTTATAAAGGTGTCGTATTCTTTCTCGTGTTTGGTAACATAAGGGAACTCCCTCACTTAACGACTAAATCAAAAATTCACACCATTCAGAGGTTGGTGTAAACCATTGACAACCAAAATAAACAATTCAACTAAATTGTTTTGGGAGGGCTAAATTAGGTAAATCGCTATGTAGTTCCAAATGTTTAAGCAGGTAATTGACTAATATCTTGAATTCAAGTCGGAAAGAAAGATAGACAGCCAAAGCAAAAATGTTGTATTGTTTCAACAATTGATTGTGAATTCTCTTTGACTTGAGCTATATTTTTCTTTTCTTTGCATCCCTAAAAATCTAGTCCAAATCAACTTATGGCACGTCAGGTAAAAATATTTGGTGGAACTGCATCCAAATACCTTGCAGAGCAAATCGCAAGTCATTATGGTGCGCCATTGGGAGATTTGCAGGTTGTAAGGTTTAGCGATGGAGAGTTTTCACCATGTTTTAATGAAAGTGTTAGAGGGTGTGATGTTTTTATTATTCAAAGTACATTTTCTCCAACAGATAACCTTTTTGAATTATTGCTTTTAATTGACGCTGCTAAAAGGGCATCTGCTCACTATATTACAGCTGTAATTCCGTATTTTGGATTTGCTCGTAGCGATAGAAAAGATAAGCCAAGGGTTGCAATTGCTTCAAAATTGGTAGCTAATTTATTGAGCGCAGCTGGAGTGACACGTATAATGACGATGGATTTACATGCTCCGCAGATTCAAGGTTTTTTTGATGTACCAGTAGATCATATGGATGCATCGGCGATTTTTGTTCCTTATATCAAGAGTTTAGATTTGCCAAATATGTTAATTTGTGCGCCTGACATGGGCGGTGTACATCGTGCACGTACTTATGCATCATACTTTAGTGCGGATATGGCTATTATTGATAAGCATCGTAAGAGAGCGAATGAAATTGAAAGCATGACTGTAATCGGTGATGTGAAGGGTAGAGATGTGATTTTAGTAGATGATATAATTGATACTGCAGGTACATTGACAAAGGCTGCAGGATTATTAATTGATTCTGGTGCCGCATCTGTTCGAGCGTTCTGCACACATCCAGTATTGAGTGGTGCTGCATATGAAAGAGTTGAAAAATCACATTTAACAGAACTTGTTGTTTGTGATACTATACCACTTCAAAGAGAGTCTAAAAAAATTAAACAATTATCTACATCAGCATTATTTGCAAAAGCAATACAGCGGGTGTATGCATATGAGTCTATAAGTTCACTATTTGTTAAAGAATAATTATTACCCAAATGAAAACGATTGAAATTAATGGTTCAAAGCGCACTAACATCTCTAAACAAGAGGTAAAAAGTCTTCGTGACGGCGAAATGGTTCCATGCGTACTTTATGGTGGCGAAGAGCAAGTGCATTTCTCTACAGATTTGTCATCCTTCAAAGGTTTAGTTTACACTCCTGATGTTCACATGGTGAAATTATCAGTTGATGGAAAGGATTATCAATGTGTAATTCAGGATGTGCAATATCATCCAGTTACTGATACAATTATCCATGCTGATTTTCTTCAGGTATTTGATAACAAGCCAGTAACGATGAGTATTCCTGTTAAATTAACAGGTGCTTCTGAAGGTGTTAAAATGGGAGGTAAGTTAGTTACTAAATACCGTCGTTTAAAAGTTAATGCTTTACCAGCAAACTTGCCTGATTTTATCACTGTTGATATCTCATCTATGAAAATTGGTGATACTATCCGTGTTCGTGATTTAAGCTTAAACGATGTAACGTTGTTAGAGTCTCCAGCAAACGTAATCGTAAGCGTTAATATGACACGTAATGTTTCTGCTGAAGCAGCTGAAACATCTAAGAAATAATATAACCTAGTATTATAGAAATAGAGGGGTGCCTAAAGCGCTCCTCTATTCGTATTTTTACTGAATCATGAAATATTTAATCGCAGGATTAGGAAATATAGGGCCTGATTATGTTCACACACGACATAACATCGGGTTCGATGTAGCCGATGCATTTGCTAAGGAATTAGCAGTTGATTTTTCTTCTGGAAAAAGAGTTTGGATTGCAGAAGGGAAATTAAAAGGACGACAAGTTTATATTATAAAACCTACCACATACATGAATTTAAGTGGTGAGGCAATTCGATATTGGTTGCAAGAACTTAAAGTCAGTAAGGAGAACTTATTAGTTGTAACAGATGATCTTGCACTTCCTTTTGGAACACTTCGCATGAAACCTTCGGGAGGTGCTGCAGGGCATAATGGATTAACGAATATTATCGACTGTTTACAATCCGAGCAGTTTGCGCGGCTCAGATTTGGTATTGGAAATAATTATCCAAAGGGTCGACAAGTAGATTATGTGCTTGGCCATTGGACATCTGCCGAAGGGATAGAGTTGATTCCACGCATTGAAACAGCAGTAGAAATGATTAAGAGCTTTGTATCTGTTGGATTACAACAAACAATGAATGCTTATAACAATAAATAACGGCAAGGTTATTGTAAAACGCTGCGAACAAAAATTACAAAATTATGAAAGCAAAATTCTACCTTCCAATTATCCTGTTCCTTTTCAGTTTTTCTACTAAGTCATTCGCTCAGGCAGACGACAATTCAAAAATCAATAGTGCAATTACAGAGCTTTCTATCTATCCTCAACCATCTAACGGAATTATCAATTTTAAATTATCCGAAGTTCAAAATCAAAATCCAGTGATTGCAGTTTACGATTTGCTAGGAAACAAAATTTCAGAGATTGAATCAGATCATGAAAATGGAACAATCTATTCTATCAATCTAGAGGACAAAAAAGCAGGATACTATTTTCTTAAAATACAAACCGATGATGCGATTTTCTCTCGAAGGATAACAATCAAATAATAAAAAAGCGACAAATTATTGTCGCTTTTTTTATGCTTAAATTTTTATTCCAAGTTCTTTAAGTTGGTCATTATGTATGACAGATGGAGCATCAATCATCACATCCCTTCCACTATTGTTTTTCGGGAATGCAATAAAGTCTCTTATGCTTTCAGATCCTCCAAATAACGAGCACAGTCTATCGAAGCCAAATGCTATTCCCCCATGTGGAGGAGCTCCAAACTCAAAAGCATTCATTAAAAACCCAAATTGGTCTTGCGCTTCTTCAGGTGAAAATCCAAGCAAAGAAAACATTTTCGCTTGCAAGTCTTTATTGTAAATTCGAATTGAACCACCACCAACTTCCACTCCGTTAATAACCATGTCGTAGGCGTTTGCTCGAACCTGCCCTGGATCAGTATCTAATAATGACATATCTTCCGGTAGGGGCGATGTGAACGGATGATGCATTGCGAAATAGCGATTAACTTCTTCATTATATTCAAGTAATGGGAAGTCAACCACCCACAAACAACTAAATGTATTCTTGTCTCTTAAACCTAAACGGGCACCCATTTCTAATCTTAACTCATTCATTGCTTTTCGAGTTTTATTAGCAGGGCCTGCTAATATCAGAATTAGGTCACCTGGCTTTGCATTCATAGCATCAGCCCATTTTTGCAAAGTTTCTGGATTATAAAATTTATCTACACTCGATTTGATAGTGCCATCATTGTTTACTCTTGCATACACTAATCCTGTTGAACCTATTTGTGGCTTCTTAACGAAATCGGTAAGCTCATCCAATTGCTTACGTGTATACTCTGCACACCCATTTGCATTAATGCCTACAACTAATTCGGCGTCGTCAAATACTTTAAAATCTGCTCCTTTAGTAACATCATTTAATTCAACAAATTTCATTTCAAAACGAGTGTCTGGCTTATCGCAACCATAGTACTTCATGGCATCTGCGTAACTCATGCGAGGCAGTTGTCCTATTTCAATTCCTTTTATCTTTCTAAATAAATGTTGTACAAGCCCTTCAAATGTTTGCAGGATATCCTCTCTTTCTATAAAGCTCATTTCACAGTCTATCTGTGTAAACTCAGGTTGTCGATCGGCTCTTAAGTCTTCATCACGGAAACATTTTACAATTTGATAGTAACGGTCGAAACCTGCAACCATGAGCAGCTGCTTAAATGTTTGCGGTGATTGTGGTAATGCATAAAACTGACCTTGGTTCATACGTGAAGGCACCACAAAGTCGCGCGCTCCTTCTGGAGTAGATTTAATTAAAACTGGAGTTTCTACCTCTAAAAACAACTGCGCATCTAAGTAGTTTCTTGTTTCAATTGCTAAGCGATGGCGTAGCTCTAGATTTGCACGAACATTTGCACGGCGCAAGTCAAGGTAGCGGTATTTCATTCTTAAATCATCGCCACCATCTGTTTGTTCTTCGATAGTAAATGGGGGTGTTATTGCCTCATTAAGTACTTCAAATGACGAAACAATAATTTCGATATCACCTGTTGCTATCTTGTTGTTTTTGCTTTCTCGTTCCTTGACCACTCCAGTTACTTTAACAACATACTCTCTTCCTAATTTCCTTGCAGAAGAACATAGCTCTGCATTTACATCCATATTAAAAGCAAGTTGCGTTAAACCATAACGGTCTCTAAGATCAATAAATGTTAGACCACCTAAGTCTCTTGATTTTTGAACCCAGCCACATAAAGTAACTTCCATTCCTTGGTTAGTAATTGATAATTCTCCGCAGGTATGTGATCGTAACATAATTGAATGTGCTTTATAAATGCGTTGCAAAATTAGCTTTTTATTTCCTTTTTTAAGAGTAAAAATGAAAAGTAATAGTGTTATTAGATTAACAGATTATGATTAATTTAGTCGCCTATGCAAGTACCTACATTTTCGATTCAAAAACGCACAAGTAGCATTCTCGTTTTTTTGCTGATGTTATCTTTTGTTGTCAAGGCTCAAAATTTTGAGATAGGCAATTGGCGAGAGCATTTGCCTTACATTCATGCAAAAAAAGTGGTGGAAGGAAATGGAAAAATATTTTGTGCAACCGACGATGGTTTTTATGGATATAATCTTTCTGATAAAACAATTGAGAGAAAGTCGAAGTTAAATGGACTAAGTGATTTTGGCATTACCGATATTACATATTCAGCCAATTATCATGTTTTAATTATTGCATATAATTCTACTAATATTGATTTATTATTTGACGATAATTCAGTATTGAATATTTCTGATATTAAACGAAAAAACATTCCAGGTAATAAAAGAATAAATAGTGTTAGTCTTGATGGTCGCTATGCATATATAAGTTGCGGATTTGGAATTGTTGTTCTTGATTTACAACGCAAGGAAATCAAAGATACTTACTATGTTGGTGCGTTAGGTAATATTGAAGTTTTCCAAGTGGCTATTGATGATAGTTGTTTATACGCTGCTTCCGAAGACGGTATCTATAAAGCAAACAAATCAAATCCTTTACTTGCAAATTCTGCTAACTGGCAAAAAATTTATGATGATTTAAATAGTCAAGGTAAGTTCAACTATGCAGTTAATTTTAATTCTACTTTGTTTTTTAATTATTCAAAATCTAATACAGACACATTAATTGCCTATGATGGAAACTGGGGCTATCCACTTCCGTTATCAATGAAAAATCTATCGCCTTTAAAAAATATTCAAGTTTCAAATAATAATTTAGTATTGGTAACTGATGATTCATCATTATATTATGATAATGCTTTAAGTTTAAATAATGTTATAAGTTCTGGTCAGGTTTGGGATCCAACCTTCAGAAGTGCAATTAAAGATGATCAAGGCGGATATTGGATTGCCGATAACAATAAAGGTTTGTACAATTTACAAGGAAATTCATTGAGTACAGTTATTCCCCAAGGACCATATAGCTCTGGCAGTAATGATATTGACTTTAAAAATGGCGTCATGTGGATGTCTCATGGCCCTGAAAATAGATCTTGGTCAAACCAATATGGCTATAATGGCTTTTCGAAATTTGAAAATGGATCATGGATAACTTATGATGGATTATCAGCACAAACACAGTTATTTGGCACCTATAATTTTTATGACAATGTTTCTATAGCGATAGATCCTTCTAACGCTAATCATATTTATGTAGGAGCATCTGGGCCAGGTTTGTTAGAATTTAGTAACGGTCAGCCAGTAACGCTTTATAGAGATAATAATAGTTCGTTAACACAGCAAGTTGGTAATCCAGGTCAGGTTAAAGTGCATGGAATTGCATTTGATGGAAACAATAATTTATGGGTTTCAAATGCAGGTACATTGAATATGATTAATGTTAAAAAGCCGAATGGGCAATGGAAAGGATTTACATTTCCAGGCATAGTAAATAGTAGTTCTAAGTGTGGCGATATTATTATTGATCAAAATGGATACAAATGGCTAACGCTCTTTGAAAATGTAGGTGGTAAAGAAGGTATCTTGGTTTTTAATGATAATCGTACAATTGATAATACAACCGATGATGAATATGATGTAGTCGATTTTGGATCTAATCGAGTAAGAGCAATTCAAATGGATTTAGAAGGCACTATTTGGGCCGGTACCGACCAAGGGGTATACATTTTTTATCCGCCAAGTATAACACCTCAGCAAATCTTAATAAAGCAAGACAATGCTTACCAATATTTATTAGCTACTGATGTAGTAACAGTTATTGCAATTGATGGAGCAAATAGAAAATGGATTGGAACCGAAAGCTCAGGACTTTATTTACTAAGTGCCGATGGCCAAGATCAGATCAAGCATTTTACAGTTGATAATAGTCCATTGTTCTCCAATAATATTACAGCTTTAAATATTAATGATATTACAGGGGAGGTTTTTATTGGTACTGAAAAAGGTTTGTTAAGTTATCAGAGTGATGCTATTCCGGGTGATAAAGAGATCTGTGGCGATTTAATTGCTTATCCCAATCCTGTTCAAAAAGGATACGATGGAGACATTGCCGTTAAGGGAGTAATTGCAAACGGCACAATAAAAATTACAGATGTTAGTGGAGGATTAGTTTTCGAAGGAAGAGCATTAGGTAGTCAGGCTGTTTGGAATGGTAAAAATTTAAAAGGAGAAAAAGTTCAATCAGGTGTTTATGTTGTATATGCTGCTGATGTAACAGGACAATTTCATTGCACGACGAAGTTGATGATATACAGATAAAAAAAGCCCTGCAGTGATTACTACAGGGCTTTTTTATTTTGGGTTAATAAAGATTATTCTCCTTTATCAGCCATATAGTTTTTGCCGCCACGGCTAACAGTCGAATCGTACTTTAACCAATAGATAACTCCTACGGTAATTGTCAAACCAAAAGCCCAATTAACCAAAGCACCAATTGGAGGTAATAATTTAAATGCTGCAGTACAAATATCAGCGATTGCGTAAATAATTGAATTCATATCGTTAAATTTTGATAGGCAAATGTACAAATTCTTATAATTAAAAAAATTCTTAATTTAGAGAAATATGCTTGTTCGAATATTTAAATCTACTCAGTTCTATCCAGTTGCTCTAATTGTCTTATTTTCAATAGGTATCAACATAATTTTTGGGTTTGTCCGAGGCCCGCAACTAACACAAAATGGAACATTGTTATTCCAAAGCCTAACAAATTGGGCTGTTGGAATCAATCACTGGTGGATAAGTCTGATAGTATTTATTTTGCTGACAAGCCAAGCGCTTCATTTAAATCATGTACTTAATTACCATGAAATATTTTTTAAGCAGTCGTGGTTGCCAGCCTTGTTCTATTTGATATTCTCAACACAAGTTCCCGAATTTGTGCAATTATCGCCCCTGCTAATCATTAATTCGCTTTTTATTTTTGTAATAGAAAAGGTTTTCTCGTTGTATAAAAACAAGAAAGCGATGGGGGCTACATTTGATGCAGTATTATTGCTAGCAATCATTTCATTAATATATGCACCAGCTGTTTTTTTTATTCCGCTTTTTTTTATTGGAGTTGCAATATTAAAGTCAATTTCATGGCGAGATTTATCAATTGGTGTAATTGGAATCATTGTGCCGTTTTTATTGGTCTTAGTACTTAGTTTTCTAAATGGCCACCTTTTAGAATTTACTAATCAGTATAAGAATAGTTTTACATCAGTACCTGCACTTGTAAACTATAATTTCCCAAAATATATTTTAACGATGTTAGTTATAGTATGTTTATTTGTGTTGGCTCTCTTAAAATTGCGTAGTAATTATTTGAAAAATGTAACGAAATCAAGGTTGTGTCAACAAATACTTTTGTTGTTTATTATTCTCGGACTAACCATGATACCTTTTTCAGCAACTTCGTGGATGCAAAATTATATGGTATTATTAATACCGTTTTCGTCAATTGTAGCTTACTATTTTTTAGATGGAAAAAAAATATTTTACCAAGAGTTAATACTTTGGATTTTAATTGCAAATTGGACTTACGCTAACTTTTTTATTTAGAAAATTTAAAGTAATTAGAATAATAATTTTTTAGATCCTCATTAGTTTCAAGTTCAATCAATTTGATTCCTGATTGGTTTGTAAATGATAAAATATTTTTAATAATCTGTTTGTCATTTTCAGAAGCGGATTCATTAATTTTTTCTAATTTATTTTTCGCATTGAAAAGTCCTTGTACGCAAAACATTCTTATATACTTATCGCTGGTTTCGATACCTATCGAATAAAATTTCTTTGTAAATTTCTCGAATATAGCAGGCTTATCTTGATTCTTTAAATAAGTGTTGATGATATTCAGATCACCGTAATTAATATCCTGATTCGCATCAATATAAGTGAACATAAAATCTGCATTGGAATCATCACCGTAATTAGAATAAAAATCGGCAGCAATTTGACGTAAATTAATGTCGCTTTCACTTTCAAGTATTTTAACTTTATTCATTGCAGTCGATAAACTTTTATTTGCAATTCCATTTAATGCAGCTGCCATTACGTTGTAAGAGCTATCATTACACAAATTGTTTAATAGTGATGTGATTTGACCACTTAAATCAAATGATGATATTTTTGAAATTGCAATAACTCTTACACTAGAATTTAACTTTGTATTATTTGCAATAGAAATTAACTGATTAACTATTTCAATTGAGTCTGCTGAAATCAATAATGGTTCAATGTGATTTATAGCAAATGATTGAATTTTTTTGTTTTCATCAGCAATTGCTTTACGAAATACAGTAGCGATGCTGTTATCCCAATCTTTTTTACTTAAATTTTCTAGTGCTTCTTTTTTATTTAGATATAGAGAAGAATTATTGTAAATAGTAATCCACTCATTTTCGGAATGATTATCTGTTTTAGAGCATGTCAGCATTTTTTCTGCATCAAAATTTACTGCTAATGGTTTTTCAGGAAATCTGAATTTGAAACTTTGTTTTTTATCTGTTAGAACAATGCGCTCTCTTACTTTGTAAGTAGAAAAATAGAAGTCTATATCAATTGGAAGTTTATACAAAGGAGTAGTCGATAAATCTTGAAGCTGTTCTAGAACTATTTCTTGATTCATTGTGCTGGCATCCCAATTATAATTTATATTCAGAGTAGGATGCCCTTGATTTAAAAACCATTGATTGAAAAACCAGTTTAAATCTTCTCCTGTTGTTTCTTCAAAAGCAAGTCGCAAATCATGAACCTCTGCTGTTTTAAAAGAATTCTTTTGGAGGTATAACTTAAGAGAAGCAAAGAACGCATCATCACCAACATATTTTCTAAGCATGTGCAGAATAGTTCCTCCTTTAGCATATGAATGTCTGTCAAACATGTCTTCTCTGTTCTCATAATAAAAACGAATTAAATGTTCTTGCTTCATTTTAGATTCGTCCAAGTAGCTTTTCAAATCGCTTTCTAATCCCATATCGGCTACATCCCTTCCGTACTTATATTCATTCCACAGGTATTCTCCGTAAGTAGCAAAGGATTCATTTAATGGCAAATTAGACCATGATTCGCATGTAGCAAGATCTCCAAACCAATGATGAAATAATTCATGGGAAATTACATCTTCATTGTTACGATCTATTAGTTCTCTTTTTGTTTGTTGTAAAAATTCTCCATGTAATGTGGCCGATGTGTTTTCCATTGCGCCGCTTACATAATCGCGTGCAACAACTTGACTGTATTTCGGCCATGCATATTCAACACCAAGTGTCTTAGAAAAGAATTCGAGCATTTCAGGAGTATTACCAAAAATAGCTCTTGCATCAGCTTCGTATTTAGGTTCAACATAATAATTGACTTCTCTATCTCGCCATTTGTCTTTTACTATTGCATACTCTCCAATAGCCATCATAAATAAATAGGGAGAATGTGGTAAATCCATTTTCCAATAATCAGTTCTTGTGTTATCGGCATGTTGAATGCTTTTTACAAGTAACCCGTTCGATAAAGTTTTAAAATTATCATCTACTGTGATATTTATTTCTTCGGTACATTTTTGATTGGGAACATCAATTGTTGGAAACCAAACTGAATTGCTTTGTGTCTCGCCTTGTGTCCAAATTTCACGAGGCTTGTCTTTAATTTTCCCATCAGCATTAATAAAGTATAATCCTTTATCGCTGCTAATAGCTGCACTACCACCAATGTTATTTAATTCATCAGGCTTTGAAATGTAGTTAATATATAATGTGATTTTTTCTTGTCGCGTTAATTCTTTATCAAGATTTATTGTTATTGTGTCATTGGAATAACTGTATTTCAAATCAGAAGTATCCTTGCTATTAATCGAAGCAACTTTTTTAAGTTCCATGCCACGGGCATTTAAGTAAATTACTTTTGAAGGATAAAAATGAGGCTTCATTGAAATTGTTGCTTCACCAAACATATAATGTTTTTGCCAGTCGAAGCGCACATCTAATTTTGTATGTATTAAATCAAACGACTTCGTTTCACTTGCGCGATAGTCGTTGATTGACGATGCAGTAACAGTTACTTCAGGTAGTTCTTCTACAGCTGTTGATTCTGTAACTGGTTTTTGAGTTTTACAAGCAATAAGAAATAAAAATGCGATAAAAGCATACTTTTTCATAAACGATATTTTTTTCAAAAATAAAGAATAATAGGATGTAAAAAACGATACAATAAAAAACGGACATTGCTTTCCGTTACAATTACAAGTGCGCTTTTTTATCGGAGTGTAAAACGAATAGGTAATACATATTCCACATTTACTCTTTGCCCATTCATTTTTCCCGGCGACCATGCCGGCATATTTTGAATCACTCGTATGGCTTCTTCTTCACATCCGAAACCAATACTTCGCTTAATAACTGGATTTGATATCAAACCTTCTTTATCAACAATAAAAGAAATTAAAACCGTTCCTTGCGCATCTGCATCTTTTGCTTTTTCTGGATACTTTAAATTTTTACTTAAATATTTCATCATCTCCATTTCGCCACCAGGAAAAGCGGGCATCATTTCCACCCAACCATGAAAAACAAATCCACTATTGTCATTCCCTTTTTTTGTATCCTCAGGTCCAGTTGTAGTTTTATTTGTTGAATCAGTTTTTGTAGTTGTAAGTCCTGCGTTTAAATTGGATAAATCACTTTGTGTTCTAACAGTATCTGTTGTTGGATGATTAACTACTACCGGGGCGACATTCCGAACGGTATTGGACTCGGCAGGTTTTTGATTGTTATCCTGCTTGATAGGCTCTTCAGGTTTAATGGGCTCATTGGGAGTTGCCATTTCAACTACTATATCGCGTGAACCACTTGAAAGATCTACAGCATCAGAAAAGAAATAACTTTTAATAACAGGAGCTGCCGTCAATATAATACCTGCGAAAATTGTAATTAAAAATGCACGAATTATAGTTTCATCATAATCTTTACGTAGTACATAAGCGCCATAGTTCTGGTTTCGCTCTGCAAATACGGTAGAAAGTCTTTCTTCGGATGTCGGACTTTCCCAGTTTTTTTCAAATAGTTTCATATTATTTTGTTGTTGGTTACTGATAAAACGACAACTTTATTTGATTATTCCGACGGAAATAAACCTAAAGTCATATTTATGTCATAAGAACTTTCAATTAGTTTGGAAAGCACTTTATTGTTTTCGTATTTTTGAAAACTAAACCAAAAAAATTATGGAATTCATTCTTAAGCTTCATTCATTTTTAAGATGGGCATTAGTGCTCTTGATGTTGGTGTCGATCGTTAAGGCGGCTATCAGTACTTCAGGCAAAAATCCTTACACCCCTAGCGATAGAAAACGTACCTTGTTTACTATGATTGCAGCGCATTTGCAATTAGTAATTGGAGTGATATTATATGTTTCAAATGGCTGGTCACAAAATTTTAGCAATATGTCTGCTACAATGAAAAATGGTGTGCTTCGCTTTTGGACAGTTGAGCATCTTACTATGATGATACTTGCCATTGTTTTTATTACGATTGGAAACATTCGCTCAAAGAAAATGGATACTGATGGTGGTAAGTACAAGCAAATTTTGATTTGGTTCGGATTAGCTTTATTGATAATAATTGCAGCAATGCCTTGGCCTTTTCGTACTGAATTAGGTCGTGGTTGGTTTTAATATTAAGGGAGAAAAATAAAATTGATATCTACACAACCGATTACAGAACGTGTTATACTCGTTGGATTAATAACTCGCTTTCAGGATGCTGAAAAGGTTAATGAATATCTTGATGAATTGGCTTTCCTTGCGGAGACAGCAGGCGCCAATACAGTTAAACGATTTATTCAAAAATTAGATTCTCCTGATTCGAGAACATTTGTTGGAAAAGGAAAATTAGAGGAGATCATTGCGTTTATAAAAGCGAGTGATATTCAAATTGCTATTTTTGATGATGAATTAACTCCTTCTCAACTAAAGAACATTGAACGAGTAATAGGCTGTAGAGTATTAGACAGAACTACGTTGATACTCGACATTTTTGCTAAGCGAGCGCGAACAGCACAAGCAAAAACACAAGTAGAGTTAGCGCAATATAAATATTTGTTGCCGCGCTTAACGCGAATGTGGACCCATCTTGAGAAACAACGAGGAGGTATTGGTATGCGCGGTCCAGGTGAAACAGAAATTGAAACTGATCGTCGTGTAATTCGTGATAAGCTTAGTAAACTGCGAGAACGGCTATCCGATATTGATAAGCAAAATTCAACACAGCGAAAAAGAAGAGGAGAAATTGTGCGTGTGGCCTTAGTTGGTTATACCAATGTTGGGAAAAGCACAATCATGAATGTGCTTAGCAAGAGTGATGTTTTTGCAGAAAATAAATTGTTTGCAACACTAGATACTACAGTTCGTAAAGTTGTGTTAGATACTGTTCCTTTTTTG
>CANFIN010000049.1 GCA_947447155.1 Bacteroidota bacterium | reverse complement strand
CAACGTCCAATGCTTAAACAACGCAGCGGTTCTATTATCAATATGACTTCCATTGTTGGAGTAAAAGGAAATGCAGGTCAGGCTAATTATGCTGCTTCTAAAGCCGGAATCATCGGATTCACTAAATCGATAGCTCAAGAATTAGGTTCACGTAATATTCGTTGTAACGCCATTGCTCCGGGATTTATCGAGACAGAAATGACGGATGTATTAAACGAAGACACTGTTAAAATGTGGAGAGAACAAATACCGATGAAGCGTGGCGGAACTCCAATTGATATTGCCAATGCTTGTATTTTCCTTGCCAGTGATATGTCGACCTACATTACCGGCCAAACTTTACATGTGAACGGCGGATTATTAACTATTTAAAATCTGAATATGAAAAAAAATATAACTCTATTACTACTAATGACTATCAATACATTGGTAGTTATTGGCGGACCTGGCGATAAAATATTGCCTTATCCAATTACTCAAACAAAAATGGCTAATGGATTAAACGTGGTTACTGTCCCTTATGATAGTCCTGGTTTAGCCGCATTTTATATTATCATGCGAGTAGGTTCGCGTGATGAAATAGATGCTGGCCGTACAGGCTTTGCACATTTCTTTGAACATATGATGTTTCGCGGAACAGAAAAATATCCGAAGGAAGCCTACAGCAATGCTTTGAAAGCAACCGGTGCAAGTGCCAATGCAAATACATGGCTAGATAGAACAGTATACCATATGACCGGTAATGCATCAATGCTTGATAAAATGTTTGAATTAGAATCAGACCGTTTTATGAATCTTAAATATTCCGTTCAGGATTTTAAAACAGAAGCGGGTGCTGTAAAAGGTGAATACACTAAAAATTCTGCTAGTCCTTATGAACAATTAGATGAGAAAACTAATGATGTTGCATTTACAACACATACTTATAAGCACACAACGATGGGCTTTTTTAAAGATGTAGTAGATATGCCTAATCAATACGATTTTTCATTAGAGTTCTTCAAGAAATTTTACCGTCCTGAATTCGCTACTATTCTAGTTGTTGGAGATGTAACTCCTGAAGCAGTAAACAAACTTGCCGAAAAATATTTCGGAGTATGGCAGCAAGGAAATTATGAGAATAAAATTCCTGTTGAACCAACGCAAACGGAAACGCGATATGCACATGTGAAAGTACCTAATTTCCCTCCTGTAGTTTCGTTGAGTTATAAGTCGCCAGCATTTGATGATACAAAAATCGATATGCCTGCTTTAGATTTATTAAACACTATTTTATTTTCTGAAAAATCAGACTTGTATAAAAAACTAGTAATCGAAGAACAAAAAGTAAGAGATATTGGAGGCGGTGCATCAAATACACGTGACCCTTATTTAAGTCAAATTAGTGCCTCATTAGTTGATGGAAAAGATATGCAGTATGTAAAAGATGAAATCATCAAGGCTATTGAAAAAATGAAAACGCAAGCAGTGGATTTAACAACGCTCGAGCAAGCAAAGATGAGAATGAAATATAGTTTTGCGATGGGAATGGATAGTCCAACAAGTATTGCCGAAGCTTTATCAGGATATATCTGGGTAACAGGCGATGCTGAATCAATCAATCGTTCTTATCAATTATATGAAAAAGTAACTCCACAGGATTTAATGAATGTGGCTAATAAATACTATGTATCTACAGGATTAACTATCGGAACTATTTCAGGTGATGATAACTGTCCAATTAAATAATACTGCAATGAAAAATATAATCTCTATACTGTTTCTATTTATTTTAAGTCTGCAAATTAACGCAGCAGATATAGTAGAACTCAAACTACCTAAATCAGATTTAGTTGTAGTTAAATTGATGTTTAAAAATGGTTCTATCTGTGATCCTCTTGGAAAAGAAGGTTTAACTTCTTTGACTGCAAGTGTAATTGCAGAAGGTGGAACTTCAAAAATGACGAGCAGCGAAATTAAAGATTTGATTTATCCATGGGCAGCTTACTACGGCGTATCTGTGGATAAACAAGTTTCGATTTTTACATTCGAAGTTCACAAAGATCATTTAGATAAATTTTATCCAATCATTATTGATCTTATTAAAAATCCACGATTTGCAGATGATGATTTTGCTCGTGTAAAATCAAATCAGTTAAATTATGTGAGTGAAGTAATTCATTCTTCTTCGGATGAAGAGTACAGCAAAAAATATTTAGAAGAATTACTTTTCAGAGGAACGAATATGTCGCACCTTGTTGATGGAACTGCAGAAGGTGTAAACAGCATTACGATTGCTGATGTAAAAGCGCAGTACAAAAATTTCTTTGGAAGCAACAACCTTACAATCGGTATTGCTGGAAACTATTCTGATGCATTCTTATCTAATCTAAAAAATGATTTAGGTGGATTAGCAAAAACAGCGATGGTTGTTCCTGAAGCTGGAAAAGGAAATAAACCAAACGGAATTCAGGTTGAAATTGTATCGAAAGAAAGTGCATTAGGTTCTGCAGTGTTTGCAGGTTTTCCAATGGATATTACACGTGCAAATGACGACTTTGCTGCATTAATGGTAGCAAACTCATGGTTAGGTGAACACCGTAAATCGTATTCACGCTTATATCAGAAAATTCGTGAGCAACGTTCGATGAACTATGGTGATTATACTTATGTTGAATGGTATAATAACGGCGGTAGTAATATGCTTCCTCGACCTGGATATCCACGATTGAGTAATTACTTTTCAATTTGGTTACGACCCGTACAAACTGCTAAAGGATTAAAAGCACAGTATCCAGAATTAAAAGATATTGAGATAGGTCATGCACACTTTGCGATAAGAATGGCTTTACGTGAAATGAATAATATGATAGCAAATGGAATGAATAAAGAAGATTTTGAATTGACAAAAACATTCTTGCGTTCATACATGAAGCTTTATGCACAGACACCAGAGCAGCAATTAGGATATTTGTTAGATAGTAAATTTTATGGTCGTAAGGATTGGCTGAAAGAAGCAGATGCTTTATTAGCTAATTTGACTGTAGAACAAGTAAATGCTGCAATGAAAAAATATTGGCAGACGAATAATATGTTCATTGCGATTGTAACAGATAAATCAGAAGCTGTTCCTTTAGCAAGAAGCTTAAGAGATAACTTAGTGTCTCCAATGAGCTATAGCAATACATTGAAAGGAGTAATGTCGAATGGAATTTTAACAGAAGATAAAGACGTAGAAAAGTTTCCGATGAAAGTCACTTCAGTTGAAATTATCGATGATGCAACAACTTTCAAGAAATAAGAACTAAAAGTAATTGATGCAGGCGATCAGATTGGTCGCCTGTATTTATTTATAACATGACAAAACGAGTAGCGATAATAGGGGGAGGGGCAGCAGGATTTTTTTCTGCCATCTGCATGGCGGAAAAAAATCCGCATCTTGATATATCTATATTTGAAAAGTCGAACACCGTTTTAGGTAAAGTAAAAATTTCGGGAGGCGGGCGATGTAATGTTACGCATCATTGTTTCGAGCCGAAAGAACTCATTCGTTTTTATCCACGAGGTGGGAAACAATTATTAGGTCCTTTTCACACCTTCGGACCAACACAAACTATCGAATGGTTTAAGAAGTATGATGTTAAGCTCAAAGTAGAAGAGGATGGAAGAATGTTTCCTACTACTGATAACTCAGCTACGATCATCAATTGTTTTTTAGATGCGGTTGATCAATATGGCATCAAAGTAAAGACACAATCAGGCATTGAGAAATTAATTCCTATTGAAAATGGAAATAAAGGATGGCGTGTTAGCTTTCAACATGGAGGTACATCTGATTACGATGCTATCGTTTTAGCAACTGGCAGCAGTTCAAATTTTTGGAGTATGTTGAAAGATTTATCAATTGAAATAGTTGCTCCTGTTCCATCGCTATTTACGTTTAACTGCAAAGATGCGCGCTTAAAGAACTTAGCTGGTGTTGCCTTCAAACAGGTTAAAGTGAAAATTCAAGGGACAAAATTAGAGAGTGAAGGTCCATTGCTAATTACGCATTGGGGGTTAAGCGGACCAGGCATATTAAAGTTATCGTCATATGGTGCTACGCATTTAGCTGAGCTGGATTATAACTTTAAAATCACCATTAATTTTTTACCAAGCTTAATGGAGGATGAGGTATTTGAAATTCTTAATGACTTCAAAAATAACAACAGCAAAAAACAAATTATTACAGGATCTTGCTTTTCGGAAATCCCTAAGCGTTACTGGCAGCAATTAATTGAACTCTTACAGCTCGAAACTAAAAACTGGGCGGACGCTTCCAAACAAGAAATTCGCAAGTTAACATTATCGCTATGTGCTGCAGAGTTTAGCATCAATGGTAAGAGTACCAACAAAGATGAATTTGTTACTGCTGGTGGAATCGATTTAAAAGAGATTGATTTTAAGTCGATGAAGATTAAGAAGTACCATAACTTATTTGCTGCTGGTGAAGTAATGAATATTGATGCGCTTACGGGTGGTTTTAATTTTCAAAATGCATGGACGAGTGGATACATCGCCGCGAATGCAGTTAATGAAGCTTTAGAAGGCTAAAAAAATTACTTTTGTAGTAAATGGAAACAAACAACAATTCAATTCTTGAGAAATTAAAAGAGAAAGATCTTATTCCTTCTGCATTGCTGTTTTTGTTTGTTTTGATTCCTTTCTTACCTCGCTTTGGTGCGTTGGATGCAATGGGATTTCATTGGATGTGTTTCGCAATTTTAAATGTAATTACTTCCTTTTATTTGATCAATAAAAATCAGCTTGTCCAATTTCCGATTTCGTTTAAACCTTTATTGTTTTATTGTTCGTGGATTTTAATATCCATCGTATCATGTCTATTCGCCTATAACAAAATTGAAAGTATCGTAGTACTTTCTCGAATGATGATTGTACTCGCTGGGATTTATAACCTGATTTGCTTAATTAAGAATAAAACTGAATTACTTAACATTTTATTGAAGTTGTTATTAGTTGCTTTGGTAGTGGAATCCGTTTATACCGTTTGGATGCTGTATTACAACTTCACACGTTACAATGTGATTGATGATATTGTTTACTTCATTCGATTCTTTGCTGGGAATAAAAATATACTTGCTGCATCAATAGGTGTTAAAATCCCGATTGCATTTTACTACTTACATCAATCAAAAAGCAAAAAAGAAATTGCAAGTTATACGAGTATTTTATTTTTAGGAGTCTCTGCCATAATTATTTTAAATGCGCGTGCTACTTACGTTTCTGTTTTTTTGCAATCGGTGTTGTTTATTGGTTATGAAATTTTATGTTGGATAAAGAACGGTAAAGAAAAGACCTACTTACAAAAAGCCATCACTTATTTCGCAGTGTTTTCTATTGCAATTGTTTTATGGCAGGTTGTTTTTTCTCAGATTGAAAAATCAAAAAAGACAGTTTCCTACGGCGACATTAACAAACGAATTGCGTCTATCGAATTTACGCAATCGGGTAGTAGTAGTCGTTTTGTTTATTGGCTTGAAGCAATAGATTTCATCAAGAAAAACCCAGTGATAGGAGGTGGTTTAGGTAACTGGAAAATACATGCAATTAATTATGAGCAGAATTACAGAACCAGTTTCGTTTGTTCAAAGCATGTGCATAATGACTTTCTAGAAGTCACTGCAGATAGTGGGATTTTAAGCGCACTTTTCTTTACTTTGTTTTTTGTTGCTTTAGGATTGTTACTATTAAAATCAAGTTTACAATTCAATCAAGAAAATAGCATATTGGCATTTATGCTCTTCTTGATGTTGATGGCTTTTATCATCGATAGCTTTTTAAACTTCCCTTCTGAACGGCCCATAATGCAAAGTCTGCTCGTTGTGATACTTGCAATAGCTGCAATTTATTTTTCAGGAAAGGAAATCAAAAATATTTCGATTAACAGTCCTTTATCATTAGGATTATTAATTAGCATTTGTTTTAGCATGTACATAAGCATTAACGCTTATTATTCGATGTGCCTACAAGCGAAAGTAAGAGCGAATACAGCGAAGATGTCGGAGGTAAAAAGCTTTCCTGCGATTCCTAATATTACCGAGTATGTGATGCCAATCAACGGAGTGCAAGCAAATTATTTTTATACGAAGAAGGACTACAAGAAAGCGGAATATTATTTATCAAAGAAAGGAAATACAAATCCGTATTACTATTATACCGAATACGTGAAAAGCAGAATATTATTCGCGCAGCGTGATACTGTCAATGCAATTAAATATGCAAGCATTGCTTTCAAAAATCGTCCTGCCGACTTAAACATGTTTAACAATCTGATTTATTTTTATCAGACACAAAAAGATACTGCGAGCATTAATAAATCGTTTGCCATAATGAACGCATGTGTTAAAAATCCGAAGGCAGTAGATAGTTATGCTGTTTATTATTTGAAAGCAAGCAACGATACTGATTTTGTTAAGCAGTTTTTAGCCACAAAGATTCAGGAATTCCCAAACGATACGATCTTAAAAAAGTCGTTGAAGAAATTACAATAATCTATTTTGAGCTCATCAATTTTCCTCTTGATGAACTCATGTTATTACTGATTTCGTAAATATATACTCCGCTTTAACAATTAGAAGGTAGCTTAATTAGGACTAATGCAGTCTTTTTTTTGATGTGATAGATTTGGATGGATTGCTTCATGGAAAATTAAATCCTTGAATAGCCACGTAATTTAAAAAATAAAAAATATTAATATCCGTTAAGGGAAATATTCAGTTATCTTTGCATCTGCATTGGGGTCGACAGGAATCGACAGTATGTGCAACTGGTAAGTAAGCATGCAGGGCGTTGTTAGTGGTCCCTTAAAACGCAACTTTCAATCGTCTAAATGGCGAAACTTCTTACGCGCTTGCGGCTTAATCCTCCAAGAGGATTTGCCTAATCGACTGCTCTAGGAGCAGCGACAAGCTATCCCGCCTTTGTCCATGTTTGTCGGGCGAAGGACCGGGGTATCAAAAAGACAAACTGCGGTTATTGGCGCTCCGACGATAGCTTAAGAACAGGAGATAAGGATGGTGATGGTTTGTGATCCGCCTAACATCATCTCGAAAACCCAAGCGACTACTAAGCATGTAGAAAGCTTATTATTTCCTTATCTGGACGTGGGTTCAACTCCCACCGGCTCCACGAACTTTGCCTCGCGCCGAGGCGCAAAAAAAGCTCATTTGAATTTCAATAGACACGGGTTTAAACCCGTGTCTTGAGGATTTTGATGGGCTTTTTTATTTGCTACGAAGTAGCAAGAGGCAAAGTTCGTGGTAGCTTGCTTCGGCTCCGCTCAGCAAGCACACAACACCAGAATTTATGATTAATCAGTTTGCTGAGCGAAGTCGAAGCAAACATGATATAAATCTTCAAATTAGCACATTATCAAATTTTCAAATTAATCCACCATATTGCCCATATTGTACTTTAGCATCAATACACTTTTTTGTTGCTTGGTTTGAATGTCGACAAGTTTAAGACGAGCATTAACCATATTTGATTCGCGGGTGTTGACTAAGAACAATGAGCTTTCTCCAGTTTCAAATAAGGTGTTTTCAGCGTATAATAATTGCTCATAACCTTTCACTGTTTGCTCGTAGGAGGTAATCTGCTGATTCAGTAAAATCAATTCCTGCTCGTTGGCTTTTATTTTATTCGTCAACGTATTGGTTTTGCGTTCGCGTTCATAACTAGCATCCTGCAATTTGATTTTCGCTAACTGTAATCCTCCTCGTTCTTTTCTCAATAATACCGGGACAGAAAATGTAAATCCCCATTTGTAGTTATTCAAGTTGTACGTTAAGGCCTCACTGTTAGTAGTAGCATAGCTGAGTGCATTATAATTAACATTTAATACCGGCTTTAACTGTTCTTGCTTCCAGCGTTTGTCAAATTCCAACGACTGAATTTTGTAATTCGCTAAGTTAATTTGTGGATGTTGTTTTATGATATCTTCTATTGCATCTTGCATTATGATTTCCACATTCGGTAATGTCAACGATGGGGTAGTGCCTTCACGAATCACCAATGGTAATTCATCGGAGGTCCATAGGTAAGAAGATATCTCAAAACTACGCTTAATAAATTCTAACCGTGCTTGCTCTTTGCTCAAGTGACGTTCTTGTAATTGCACACTTGCTTCAAGGGTATCTAACATAGGACGATCACCATATACAGCACTACTTTTTATTGCAGCGAATCGTTGTTGGTTTACAGCATATACTTCTTCCAACACTTTAAAATTCTGATAGCTTTGAAACCAATTCCAGTAGGCTGAACCCGCTTCCAACAATATATCATTCATCATTAATCTCTGTTCTTCTACTGTCGATTTTCGATAAACTTCAGCTTGTCGAAATGCATTTCTTCGTTGATCGAAAAGTAATCCTTGTAATACAGGAAGTGAAACACCCACTTGATACAATCCTGCATCAGGCGTACGCAATTCAGGATTTAAGAAATCGCCATACGAATTATTATAACCTGATTTTAGTTCTAATCCTGCCCATGTAGGAACAGAAACACCCGCATTGAAGTATTGAAAATACTCTTTCTGTCCGTAATACTTTTCATCCATCGAACTGGAAATCTTCGGATCAAAACTACCGCGCGCACTCAACATTGCGGCTTTACCTTCATTTACTTTTAATTGCGCCTGTTTAGCGACAGGATGAAAATTCTTCACATAATACATGAATGTATCCAGACTTAAAACAACTGTTGAATCGCTGGCTTTAACGGATAGAGTAAATAGGAGTGATAGTATTAAGAGTTTTATTCTCACTTTGATTTTGTTTTCGATTTGGTTTCTTTGGGTTGATAGTAATCTGGAGGGAATCCATTAGTCTGACGCCATAGTTCGTAGCCAATGGTAACTGTCTTCAGGAAGGCGATACCGTTAGCACCTGCACCCACCTTTAACGCTTTAGGCCACGGATGATCATTCTTATCAGGAGCAACCAATGCTCTGTATTTTCCATTCTCACTAATAAAATTATCAATTGCTACAATCTTACCTGTATACGTTCCATAACTGATATTAGGCCATCCAGAAAACACTACTGCTGGCCAACCATCAAACTGCACCTGTACTTTTTCACCAATACTTACTAATGGTAAGTCAACTGGATTAATATACATTTCTACAGCTAAATCATAGTTAGCAGGCATGATCGTTACTAATGGCTCACCTTCTTTTATATTTTCACCTAAACCTTGTTGAACAGCTTTTGTGATATATCCATCCTGAGGTGCTTTGATGTAATACATGCCACTTCGCACAGAATAATTCATGAATTGATTTTGCAATTTAGTTACAGACATTTCTCCGTCGTACATATTACTCACGGCAGTAAATTTTTCTGATTCCGCTTTTGAAAGCTTATCCTGATATTCACTTTTAATACTCGAAATTTCTACTCGTGCATTGATTACTTCATTGTTCGATGTCATTAATTTATTTTCCTGCGCCATCATCTTCGATAAGGCCTCTTGCAATTTTACTTTACGCGCTTCAAGTTCTGTCAACGATTTCAAACCTTGCTTGTAAAGCTCCTGCATACGATCAAATTGCTCTTTTGCAATTTGATAGTTTAGCTTTTCAGCTTCCAACGTTACACTGTCTGTTGCGACTTTCAGAAAAGCTTGTTTTAATTTATTTGAAGCTTGTTCTAACTTTAACGTTTGTGTTTGTGAGATTGCATCAATCTGGTTATCGAGTGCACGAACCTTATCCATATAACCTTGTACAGAAAGTTCTTTAGACTTTAATTGCTCTCCTGTACGTTGAACTAATGAAGTATCAAGATAATCCTCTTTAATTTCAGAAATAAACAAAATAGTATCACCTTTCTTGACAAGATCACCTTCGCGCACATACCATTTCTCAATACGCCCAGGTATTATACTTTGTATTGTTTGTGGTCGTTGATCGGGACGAAGTGCTGTTACATTACCAATAGAGCGGATGTTTTGCGTCCAAGGTAAAAACAAGAATACTATAAATAATACAAGTAGATAATAGAATATCTTTTTTATGACAGACTTATATTTTTTTTCCTCGATAGAATTTAAAGAAGAGAATTCTTCGATAACGGGGATATTATTTTTAGGTGATAGATTAAGCATGGCTGATAGTTCCTGATTTCATTAAATAACGATGGTTGCATTTTGATAAATAATAATCATCATTGGTAATTGCAATGATGGTACAGTTAAATTTATCAGATAAAAGATAATCTGTAATTTTATTTTTCTCACCTTCTGAAAGATTATCAAAACAATCTTCCAGCAACAATAACTTCGGATGGTGTACAATTGCACGAGCTAAAAGCAACTTCTGAATTACACTCTTCGGAAAACTTTGTCCATCGTTATAAACTTTTGTATTTAGTCCCAGTGGTAACGATTTAATAAAATCTTTAAGCATTAATAAATCGATAACTTCAATGGCATCGTTGGTAGTAATCTGTTCTCGACCAAGAGTAATATTATCTTCGATGGTACCATTAAACAATTCATCACCATTAATGCAAGTCCCTGTATTCATACGAATATTGTTCAATTGATAATTACCGACTGGTAAATCATTAAAACAAATAGACCCTTTTTGAATTTGAAATTGTCCTGATATCAATTTCATTAAAGTCGATTTTCCGGAACCATTACTTCCATGGATTGCAACTTTCGAATTGGAGGCAATCTGAAGACTGCAATTCTCGATGGTGGCACTTACTGCATTTGGATAACCAAACGATACATCTTTTAGTTCTACAGAGAAAGGTATTGAATTATCGATAGACAAACCTTCTGTATTATTTTCTAATTCAAGATCTGTAACCTGTCCGATTTTTTCAAGCGATGTCAAGACATCATAAATTGTTTCAAGACATAAAATAATTTTCTCGACAGATCCAATCACTAATAAGATGATTAACTCGGCAGCCACAAACTGTCCAATATTCATTTGTTGATTAATCACGAGAATTCCACCAATGCTTAACAAACAAGCTGCAATGAACACTTTGAATCCTATCAGATAAACCATCTGTTGTTTCAAAATCGAATAATGATTCTCGCGAGCAGTTAAGTACTTATTTACTCTTCGATCCGTTTCACTTCCTGCCAGGTGCGTATTACCAGCCATTTTAAATGAAACACGGGCATGCGCTAATTCCTGCAACCAAAATGCTACATTAAATTTATTCCCTGATTCTTTAACACTTGTCTCAAATCCTTTTTTACTAGTGTATTTCAAAATAAAATACAGTACTAACAATACGGTTATACTTAATAAAATAAACAGAGGATGATAAAGAGATAACAAAAACAATCCAAACACAATTTGCAATGTTGCTAAAGAAAAATCGATAAGAATTTTTGATAATCCCTTTTGAACCGTAGTAATATCAAAAAAACGATTCATTAATTCAGGAGCGTATTTTTTATAAAGCTCTTCTGATTTAATATTAGGAATTCGCAGCGCAAAATCGAAAGCTGCTCTTGCAAATAAGGCTTGTTGAATATTTTCAGTAATACGCAACTGCATCACTTGCAAAGTTCCTGCGAGAATAATTCCAGCAATAACAATAATAATTAATACAACGAAGGAAATAGATATTTCTCCTCCTTGAATTAAATTAATAATGGCTTGAATTCCGAGTGGAAGCGTTAGTGCTACTAGTCCACTGAAAAATGATAGCGTATAGATCTGTCGAATCTCTTTGTTATTGGCTTTTAACAAAGACCAGAATCTGATTAATGGGTTAGGGTAGTTCTCCATTATTTTTTGGTGGTTGTAATAGATTTAAAAACAATATCGGTAAAAAATAATTCAATATGATTATCTTTCGTTGAGGTATTTGTCAAACGTGGTAAATGATCAGTAAAATGATGTTGCAAATGAGCGCCTTCAATCACTGTTGAGATAAGCATATTTGGAAATTTGTATTTTGGGTTTAATTCAAGCACAATATCCGAAACCTTTTCGACAAATTTTTTATACTCACTATAGGCCCCATTCTTATTTTCTTTATCAACTTCTTTATTTAAGAATGATTTTGTCGATTCCGTAAATGCGATACTATTTAGTTTTTTCAAATTGACATAATTATACTTTTCATCATTATCAATTTTATCCGTTATCAGACTTATAGCTCTTTCTAATTTCACTTTAGGCGAACTTATGTTAGTAGTAGCAAAAGCTAATCGATATTCCATCCAGCTCCAATACCAGGAAATAAGATAGAGCAGCAACTTTTGCTTACTCTCAAAGTATCGGTAAATGGAAGCTTCGGTCGAATTGATAGCTTGAGCTAACTTACGTATAGTAAAATCTTCATAACCCATTGAGTTAATCATATCAATGCTTTTTGCTATGATTTTCACGCCCAAATCGCTGCTATTGGGATCTTTCAGATATAGCTTTGAATTTACCTGAATGGGAATCGTAGTAGGAAGTTCAAACATAAACAATGTTATTTTGGGCAAATATAATAGTATTACTATCACAAATGCACAATTTTAACATTTTTTAACAAGCTAGATGGAGGATGCTTTCTTTTACATCTAAATCACTATAACAAAAAAAATCCCCGGGCTTTCACCCAGGGATTTTTTTAATTATTCAATTAAATTTATTTAGCAATAACCACTCGTGATTTTTCTACTTGTTCCGCTTGTTGAACTTCAACAATGTAAAGTCCTACAGGTAGAATGTTTCCTACATTCAACGTGATTTGATTATCACCTTCAGTAGATTGAGTTTGCTCAGCTAATACTAAACGTCCAGTTGCATCATACATTCTGATAGTTACATCACCACTTGATAAACTAGTATAAGCGATATTTAAATTATCAGATACCGGATTAGGATAGAAACGGATATCCATTAGGTTAGTAGATGCTACACCATCTCTTGTGTTACATGTAGCACTGATAGTGATGCTCTTCGAGTAAGCACTTGATGAACCACATTGACTGTTTGCTGCTACTGTAATCGATCCTGAAGTAGTTCCTGTTTTAACAGTTAATGTTGCAGTACCTTGACCTGATTGGATTGTACAACCTGTAGGAACTGTCCATGTGTAACCACTAGCACCGTATACTGCTGTTACAGTATATGTCACAACAGTGTTTTTACATGGAGTAGCATTTCCAGTAATTGTTGTAGGTGTCGATGGCAATCCATTAAATGTAAGTGTTCTTGCTGCACTTGAACTACATGCGTTGCTTGCAATAACAGATAATGTGTTGCTTGTTGATAAGCTTGCATTATTGAAGTTAACAACAATCGAAGTTGTTCCTTGTCCTGAAGTAATCACAGCACCTGATGGAACATTCCATGTATACGATGTTGCGCCTGTTACAGCAGCAATAGAATACGTAACAGCTGTTTGCTTACATAAACCAGCTACAGGTCCGCTGATTGTTCCTGGTGTTGCAGGAGCTGCAGATTTAGTAATTGCTAATGTTCTTGCAGTACTTGTTCCACCACAGTTGGTAGCAGTAACCGTTAAGCTTCCATTCGTAAATGCAGTTGCAAATGTTACCGTTACTGAATTAGTTCCTTGACCTGCAGTGATAGTCGCATTTGCAGGAGCTGTCCATGTGTAGGATGTAGCACCTGATACTGCTGTAACGCTATAGGTAGCCGTTGTTGAACAAATTGATGCAGAACCGCTGATTGTTCCTGGAGTTGCAGGAGCTGCAGATTTAGTAATTGCTAATGTTCTTGCAGTGCTTGTTCCGCCACAACCCGTTGCAGTTACAGTTAAGTTTCCACTTGCAAATGTACTTGCATAGGTTACCGTTACTGAAGTAGTACCTTGCCCAGTTGCAATTGTTGCATTCGCAGGAGCTGTCCATGTGTAAGATGTTGCACCTGTTACAGCAGCGATGCTATAAGTTACTGTTGTACTCGGACAAACAGTTGCAGTTCCGCTAATAGCAGCTGGCGTTGTAGGAGCAGCAGTTTTAGTAATTGTTAATGATCGTGCAGCACTTGTTCCACCACAACCAACAGCTTTTACAGTTAAAGATCCAGTTGTAAATGCACTCGCAAATGTTACAGTTACAGATGTTGTTCCTTGACCAGATGCAATCGTTGCATTGGTAGGAGCTGTCCATGTATAAGATGTTGCACCCGTTACAGCAGCGATGCTGTAAGTAAGTGTAGTGCTTGCACAAACTGATGCACTTCCGCTGATAGCAGCTGGAGTTGTAGGCGCAGCAGTTTTAGTAATTGCTAATGTAGTAGCTGCACTTGTTCCACCACAACCAGTAGCAGTAACAGATAAGTTTCCGCTTGCGAATGTTCCAGAGAAAGTAACAGTTACACTTGTTGTTCCTTGTCCTGATGCAATCGTTGCATTAGTAGGAGCTGTCCATACGTATGATGTAGCACCTGATGCTGCTGCAATGCTGTAGGTTTGTGTTGTATTAGCGCAAACCGAAGCAGTTCCAGTGATTGAACCAATGATACTAGGTACTGGTGGTTGTGTACCCGTAATCACGTACGAACATGATGTTGGATTCCACGTTGCTATTTGATAACAAGCTAATCCTGAAGGAGGGTTAGGTTGAGAACCAACAACAGTATAGCTGCATGTTGTGCCATTCCAGATTGCTGTTTGATAACAAGCTAAACCTGTAGGTGCATTAGGTTGAGATCCAATAATAGAATACTCGCAACTTAAGCTATTCCAGATAGCAGTTTGGTAACAAGCTAATCCTGTTGGAGCAGTAGGTTGAGAACCTGTAACTACCCATGAACAAGATGTAGTATTAAAGTTAGCAGTTTGATAACAAGCTAAACCAGTTGGAGCAGCAGGCTGTGTTCCTGTAACTACCCATGAACATGATCCTGTGTTG
>CANFIN010000048.1 GCA_947447155.1 Bacteroidota bacterium | reverse complement strand
TTAGCAAGTGTCGTTGCAATTTTAATATTTGATTCTATTGTCCAACCTGCAATATGCGGAGAAAGCAATACTCGATCTGACTGAATAAGATATTGAAAAGGCATTGGCAGTTTTGTGGCATCTAGATTTTCAAATGAAACGCTTTCGTATTCCAATACATCCAACGCCGCATATTTAACTTTGCCAGACTTCATACCTTCTACTAACGCTTGCGTATTTACTACTTTTCCTCTCGCTGTATTTATTATCGTGATTTCTTTTTGAAAAGAACTTAAAAACTTTTCATTCACCATCTGATGGGTTTCTTCAGTGAGCGGCACATGCAAGCTTACCACGTCTGCTTGCTGAAAGAGTTCTTCTAATTCAACTTGCTTCACATAAGGAAAATCATTTTGCGAAATAGTAATGTATGGATCATAAACCAAAATAGTTGCTTCAAATCCTTGTAGCTTTTTTGCAAATGCTTTTCCCATATTTCCGAATCCAATAACAGCAATTGCCTTTCCTTGTATTTCTACTCCACGATTTTCTTCACGCTTCCATATTCCATTTCGTACTTCTCCATTAACGCGAATTAAATGGTTGTTTAAAGCGAGTAACATTCCAATTGCATGTTCTCCAACAGCATCTTTATTTCCTTCGGGAGCATTAACTAATTCAATTTTATTATTTTCTGCTGCAATCGCATCTATATTTTCCATACCTGCACCAGCTCGACCTATTACAACAGTGTTGGTTAAAGAATTTAAAAATTGCTCATCCAGCTTAAATCGACTACGGATAGCCATTCCGTTATAAAGTTCAGATTGCGATAGTATTTCTTCTTTCGTTAAATGATAGCCTTCAATAAAATTAACACCATGTCGAGTAAGAATGTCAATAAATGAGGGATGAAGCGTATCAATTAAAAGTACAGCTGGCTTATTCATTACAGCAAGGTTCCTTTAAGAAGCATGGAAGCAAAAGAGAAATAAATTACGAGTCCTGTTACATCCACCATTGTTGCGATGAATGGTGCAGATGAAGTCGCTGGATCGAGTCCGAGTTTCTTCAAGAACAATGGCATCATTGATCCCATTATTGTTCCCCACAATACAACACTAAAAACTGCAAAGCCAATAGTGAGTGCAATCAATAACCAATGCGGACCATAAATGTCGGTGAAGAAATGCCAGGTTGTAACACGAGTGAATCCGATAACGCCAAGTATCAAACCTAGATATAATCCAGTAACAATTTCTTTGCGGATTATTCGCCACCAATCCATAACGGTAATTTCTCCAAGTGCAAGTGCACGAATAATTAACGTTGATGCTTGAGATCCGCTATTACCACCACTACTAACAATCAACGGAATAAATAAAGCCAATACAACGGCTTTGTCGATTTCATTTTCAAAAAACGACATAGCAGATGCTGTAAACATTTCACCAATGAAGAGGATGATTAGCCAAGGTGCTCGCTTGCGTAACATTTGCGCAAGGCCTACATCCATATAAGGTTCTTCGAGTGCTTCTACCGCACCAATTTTCTGAATATCTTCTGTGTTTTCTTCCTGAGCTAATTCTAAGATATCATCTACTGTAATAATCCCCAATAGTAAGCCACCAGCATTAGCAACAGGTAATGCCACTCGGTTTGATTTTTTGAATACTTTAACGGCTACCTCTTCATCATCAGTTACTAATAAAGAGATGTATTTTCCATCCAGAATTTCCTTAACTGGAATGTCATCTTCTGCTAACAATAAATCACCAATTCGAATATCATCAACAAGGTATCCTTTCTCATCAACAATATAAATTACATCTAAGGTCTCAGAGTTTTCTCCATTGCTTCTGATGTAATCAATAATTTGTTTAACTGTCCATTCTTGATTAACGGCAACATAATCGGGCGTCATCAAACGACCAATCGAATCTTCCGGATAACCTAGAAGCGATAAAGCAACTCGTCGTTCTTTTTGAGTAAGAAGCTTTAACAGTTTATTTAATCGCTCGGGTTCCAGCTCTTCTAAAAAAGCAGTACGGTTATCGGGCGACATATCATTTAAGATAAGCTGCACCTGACGAAATCGTAGCTCGTCTAATAAATCAACTTGAATGCTGAATTCTAATTCCTCAAAAGTTTGATAAGCTTGCTCACGATCAATAACATTAAAAATAAATGCCTGCTCAGTTGAGGAAAGCTCCGAACATAACTCAGCTAATTCCTGAGGTAGCCAATTCTCTAATTGTTCCTCAAGATTTTCTATATCTCCTTTTTCAAGAAGTTCTAGTACGATCGGTTTATTATTTTCCGATTGCATTGCAAGCTATGTCGTAAATTGAATTCTTGCTTTTGATTAAGCAGGACGTTGTGAAGTTGAAGTATTTTGCTGTCCGTAAGCAGGACATTTTTCATGTGCTTTGCATGAAACAAGGCAAGTGACAGTTAAAATAAATCCACAGATTAAAATTAATTTTTGCATGTTTTTACCGGTAAAGTGATTAATCAGCACAAAGTAAGTATTTTTATGTCTTGAACGGAGATAGGTTTTAAATATTTTTCTCACGACAAATTGTTTATAATAGCAAGTAAAAAATCAATCAATGGTGGCCCTAAATATTCAGCTGGAAAGCAGCTGGAAAATGCAGATGAAGGAGGAATTAAGCAAGCCTTATTTCGGTGAGCTTGTTCAGTTTCTTCAGAATGAAAAGGCCGGCAATCATATAATTTACCCTCCAGAATCTCAAGTGTTCGCTGCCTTCGCTAACACTCCGTTTGATAAAGTAAGGGTTGTCATTATTGGACAAGATCCTTATCATGGAGAAGGTCAGGCTAACGGACTCAGTTTCTCGGTTACGTCGGATGTTCGTATACCTCCATCACTTAAAAATATTTTTAAAGAGCTTTTTCGTGACCTTGGCATTTCAATTCCTCAGAATGGTGATCTTTCTCAATGGGCTAAACAAGGTGTATTATTATTGAATGCCACATTTACAGTCCGTGCTAATCAAGCTGGCTCGCATCAGAAAAAAGGATGGGAAAAATTTAGTGATGCGATTATTAAATCTATTTCAGATAATCGTGAAAATATTGTTTTTATGTTGTGGGGAAACTATGCAAAACAAAAGGCAATATGCGTTGATCGAACCAAGCACTTAGTTCTTGAAGCCGCTCATCCATCTCCACTGGCTAGATCTGGATTTAGTGGTTGTGCTCATTTCTCACAAGCAAATGAGTATCTCTTAAAAAATAATATTCAACCCATCGATTGGCGTTTATAGATAATGAAAAATCGTAGACTAGTAGTTTGTGTTTTGATTTTTGTATTCATATTTTCGAGTACGGTTAATTCTGTTTCTGCTAATGCAAGCCCAGGTATTCCGATAAAATTTTATTCGAATAATCTTAATGATACGCAACTTCTCTCAGGCTATGAGAAGAAAATAAACAAATCGAATTTAGATTCTCTTGCATTAATTTCATCTCTTCGAAATATAGAATCAAAACTAAGATCGAAAGGATATTTAGCAACAACTTTTGATAGTGTTAAATATTCGACAAGTGAAATTTCAGTTTATTGGACATTAGGGCTAAAATTTTCATTTGCATTTATCAATATTTCAAGTAATGATCAGGCAATTTTAAATGATCTTGGATATCATCCAAGAAAGGAAAGTTTTAATCCTGCGTATTTTAATAAGATGATGTCGGCATTGGTGAAATGGGGTTGTAATAACGGATATCCCTTTGCGTTAGCGAAGTTGGAAAATATTCATTTTGATAATGACTCTACTATTTTTAAAGCCGATTTAAATTTTAACAGAGGGAATGCATTCCATCTTGATGGAGTTCTGATTAAAGGTAATGTAAGGTTGAATCAACGGTATTTTTTAAATTATCTGGATATTCAAAAAGATGAATTATTTAATGAAAATAAAATCAGCAAGTGGACTTTTCGCTTAAAAGAACTTCCATTCATTTCCGAAGTAAGGCCTTTTGAATTAGAGTATAATGAGAATTCATTTCATCCTGTTTTTTATTTGCAAAATAAAAAAGCAAGTATGCTCAATGGAGTAATCGGATTTCAATCAGATAATGTAAATAAAGGTAAGGTGTATCTGACGGGAGATGTTAAAGTAAAATTGCTTAATGTTTTCGGACGAGCAGAGCTAATTGATTTTAATTGGAATAATCCTCAGCCACGAACACAGGATTTGAAAATAAAATTTAATTATCCTTATATTTTTGATTTGCCTTTTGGTATCGAAGCTGATTTTTCTGTCTTCAAAAAAGATACGCTTTGGTTTGAAGTGAATCGCCAAATCGGAGTTCAATATTTAGTGAATGGTAATAATGCAATAAAGGTTTTTGCTGGTAAAAAGACAAACAACTTAATATCTGTTGATGCATTTAAAAATCAAACTGCGCTGCCTGATGTATCAGATATGCAATCGCTGAATTATGGCTTAGGTATACAATGGCAAAATTTGGATTATCGATTTAATCCGCATCATGGTTACGATGTTAACTTTACTGGAACAGCTGGTCAGCGTACAATTAAAAAAAATGTAAATTTTCCTGATGTATGGTACGACTCTTTAAAACTAAGAACGAATCAATATCGGTTTGATGCAAATGCAGATTGTTATTTCCCGCTAAGTAACTTAAGTGTTATTAATGTAGGCGCAGTTGCATCTATGATCCAAGGTGAAAGATATTTTTCGAATGAGCTGATTCGCTTTGGAGGGCTTAAATCGTTAAGAGGCTTTAATGAAACTAGCTTTTCTGCCTCTTCTTATGTTATGGCTAAACTAGAATATCGTTTTATTCTGGAACAAAATTCATTTATGTTCTTATTCTTTAATCAGGCTTATTACGAAGATAAATCCAGGTTGTCATCTTTTTATGATAAGCCTTATGGTTTGGGGGCTGGCATAAATTTCGAAACAAAAGCGGGAATATTTTCTTTTACCTATGCCGTTGGAAGTCTGCAAGATCAGGCCTTGTCATTTAAGGCAGCTAAAATTCATTTCGGATTAGTCAATCTCTTTTAAGAAGGTCATTCTCTATTCTGTACGGATAAAATCGGTATCTTTGCAATCAAATGCATCAATCAGGTTTTGTAAATATTGTTGGGAAGCCCAATGTTGGTAAAAGTACGCTAATGAATGCGTTACTTGGTCAGGAATTGTCGATGGTAAACCCAAAGGCACAAACCACCCGTCATCGCATCAAAGGCATTTTGAACGATGAGCACTATCAGATTGTATTTTCGGATACTCCTGGTATCATGAAGCCTGCTTATAAATTGCATTATAAAATGCTGGCAGCGGTGGAAGAAACGTTTACTGATGCTGATGTAGTGGTGTATGTAACGGAAGTGAATGACCGAAAAATTGATGAAGATCTAAAAGTAAAACTTTCGGTGCTTTCTGTTCCGCTTTATGTGATCATTAATAAAATTGATACAGCTGAACAAAACGTAGTGGAAGAGGCCGTTGAGTTTTGGAAAGAGACATTAAAGCCTAAAGTTATTTTGCCTATTTCTGCTTTACATAATTTCTCAGTCGATAATATTGTCACAGAGTTATTGAAAGATATTCCCGAAGGTCCTGCCTATTTTGATAAAGATGAAGCAGTGAGTGATCGTAATATGCGATTTTTTACAGCTGAAATAGTTCGCGAACGTATTTTAAGTTTATACCAACAGGAGATTCCATATTCGGTTGAGGTGGTGGTAACATCCTACAAAGAAGATGAAACAATTGATCGAATATTGGTAGTGATCTATTGTGCTCGCGAAACGCAAAAAGCAATTCTAATTGGACACCAAGGTAAGGCAATTAAGAAATTAGGAATGGAGTCGCGTAAAAAATTAGAGACAGTTTTAGAAAAACAAGTCTTTATTGAACTTACGGTGAAAGTGGCTGATGATTGGAGAGATAATGATAATATGCTGAAGCGATTCGGCTACGAAATATAATTTTAGAATATGGCAAATATTGTTGCGATTGTTGGTCGCCCGAATGTGGGTAAGTCGACATTGTTTAACCGACTTACTGAGTCACGTAAAGCAATTGTTGATGAAACATCAGGCGTTACGCGCGATCGACATTACGGTAAGGCAGATTGGATAGGAAGAACTTTTTCTGTTATTGATACTGGTGGATACATTATTGGATCAGATGATGTTTTTGAAGGTGAAATTCGTAAGCAGGTAGCATTAGCCATCGATGAGGCAAATGTGATATTGTTTGTGGTGGATGTTGCTGATGGATTAACTGATATGGATAAAGAAGTGGCGAATATGCTTCGTCGCTGTAATAAGAAAATTTTTCTGGTTACCAATAAAGTAGATAATTCAAAACGTATAAATGAGGTAGGTGAATTCTATGCATTAGGAATGGGTGATGTTTATCCTATTTCAGCGATGACTGGAAGCGGTACTGGTGAATTGTTGGATGATATGGTGGCCGTGTTCGATCCGGAAGATGTAATTGATCCGGAATTGCCGCGTATCGCAATTATTGGTCAGCCGAATGTTGGAAAGTCATCTTTGTTGAATACATTAATCGGAGTAGAGCGTGCGATTGTTACTCCAATAGCTGGTACTACACGCGATACATTATACACGCGCTATCAGAGTTTCGGTTTTGATTTTTTATTGATTGATACTGCAGGTTTAAGAAAAAAGAAAGTAGTAAAAGAAGACATTGAATTTTATTCGGTAATGCGTTCCGTTAGAGCCATTGAAGAAGCCGATGTTTGCTTAGTTATGCTAGATGCTACACAAGGATTAAATGTTCAGGATATGAATATTTTTCGTCTTTGTGAACGTAATCGTAAAGGGGTTGTTATTCTAATAAACAAATGGGATCTTGTAGAAAAGGAAACGAATACCATGCGTGATTATGAACAGAAAATCAAGGATAAGTTAAGTCCGTTTGAAGATGTTCCCATCATTTTTACATCTGTAATTAATAAGCAACGCGTATTTAAAGCACTCGAAACAGCTTTACAGGTTTTCAAAAATAAAACATCCAAAGTAGCAACTTCAAAATTAAATAAAGTGTTGTTGCCTTACGTACATAACTTTCCGCCTCCTTCAACAAAAGGAAAGTCGATTAGTATTAAGTACATTACTCAATTGCCAGGACAAGCACCAACATTTGTGTTCTTCTGCAATCTGCCGCAGTACATCAATGAATCGTACAAACGATTTATCGAAAATAAAATGCGTGAAAACTTTGATTTTAGCGGAGTGCCTATCACTATTTATTTCCGCAGTAAAGAGCGAAATAAAGAAGTAGAATAAATTTAGTAAATCGCTTTTCTGTTAAAGATGATATATCCGATATGGAAAATAATTCCAAATGGATTCTCTCGTTTATCGTAGTAGTTGAGTGCTAAACTAACTGGTCCAATTGGACTTTTATAAACAGTGTTAAACGTTGCTACAAAATAGCGCTTACTAAAATTATCTCCATATCTGGCTTTAAAATTTTCCTCCTGCAGAATTTCTCTGAATGGTTGAAATACATATCCCTCTAACCGGATATCGAAATTATCATTAATGCTAATGATATCTTTAATACCCAATCCAAGATAGTTATGCGCTCTGTAAGTTTCTTGAAACTGCGTTTGCATATCTGCGATAGGAGAGAAGCTAGGTGCGGCTAGAACCGTTGCCTGGTAGTTGGAAAAGAATGGTTGACCACTCAACATTAATTCACCAAAAACACCCCATTTAAATCTTCTTAAGCTGTTAAAGTAAGTTTCATATTTTACATTCAACTGAAACCATTCATGATAATAAGTGGTGGTGTCACGAAGTATTCCCGTTGAACCAGGAAAGGTTTTTTCATCTCCTCTGATATATCGTAATCTGGCAAATAGTCCTGAGCCTGTTGTAGCATACATTTTTCTATTCAATGTGTTCTGCTCTAAGTCTAAAAAGAAGCTGCTTCCCCGGAACTCAGTTAAATCACTTGTATCAGTCTGCGTAAAATCTCTTGTTAAATAATATTTGTCTTTTGTTTCGAATGTATTTGCTCCACCTTCAAGCTTTAATTTATTAGTTAGTGGAGTGCCCATTTTTATTTGATATGATTGATCGTATTGAATAAGATAAGATGGTTTTACATCTTCGAAAAATGCGCTGCTGCTCTTGTAAAAATCCCATTGGTTTAATGTGACAGATGGTTCAATGTAAAATGGAATCTTGCCTGGTACATCTAGTCGACTGCGAATATGTCCGCTGCTATATAGCTTGCCAAAATAAATGCTTCCAAATGTTTTGATACTGTATTTGTCCCAGTAATTTCTTTGTATCGAAATAAATCCGGTGTTAATTGGCCTGGATGAAATGTTTCCTCCAAAGTTTAAAGAAACGCCTTTGTTTTTACGAACATCTACACATAAAATAAAATTACCCGTTTGCGTATTATATTTCAAACTTGGAAATAAGTAGCGTTGATTTTCATCTGCTACTAAACGGAACCATTTAGCTTTTAATTTTTCTGCGGATATTGATTTTCCTTTGGGGTTTATTGTTTTAATAATATAGTCTGCTTGTTTTGTGTTTACACCAGTTACTACAATTGAGTCAATTAATAAATCCTGATAAGAAAAACTAAATTTTTTTCTTTTTTCTGCCAATAGTAAAGTGTCTGCTTCTCTATTTCCAATTTTTGATTTGATTAATGGGATCATACGTAACCCCATTGCATAGCCGCTATCAATCGCTGATCTTATGTCTTCAAACGAAAACAAATCGATACCAGAAACGTTAGGTGTGATGATAATATCTTGCTCTCGATTCATCGAGTAATTCGTTGAGCGTTGAATCATCGATTTTAATTGACTTAAAAAGTTGACTTCGCTCGGACTATCAATTGTATCTGCAGTGTTTACTCCTATAATCACGTCAGGATTGAATTCTGATTGCAAAACATCTGCTGGGAAATTGTTATAAATACCTCCGTCGTAGATAATATGGTTATTTTCGAGTAGTGGTGCGTAATAAAATGGAAACGACATTGACGCACGTACCGCAAAAGATAGGTCGCCTTGCTTATAAACTATTGTGCTTTTTGCAGTGATATCAGATGCCACGCAACGGAATGGGACAATTAGACTATCAAAATTGTTCCCTGCACGAGATATAGGGATGGCTAAATTTTCCATCAAAGCAAAATCAATTTCTGCGGCATTAACAACATTGCTCGGTAGCTGAGTCCTGAAAACTGAATCACTAAAAAGTTTTATTTCAACCCAGCTAGCATCGACTGGGTTCTTTAAAAAAGAATAAAGATTGTCTTCGTCAAATTGTCCTTCAGCTCGCTTTGCAAATATTTTTTGTGTAACTAATCGCTCAAGTTGAGAGGGTGATGTACCGGTTGCATAATAACAACCAATTAAAGCACCAGACGAGACACCGGTTATATAATCAATAGGAATTTTATTTTCTTCTAATGCTCTTAAAACTCCAATTTGCGCAAACCCGCGTGCGCCACCACCACTCAATACTAATCCCACTTTTTGGGAATAGCCTTGATGCGATAATGAGAGCATCAGCGAAATAAAGCAAATGAGAACCTTTTTCAAATCGATGTAATTGAGTTGCAAAGGTAAGTAATCAATTAAATACTGCCTTATTCAATAGTTAAGTCAGAAATATAGCGAAATGCATTTGATAATCTCGAACCATACCAAGAGAAATAGGTGCCATCTACGAATAAGATTTTTGATGCTGGAAATTTGGTTTGCAGGAAATCGGCATCCGTTTGTTTGAAAGGGTAGGGCTCACTTGATAGAAGTAAATAGTCGGGCAAAGCAGAAACATTATTGATATCTAATTCAGGATAACGCAGCTGGTGTTTTGATAAAGATTTAAAGCCCGCTTCTTCTAGCATAGCATTGATGAATGTATCGCCACCAACTATAAGCCATGGGTCTTTCCAGATAAAATAATAACAGGATTTAGGTGTTTTTATTTGATTGGATAAATCCATTCTTGCTTGTTCGATTTCTGATATGACTTGTGAAGATTTTTCTTCTTTCCCAACTAAAATCCCCACATCGGAAATCATTCGTAAAGCATCTTCAATATTATTTACATCACTAATGTATATAGCAAAATCAATAGCTAATTCCTCAATAAGTTCTTTCGTATTTTCTTCTTTATTAGCAATGATTAAATCAGGCTGTAGTGCTTTGATTCTATCAAGATGAAAATTCTTAGTGCCGCCAACAATTGTTTTTTCTTTTAACCAATGTTCAGGATGAATACAAAACTTAGTGATGCCTACTACTTCCTCATTAAGACCTAAATCAAAAAGTAATTCCGTTTGAGAAGGCACCAACGAAACGATTCTTTTCGCTGGCATACTCAAGTTTATTTTCCTTCCGAGCTGATCAGTAATCATTAAAATCTATCATATTGCCTAAACAATGCATGCGTAGCAAAGCTTTTCAAGCACGCCTAAATTAATTTGAAAATTTGAAAATGTGCTGATTTGAAAATAAAATACCTCAGCAACCAAAGCCTAGATAAACAATCTTCAAATTGCCAAATCTTCAAATTCTCAAATTGTCAAATTATTCACTGTACCCCATCTTTCTCATCCACTCCGGATTAAACATCTTACCGATGTAACGAGATCCATGGTCATGGAAAATAATTACTACAACATCATCTTTCGTAAGTTGATCTTTCAACTGTACTAATCCTGCAACAGCAGCACCTGCAGAGTTTCCAACCCAGATACCTTCTTGTAAGCAAATATCACGTGTATATATAGCTGCATCTTTATCGGTTACTTTTTCAAAATGATCAATGATGCTGAAATCGTAGTTCTCAGGAATAAAATCTTCACCGATTCCTTCAGTTACATACGAGTGAATTTCATTCTGATCGATAACTCCTGTTTCATGGTATTTCTTCAAAGCAGAACCGTAAGTATCGATACCCCATATTTTAATATTCGGATTTTTTTCTTTCAAGTACATACCCGTACCCGTTATAGTTCCACCTGTACCAGAGCCAACAACTAAGTGCGTGATTTTTCCTTCTGTCTGCTCCCAGATTTCAGGGCCTGTTTGCTCATAGTGAGCAGTGCGGTTAGATAAATTGTCGTATTGATTCGGATAAAAAGAATTTTCGATTTCTTTATTCAAACGTTTAGCAACTGAATAATAAGAATTAGGATCTTCTGGTTCAACGTTCGTTGGACAAACAATTACTTCTGCACCAAATGCACGTAAGGCATCAACTTTCTCTTTCGATTGTTTATCGGTTGTTGTGAAAATACATTTGTAGCCTTTTATGATAGAAGCAATCGCTAATCCCATTCCTGTATTTCCTGATGTTCCTTCAATGATGGTTCCACCTGGCTTAAGCAAGCCCGCTTTCTCAGCATCTTCAATCATTTTTAACGCCATGCGATCTTTGATGGAGTTGCCAGGATTAAATGTTTCTACTTTCGCTAAAACAGTAGCTGGAGTATCGCCAATAATTTTATTTAAACGTACCATTGGTGTATTGCCAATCGTTTCAAGGATATTATTACAGATTTTCATAGTCTTATTTAAGAGGTGCAAAAATACAAATTATAAACGATTTTGAGAAGCAGTCAATTGGTCGATGTGATAGATCGATTCTTGTGTTCTTCCATATCCAATATTGCGAATGACTTGATATGGGTGATTTAATAACTCCAAATGCTTTTTATATTCATTGAAAATATTCATTCGGTCTTCAATGGAAGGACTTTCACGCATAGGGTCGTATTGCCAAGGGATATTCGGGAGTAATAACAAGGTTAAGTCGTATTTACGATTTGATAACTCCTCTTCAATAAACTTATGACATCGATTATATTTTAAATCGCTCCATACTTTTAGCACAAGAAAGTTGGTGTCAAATAGAACAATGTTTTTATCAGAATTAATTCCTTCATCTTCAAAATTGGCCTGGCCTTTTGCGATTTCTAGTAAGTCCTCTTCTTCGTAAGAATTTTTATCGTTCAAATATTCTCGCGCAAATTCATTGACAATAAATCCATCGTAATGCGCTTTAAGCATGCCAGCAAGCGTAGTTTTGCCAGAACTCTCAGGACCAATTAGGGCTATTTTAATCATACTGTTTGATTAGTAAAATTTTTGAGCCATATGCGATATCCTTGAATGGCAAGTAGCAGATAAATCAAGTAAAGCGTTGCATATAAATCAAGGTCTTTTTGAATATAAATTACAATGTAAACGATGTTTACTATAATCCAGATAATCCAGTTTTCGATTTTCTTTTTAGCTATTAAATATTGCGCTAGGAAAGATGCTGTTGTAGCCATCGAATCAATCCATGGAAAACTCGCATTCGAAAATGTTTTTAAAATATAGCCTAGTAAAAATCCGGAGGATAAAAACAGTGAAATGTAAAGTGCAATTTCTTTTTTGTTGAGCTGTTCAACGATAAATTCATCACTCGTATTTTTATTCCAATTTAACCATCCAACAATCAAAAGTGGAATATAAACTAACTGCTGGAGTGAGTCGGCATATAAACGACTATCATAAAATAAAAAGCAGGAAATAATAACATTTATAATCCCAATAGGGAAACACAATTTGTTCTTTTTAACTGTCAAGAAAACACCTGCAAATCCTGAAATAAATCCAACAATTTCAAGTGCGTCCATTTTTAAACAGCATCGTTGAAATTAAATCGTGCAGCAGCAATATCCTGAATTAATTCAGGGTCTTTTTCAAAGCAGTTTCCAACCACAACCATATTAGCACCCGCTCTATATACTGCAGCTGCGCTCTCTGGTTTGCGAATGCCTCCGCCTACAATCAATGGTATATTAACTTCTTTCTTGATTGCCTTGATTACATCAACTGGTACATGATGTTTAGCACCTGAACCTGCTTCAGCAAAGATTAATTTCATTCCGAGTTGCTCACCAGCTAAAGCGGTATATGCAGCAATTTCAACTTTATCAATTGGAATAGGAGCGGTACCACTCACATATTGAACAGTCGTCATAGTGCCACCATCAATTAATAAATATCCTGTAGGGATAATTTCTAATTCTGATGTCTTTAATCGTTGTGCAGCTGTTACATGTTGGCCAATTAATAAATCAGGATTTCTTCCTGAGATAAGTGAGAGCAATAAAATAGCATCAGCGTGTTCACTAATTTGCTGATGATTGCCCGGGAATAGTACCAATGGAATGGAAGAGCGTTTTTTTATTCCAAGAACAGTCCGTTGTAAATCGCCCGATGTAATTAAGCTTCCGCCCACAAAAAAGTAATCGACATTAGCTTCGTTACTGTAAGCACAGATTTTATCCAAGTGTTTTTCTCCCGATTTGTCGGGGTCTATGAGTACGGAAAGAAGTCGGCGATCATCAAAAGCGGCCTCCTGAATTTTCTGATAAATCATGTTTGCAAATTAAGAGAAAATATTATCAGTTTCCAACGATAAACGAAACGAGTATATCATCAATAGTTATAAGTTGATAATGAAAAGTCGCCTCTTGATTCTCTTTTATAAACTGAACTTGTCCACTGTTCCCCTTGGGCTCATTAACAAGGATATGTTCTTTAAAGTCGATACCACCCCCGCCAATAAGTTTGAAAACAGACTCCTTTATACACCAAATGGTAAAATAGTTTTGATAGGATTCAATTGGACTTTCATCTATCCATTTTTGCTCTTGCTCATTGATAAACTTAGGTGCTATTTTTAGGATTCTTTCAGAGGGGATTTCAATGTCGATGCCCACTGCTTTTTGTGGGTGATATATAACAGCAACAAATTCTTTGGTATTCGAAATGGACATATGCCCTGAATGGTTTTTCAAATGAGGCTTCCCCAATTCATCATAATAAAGTTCGATATTATCCTGAAGAATATGTTGTAATAAAATGCCTGCCGATATCTTTTGGTTAACTCTTATCGGCGACTTTAATTCGAGGTTTTGAATTTCTTTTAAAAAAAATGCATTGTTTAAAAACAAAACAAGCTCATCATGTGTTTCGGAAATGCTCCAAACAGCGATGTGTTCTCCTAAGGACCCGGAATTATGGTAGATTAATGCCATTTCGTAGTAATTGGCAAAGATAACATTGCAGGAGTCATAATGAATAACTAAATTTGCATAAAATTTCAATAAAATGATAAACACTCAAACAGAAAAATTCGTGAATTATAAAGTGAAAGACATTTCCCTTGCAGAATGGGGAAGAAAAGAAATCAGACTAGCTGAAGCAGAAATGCCAGGTCTAATGTCTTTGAGAGCTGAATTTGGTCCTTCAAAACCATTAAAAGGAGCTCGTGTTGCAGGATGTTTACACATGACTATTCAAACTGCAGTTTTAATTGAAACATTGGTTGAATTAGGTGCTGAAGTTACTTGGTCATCTTGTAACATTTTCTCTACTCAAGATCACGCTGCTGCTGCTATTGCTGCTGCAGGTATCTCTGTTTATGCTTGGAAAGGTATGAATGCAGAAGAGTTCGACTGGTGTATAGAGCAAACGTTATTCTTCGGAGAAGATCGTCAGCCATTAAATATGATTTTAGATGATGGTGGTGATTTAACAAACATGGTTTTCGATAAATTCCCTGAATTGATTTCTAATATCCGTGGATTATCAGAAGAGACAACTACTGGGGTTTTACGTTTACATGAGCGTGTTAAGAATGGTACATTACCAATCCCTGCTATCAATATCAACGATTCAGTTACTAAATCAAAATTTGATAATAAATACGGTTGTCGTGAGTCATTAGTAGATGCAATTCGTCGTGCTACTGATTTAATGATGGCTGGTAAAGTAGCTGTTGTTGCTGGATTCGGTGATGTAGGTAAAGGTTCTGCAGATTCACTTCGTGATTCTAAAGTACGTGTTATCGTAACTGAAATTGATCCGATTTGTGCATTACAGGCGGCAATGGAAGGTTATGAAGTAAAGAAAATGGCTGATGCGATTAAAGAAGCAGATATCGTGGTAACTGCAACTGGTAACTACAACATCATTACTGAAGAGCATTTCAAATCAATGAAGCATAATGCAGTAGTTTGTAATATAGGTCACTTCGATAATGAAATCGACATGGCTTGGTTAAATGCAAATTATGGTCAGACATTAGAAAACATCAAACCTCAAGTTGATAAGTATACAATCGACGGAAAAGATATTATTGTATTAGCAGAAGGTCGTTTAGTGAACTTAGGTTGTGCAATGGGACATCCTTCATTCGTAATGTCGGCTTCATTTACAAATCAAACATTAGCGCAGTTAGAACTTTGGGCAAATCATAAGAATTATGAAAACCAAGTTTACACTTTGCCTAAGAGTTTAGATGAGAAAGTTGCTCGTCTACACTTAGCTAAGATTGGAGTAGAAATTGATACCCTATCTCCAAAGCAAGCAGAGTATATCGGAGTAACTGTTCAAGGTCCA
>CANFIN010000047.1 GCA_947447155.1 Bacteroidota bacterium | reverse complement strand
CTTAATTCTTTCTCGTAATTTTCTCTCTGTTTGCGCATTTGCTCTTTAATAGATTCCATTTCCTTTTCTTGATTAACAAATAAAACTTCCAATGATTTTACTTGCTTGTCGTTTAAGTTTAACTTCTCTTTTAGCATAATTGCTCTTTTAGTAGCTCTGTCTTCTGGCGTCATTTCTTTACGCTTCATTTCTTGAGCTGATGCAGTAGTAGCGATGCCTATAAATAGCAAGAAGCTAATTAATAAAAATTGTTTTTTCATAATATATATTTTTTAAAATTAGTGATAATGTTTTTATTTAGTTGATAATTATGGTTTTTTCTTGTTATTATTCTCTAATTTTTTTGATTAGATATATTCCGTCTCTAATAGGTAAAAGCACTTTGCTTGTTCTGTTGTCGGAATTCACTTTTTCATTAAATTCTACTAAATATTTGGTTTCTCTATCCCAATCTTTTTCTTGTTTGATTACATTGCCACTCCATAAAACATTGTCAGCTAAAATATATCCTCCGATATTTATCTTGTCAATGATTAAATCGTAATATCTTGAATAGGCTTCTTTATTAGCATCAATAAAAACAAGATCAAATTTTTCATTTAAAGTAGGAATTATTTTTTCAGCATCTCCCGTCAGTATTTCGCACGAATGTAAAACATTTGCTTTCGCTAAATATTGTTCTACTATTGTTTTTAACTCGTCATTAACATCGATGGTAATGAGTTTGCCATTTGGTTTTAGTCCTCGGGCAAGACATATTGCTGAATAGCCAGTGAAGGTTCCGATTTCTAATATTTTTTCGGGTTGAATCATCGCACTAATTAGCTCCAAAAATTGACCTTGTAAATGTCCAGAAAGCATTCGTGGAGATAAAACTTTTGCGTACGTTTCTCGGTTTAGCTCTTTTAAAACGGCATCTTCATGGGTTGTATGTGCCTCGCAATAACTTAAAAGCTCTTTGCTGATAAATTCCATCTTCTAGTAATTGTGATTAATTGTTGCGTATAAAATTAAATGAATAACAAATAGATTTGTTATTTCAAATGCTAAACTATCAACAGTAATTTGATATGGTTAACAATAAAAGAAAAATTATTCGAGATAATTGAGGATAATACATCATTGGTTATTATTTTCGTGACATAACTACCGATTTATGAATATTATACTTTTTGATGATCAATATGCAGATAATCTTCTGCCTTTTACCTATACTCGACCTGTATGTGAAATGAGAGTGGGGATTTTAACAATTAAAGAAAAGTGGGAAAGGCTGTTTTCAACTGAAGATATCCGTGTTTCATATCTTACAAGAGAATATCTAAAAGAAAAGTTTACTTGTATTAATTCGCATGATAGTTATTTTATTAACGGAGCTCTTTTCCCAAATTTTGAATTACTTTCTTCAATTAAAAAACTTGGAATAGGCAAAGGTTTAATTTCGGGTGATAAATTTATTGCTGTTCGTTCTGATAATTTCAATATCACTAATTATTCTTCTGTTGAGTTCGTGAATTATGATGGAGAGGTTGATTTTCTGAAATATCCTTGGGAAGTTTTTGCGAAAAATGAACGAGAGATAAATAATGATTTTGAACTTTTAACCAAAGGAAGGAAAAGTCAATTGTTGTCACCAACAAACCAAGTAATGGGCTCACAAAATATTTTTCTAGAAGAAGGGGCTAAGGTTGAATGTTCAATTATAAATGCAACTACGGGTCCGGTTTACATAGGTAAAAATACGGAGGTTATGGAAGGTTGTATGATTCGCGGGCCATTCGCATTAAATGATAGCGCAGTTCTAAAAATGGGAGCCAAAATTTATGGAGCTACTACCATCGGACCAGGTTGTAAAGTAGGAGGAGAGGTTAGTAATTCTGTGTTTATTGCAAATTCTAATAAAGCACACGATGGTTTTTTAGGCAATAGCGTAATAGGTGAATGGTGTAACCTTGGCGCGGATACGAATACTTCCAATCTGAAAAACAATTATTCGAATGTGAAAGCGTGGAGTTTTAAAGAAGGAAAAATGATTGATACAGGTTTGCTCTTCTGTGGTTTAATGATGGGGGATCATTCTAAGTGTGGTATCAATACGATGTTTAATACAGGAACTGTTGTTGGGGTGTCAGCTAATATTTTTGGTGCTGGGTTCCCTGATAAATTTGTTCCTTCTTTTACATGGGGTGCAACAGCAGATTCAGAGAAGTTTATTTTGGAGAAAGCCACATCCTTAGCAAAAATTGTAATGCAGCGAAGAGGGATTCACATGACTTCCGCAGATAGTAATATATTGTCGGAAGTTTTTTTGAAAGAGGCTAATCCAATTTCAGAGTAGTATTTCCGTTGGCATATCAATTGCCTAGGGCGCGCGCTCGAAAAAAATCGCGTAATCATATAAGTTTTAATGTCAATTTGTCACAATTAGTTTATGTATTCAGAAAATAATTTCAATAGTATGCCTTTAACTGCCATAGGTATAAATGATGATGAGCCAGAGTTAATTCCTTTGCTCACCAATGAAGACGAAGAGCAGATGAATAATGAAAAGGTTCCAGAATCACTTTCATTATTACCATTAAGAAATACGGTTTTATTTCCAGGAGTTGTAATTCCAATTACTGTTGGTCGCGATAAATCCATCAAACTGATAAAAGATGCTTATGCATCTGATCGAATTATCGGTGTAGTTGCACAAAAAGATGTAAGTGTGGAGGATCCAAAGTTAGACGATTTAAAATCGATTGGAACAGTAGCACAAATTTTAAGAATGCTTCGAATGCCTGATGGAAATACTACTGTAATCATTCAGGGTAAACGTCGTTTTAGAGTAAAAGAGTTAGTGCAAGATGATCCATATTTAAAAGCAGTTGTCGAACCATTTTCTGATTCAACTAAAGTAGAAAAGGATCAAGAGTTTAGCGCAATCGTAGATTCTTTAAAAGATATCTCGATGCAAATCATTCAGCAATCACCTAACATTCCAACAGAAGCATCCTTTGCTTTACGTAATATCGAAAGCCCTTCATTCCTTATCAATTTTATTTCATCCAACATGAATGCGGATGTAGATAAAAAGCAAAGCTTGTTAGAGATGAATGATCTAAAAGAGCGCGCAACAAAAGTGTTAGAGCATCTGACGAAAGAGCTTCAAATGCTGGAGTTAAAAAATCAAATTCAGAGTAAAGTAAAAACAGACTTAGATAAGCAACAGCGTGAATACTTTTTGAATCAGCAATTAAAAACGATTCAGGAAGAGTTGGGTGGTAATACTCCTGATAAGGAGATGGAAGAAATGCGCGAACGCGCGAAGAGTAAGAAGTGGGGGAAACAAGTTCAAGAAGTTTTTGATAAAGAAATGGATCGCTTAGGAAGGATCAATCCTGCAGCCGCCGAATATTCTGTAACGATGAATTATCTTGATTTGCTTTTAGAGCTTCCTTGGGAAGATATGACAGATGATAATTACGACTTGAAGCGTGCTCAGAAAATTTTAAATAAAGATCATTTTGGATTAGAGAAAGTAAAGACACGTATTCTCGAATATCTCGCAGTAATCAAGTTGAAGAAAGATATGAGGTCGCCGATTATGTGTTTAGTCGGACCTCCAGGTGTTGGTAAAACTTCACTCGGTCGTTCAATAGCGGAGGCGCTTGGCCGTAAGTATGTGCGCATGTCGCTAGGTGGCTTACGCGATGAAGCAGAAATACGCGGACATCGCAAGACTTACATCGGTGCAATGCCTGGTCGTATCATTCAGAATATTAAAAAATCGAAGTCGTCGAATCCTGTTTTTATTTTAGATGAGATTGATAAGTTAACCAACGATTTTCATGGTGATCCATCATCTGCATTGTTAGAGGTGTTAGACCCAGAACAGAATACAGCATTCTACGATAATTATGTTGAGCTTGAATACGATTTATCGAAAGTGTTGTTCATTGCTACTGCCAACTCATTAAGTAGTATCCAACCAGCATTGCGTGATCGATTGGAGATAATTGATATTACAGGATATACGCTCGAAGAGAAAACGCATATTGCAATTAATCACTTGGTGAAAAAACAATTAGAGGCGCATGGTCTAAAAGATGGACAACTTTCATTTTCGCCATCCATCTTAAAAATGATAATTGAGCAATATACTTGGGAAAGTGGAGTACGGACTTTGGAAAAATGTATTGCTAGTGTTGTTCGTTCTGTTGCAAAAATGGTAGCTATGGAAGAAAAAGCGCCAAATAAAGTAACAGAAGATGTTGTCACAAAAGCTTTAGGTGCTCCACGATTTTTGCCTGATCGATTAATATCGAATGATGTTGCTGGTGTGGTGACAGGTCTTGCATGGAATGCCAACGGTGGAAGTATTTTGTTTATTGAAAGTAGTAAGAGCAAAGGATCTGGGAAACTAACCTTAACAGGTAATTTAGGAGATGTGATGAAAGAGTCGGCGGTGATTGCAATGGCATATTTAAAAGCACATTCCGAAGAATTGAATCTTGAACCTGCTGAATTTGATAAATGGGATGTGCATGTTCATGTGCCTGAAGGAGCTACTCCTAAGGATGGTCCTTCAGCAGGTATAACAATGCTTACATCGTTAGCATCATTGTTCTCTCAACGAAAAGTGAAAGCGAAGTTGGCCATGACTGGAGAGATTACTTTAAGAGGTAAAGTGCTTCCTGTTGGCGGAATAAAAGAAAAAATATTAGCTGCCAAGCGTGCGGGCATAAAAGAAATTATTCTTAGTGCAGATAATGAAAAGGATATTCTGGAGATAAAAACAGATTATACAAAGGATTTAAAATTCCATTATGTAAATACGATGACGGAGGTTTTAGATTTGGCCTTACTTAGTCAAAAGGTAAAACCAGTAAAACGTAGTTAAAAGTGATTAGCCCTGACGATTATACTCAGGGCTTTTTTATTTCTTGTCGCAAGCGCCGCAAGTGTCACCCTTTGATTTCTTAGTCATCTTAAGAATTAAGTAACAGACTGCAACAATCACCAGCGCAAACACAATTATATTTTGAAGTGTATTCATAAGCGACTGCAAATTTCGTAAAACTTATTGTTTTTCGCCACTGAAAAAAGAATACTTTTGTAAAAGAATTTACAGCTATGATAACTGCAGAGACTCCGTTAGTATTTGATAGAACTAATCTTTCTGATGAGCAACTCATCGATTTGTATAAGGCGCTTTTAAAGCCGCGCATGATAGAAGAAAAAATGCTGGTGCTTTTACGTCAGAGTAAATTGGCTAAATGGTTTAGTGGTATCGGTCAAGAAGCAATTTCTGTTGGCACTGCAATGGCACTCGATAAGCAAGAGTATATTCTTCCTATGCATCGTAATCTCGGAATATTTACAGTTCGTGGAATTCCATTAAATAGATTGTTTTCTCAATTCACTGGAAAACCATCCGGATTTACGAAAGGAAGAGATCGTTCATTTCACATGGGTACGCAAGAGTATAAAATTGTAGGAATGATTTCTCATCTTGGTCCGCAGCTAGGTGTTGCAGATGGAGTTGCGCTAGCAAATTTGCTTCGAGGCGATAAGAAAGTGACTGCAGTATTTACAGGTGATGGCGCAACAAGCGAGGGTGATTTTCATGAGAGTATTAATGTGGCTGCTGTTTGGAATCTGCCTGTGATTTTTATTATTGAAAATAACGGATATGGATTATCTACTCCAAGCAGCGAACAGTTTCGTTGCAAACAATTTATTGATAAAGCAATTGGATACGGAATAGAAGGCGTGCAAGTAGATGGCAATAATATTTTGGAAGTATATAAAACAGTGTCTGAATTAGCAGTTTCTATGCGTGAAAACCCACGTCCTGTTTTATTGGAGTGTATGACTTTTCGTATGCGCGGACATGAAGAAGCTTCAGGTACGAAGTATGTTCCGCAAGAGTTATTTGATGAATGGGGTAGAAAAGATCCGATTAAGAACTATGAAAATTATCTGTTAGATGAGAAAATAATTGATGCGGATTTTGTTGAGATGGTGAGAGCAGGTATTAAAGAAGAAATAGAAGCAGGATTAGAAATTAGTTTTTCAGAACCCGAGGTAAAAGTAGATACCGATACTGAAATGGCAGACATGTTTGCACCTTCCACAAGTTCGGTAATCCCTGCCGTTAGTCATGCAAAAAGTGATAAGCGATTTTTAGATGCCATCACCGATGCTATGCGCCAGGGTATGCAGCGCCATTCAAACCTCGTAATTATGGGACAAGATGTTGCGGAGTATGGTGGTGCATTTAAAGCAACTGCAGGATTTGTGGAGGAATTTGGAAAAGGTAGAGTGCGAAATACACCTTTGTGTGAATCGGCTATTGTAGGTACGGGTCTTGGACTTTCTATTAACGGTTATAAATCAATTGTAGAAATGCAATTTGCGGATTTCGTTACTTGTGGATTTAATCAGATAGTAAATAACCTTGCTAAAACGCATTATCGCTGGGGACAAAATGCAGATGTTGTTGTTCGTATGCCAACAGGTGCGAGTGTAGCTGCTGGTCCGTTTCACTCTCAATCTACAGAGGCTTGGTTTTTTCATGTGCCTGGATTGAAAATAGTTTATCCTGCATTTCCTTCGGATGCAAAAGGATTGTTGGCGGCATCGATTGAAGACCCGAATCCGGTAATGTACTTCGAGCATAAAGCACTTTATAGAAGTATAAATGAAGATGTGTATGATGATTATTATACAATCGAAATTGGTAAGGCAAAAACAGTTAGAGAAGGCAAAGATTTATCAATAATCACTTACGGATTAGGGGTACATTGGGCAATTGAAGCTTTGCAATTACATCCTGAAATTGATGCCGAGATCATTGACTTACGTACGCTAATGCCTTGGGATGAAGAAGCTGTTCTTAAATCAGTGAAGAAAACGGGAAAGGTGATTGTGATGCATGAAGATACGCAGACAGGTGGAATAGGTGGTGAGATAACGGCACGCATAGCCGAAAAGTGTTTCCCTTACTTAGATGCACCTCCAGTTCGTATTGGAGCGCTAGATACACCAGTACCTATGTCAGCGGCATTAGAAAAAAACTTCTTGCCAAAAGAACGGTTCGTTCAGTTGCTTTGCGAATTGAATGCTTATTGATTTGTGGAAAGTATAGCTTTCAATCTTTCAAGTGCTTCTTTGTTTTGTTTAGAATAAACACCGTTTAACAACAAAAACTTCTCTTTCTCGGTTAAGTGCCAGTTAAGTGATACTCTTTCTTTTGTTTCAGGCATTTGGATAAGCACATATTTAAAAGGAATATCTTGTGTCATGCTGACGCTTCTAATTAGTTTGTCGGAAATATAATCTTGCATGACTAAAAAATTATCACTCAAATTTTTTACTGGAGCAGTGGTTTTTTCAAAAAAGGTTTCCGCTGAGTTGTTTTCAATTTTTAATTTCTTGGGAGTATCTCTTATTTGCAGCAACACCACACCCGAAGTGTTTTCCTGGATCCATTTTTTAAAACTATAGATAAATTGAATTGCATTTTGTGTTCCATAATTATCGTGTAAGCCAGCATCTAATACTTCAATTGATGGATTGCAAGGAAGAGTAGTTGCTGGTGTTATATATGGGAATGCAGCATTCATTCTGAGTGCAGAGCTCATTCTTAAGTTGTACGAATTTTGACTTTTAAAGAAACGCGTAAATTCGATACCGTTAGGAAGTTGTTTTAGTTCAGCTTTTGTTGATGCAGATGCATTAAGCAAGTAGCTTACTGGCTGCGCGGATATATGTAATGCGCCACCGGAATTAAGTATTGTTGGTGATACAACCAGCATTGGAATTGAAGCTAATTGCTCAGGTAAAATATAATCGCTAATTGGATGTGCTAATAAGTGTTGTGTGTTTTCGTTAAACTGTCGTTCCCATGCATAAGCTCGGTCTTTTGCATAAAAACCACCATCTACATTAACTTGAGTCGGATTAAGAAACAGATCTGCAACTACACCATTAAAAATAATTGAATTAAGCATATCGTTTCCAAGCGAATCTACAAGTTGTTGCTTGCCCGAAAAATTATCTTGCATTAATTTTCCTTTTTGTTTCCAGTATAACTCCCGATAATAACTTTCGCTTAGCATTCCCCCTGATGATCCAAAAATAATTGCAGTTTGTTTCATTAAGCTTCCGCTGAAGGCGCTGTCGATTACTTGTAAGCTTTTAAAGGTAAATAGCATAGATCGTAGTCCGCCACCACTAGCTTCTAATACAACTAATTTAGGTTTATCTACTCCTCTTGCTTTCCAATATTGTTTCCAGTTATTTAATATTTTTTCGGTATGGATAATATCATTGGAAAGTATTGCTTCATTATATTGATTATCTAATTTCTCTTCTGAATAGATAATTGAATTTTTTGTGTTGTTAATTCCGTAAGCATAAGTTTTTGGTGAAATGAAATCAAATCGCGAAAGGAAATTAATTACTAATAAAATTAAAATCATTGCAGGTGTAGCCCATGCTTTTAACCAATACCGAATAACACCAGCCATCATTAATAAAATCGTCATAGTTAATAATACAGAAGCGCCAGCTGGAATTTTTAAATTAGGACTATCTCCAAAAAATCCGAGAGAAAGAAATAATAAAATCAAGATAATTTCGAAAACTGCTGCATTTAAATGGTTTTGGCGAAAAACTCTTTGAAGCATATATGGCTGATAGTGACCTGATTCTCTGATCAACTTAACTTTATTAATAGAACTTAAGTAGGTCTCTACTCTCCAAGAGTCTTTCAGTTTCTTATCTACTTTGGTATAGTCTCTTGTTGGCAATTGGTCATCTTTATCCGAATGCTTTACACCAAATAATTTTTGAACATCATGATTAGTTGTATTAAAATAACGAAGTGATAAAAATATTATAACAGTTATTCCAACTAATAATCCTGAAATATCGATTGTAATTTCTGCTAACGATTTCAACTGATTTTCTGATTGGAATTCGTAAATACGGTAGCAATAAAGTAATACGAATGAAGTAGGGATAATGAAATTATTTAAAAAAAATTTTAACAATGTTCTTGATAAGGTAGCAAGAAATGGAAATCGAAAACTGTTTAATAGAAATCCCGATATGTTAAATGCAACAATGAAAAGGCCAGTCATCATTCCAACAATAAAGAAAGATGTAAAACTCACACGACCTAAATACTCAGGATTTAGAAATAAAAATTGCAATCCGTATTTAGTACCAACACTTTCTGTTATTATTCCAAAAAGTAAAATCCAGAAAAAAAGAAACGATTTATTTTTCTTGGCATACATTACCATTAATTGTATTGGGAAGGAATAAATAAACCTTCTCCAGAATAATGGAAATGTTTGTCTTGTCATAAATAAAATAAAAATAAGAAAACTAATTTAATTAAAAACTCAATTTATAAAATTAAGATAAAGCCAGATAAACGGTATCGCAAATAACAAACTATCAAAGCGATCTAAAATGCCACCGTGACCAGGTATAATATCACCTGAATCTTTTAGGTTATATGTTCGCTTTAGCAGACTTTCTACTAGATCTCCAAGTGTGCCCGTGACAACGATTATGAAAGCAATTATAATCCAGTTGCTTGTACTTAATGAATGAAAATAAACGGATGTTATATAGCCTGCTATTAATGTTAGGACTCCACCTCCAATAAGTCCTTCCCATGATTTTTTTGGAGAGATTCGTTCAAACAATCTTCGTTTGCCGAATGTAATTCCAACTAAATATGCAAATGTATCGCTGCTCCATTGAAGGATAAAATAGCCTAAAACTATTTCGGGATTGTAATGAATTTTAAAGGTTGCAAAAAAGTTTAACAATGCAAAAGGGATTATTGCATAAAATATTCCAAATGTTGTTAATGTAATATTGATGATTGGTTGCTCTTTATTACGGTATAATTCAGCGATAGGAATAACGAGCAATAAAGCAATAACTAATGTTGAATATTTGAATGTTAATGTTCCAAAAGCAATTGCAGATAAAAGTATATAAATTAATATTCCTACTATTCTGCCTACTGTCTTATTGGGTTCGTTTTTATCGGTCTTTACGATTTTATAAAACTCGTCTAATGCAAAAATGCTAATTAATAAGAATAGAATACGAAAAGTAATAGCGTCATATAGAATAGCGCCTATTAGTACAGCGATAAATATTGTTCCAAATAATAATCGTTGCCAGAAGTTACTCATGAAATTTGATGTTCTTTTAATAGTGAAATTGCTTCAGCTAGTTTTTCTTCAGGCACGTAAATTTCTATTTCTCCAAAGATGTAGCTTGAATCTTTTTTGTCGATTGATGTACAAGGGATGTCAGCCTCTTCGAAAATTGATTTGATAATTTCAGGCTGTTGGATTTGATTAGTAGAGTAAATTTTTACCCAATTGATATTATTCATGATTTCTGTCATCGATTAAAAACACGTAAAGCTGTTTTGGTCCATGCGCACCCATAACGGTAACGCCTCCAATATCTGCTGTTTTGCTCGGACCTGTAACAATGCTGATTGCTGATGGAAGCTTGCCTTTGCTTTTGAAATAGGCAAACATTTCTTTCATATCGTTTACTAACTGTGATGCCTTTACTAAAACTATATGAACAGGAGCATAAGCAGGAACAGATCTGGTTTGGTTTTTTGAGGATAGTACAATTGAACCGCTTCTTACAATGGCACATTCGCAACCTGTAATAGCTACATTCATATTATTTATGTCGTCGACTAAACAGGAGTGTGGAAGGTCGCATTCATAAAGCAAATTTGATAAACCTTCTTCAATACAGACAATGTTTTTCCAAAGGTGTAACATACCTAATTCAACTATTTCTGCAGCAAATTCCAATTCGTCTTCAACAATAAAAAACTTTCCACCTACAGCAGTTAATTGATTTTGAAATTCAATTATAGGGTCTTCAGAACTAGAAACAAAAACACTTGAATCAATTTCTAACTGCGGAAAAGGATTAGGCGACTTCGATAATAACGAAGCGCGTATTTTTTTTAAAACCTTTTCTTTGGTAGTACTATCTAGCATTTGGATGGTTAAGCAATTGGAGTTTTGTTTTCATCAGCTGATGAATTATCGTCAGACATTGCAGGTGCAACTACTGAAGTTTGTTCAGCTATTGGTTCTTCTTTATCCCATTTACGCTTTCCGAAAATAATTTCTAAATCTTCTCGGAAGATAACTTCTTTGTCTAATAAAGTCATAGCTAATTTATCAAGCGCAGCTCTATTATCCGTTAATAATTGAACTGTTTTAACATAAGCTTCATCAATCATTTTCTTTACTTCATGATCTATTAACTCAGCAGTCTTTTCACTGTAAGGCTTAGTCATTGTATATTCATTACCTCCTTGTGAATCGTAATAAGATATATTGCCTAGTTTGTCGTTCAAGCCAAAAATAGAAACGGAAGCATACGCTTGTTTAGTTACTTTCTCTAAATCGCTTAATGCACCTGTAGATATTTTTCCGAAGGCTACTTGTTCTGCTGCACGTCCACCTAAGGCTGCACACATTTCATCAACAATTTGTTCTGTTGTTGTTAACTGTCTTTCTTCAGGTAAATACCATGCTGCTCCTAATGAATTCCCTCTTGGAACAATAGTTACTTTTACGAGTGGTGCTGTATGTTGTAATAACCAGCTTACTGCTGCATGACCAGATTCATGATACGCAATTACTTTTTTCTCTTCTGCAGAAATGATTTTATTTTTCTTTTCTAATCCACCAACAATTCTATCCACCGCATCTAAAAAATCCTGGCGACCAATCGATGATTTATTTTTTCTTGCAGCAATTAATGCAGCTTCGTTACATAGGTTAGCAATATCAGCACCTGAGAAACCAGGAGTTTGTTTTGCAAGAAAATCTAAGTCTAAGCCTTGCTCTAATTTCAATGGCTTAGAGTGAACTTTGAAAATTTCTTTTCTTCCGTTTAAGTCGGGAAGCTCAACATAAATCTGACGATCAAAACGACCCGGACGAAGTAATGCACGATCTAAAATATCTGCACGATTTGTAGCAGCAAGGATGATTACTCCTGAGTTACTTCCGAATCCATCCATCTCTGTCAACAATTGATTTAATGTCGACTCACGCTCATCATTTGCACTGAATGAAGGTTGCTTACCACGTGCACGACCAATTGCATCAATCTCATCAATGAAAATAATACTTGGTGCTTTTTCTTTTGCTTGGCGGAATAAATCACGCACACGCGATGCACCAACACCAACAAACATCTCAACGAAATCAGATCCTGATAAAGAGAAGAAAGGTACTTGCGCTTCACCAGCTACTGCTTTTGCTAATAAAGTTTTTCCTGTTCCCGGAGGGCCAACTAATAAAGCACCTCTTGGAATTTTACCTCCTAACTGTGTGTATTTTTTTGGATTTTTTAAGAAGTCAACAATCTCCATGACTTCTACTTTTGCTTCTTCTAATCCAGCAACATCATTAAACGTAACTTTTACCTGCAGGTCTTTATCAAATAAAGTGGCTTTCGATTTTCCGATATTAAAAATTTGATTTCCACCTGCGCCGCCAGAATTCATTCGACGAATAAAGTAGATTGTTAGGATAACAATTGAAATAGGGAAGATCCATGTTGCAATCGTATCACCTATGCTATGTACATTGTTTTCATAATATACATTTACTCTGCTTTCCTGTGAAATATCCTTTTGATAAAGATTCAACTCTTCTTCAAATGCTCCTAAATCACCAATGGTAAATGTATAATGCGGTCCTTCGTTAGTTCCTTTGCCAAGTGGCTTTGTAGATACAGATTGAAACTCGGCTTTACCTAAAGAGTCTTTCTTAATATAAACATCAATCGCTTCTTTATTGATGACTTTTATTTTTTCTACATCACCAGCTTTTACCCACGAGTAAAATTTATTTCTGGAAATTTCACGCGGATGATTTCCAAAATCAAACATGCTGATACCTAGTATTACAACAAGAAGTGCAACATAAAGCCAGTAAAAATTAAAAGTGAATTTTGGTCCTTTGGGTTTATTAGGAAAATTAGGAGGTGTATTGCTTTTGTTTTCCTCGTTTGGTTTTTGTTCTGACATATTTTTTTATTTCTTTCAAATTGCCTCTTCGAAATCGAAAAAGGCTGGTAGGTATTTTAACAATTAAAAACTTTTAAAGTTAATCTTTTATTTCTTCAATATCGGCATCTGCCCAAAGTCTTTCAATTCCATAGAAATCTCTGTAGTCATTTTGGAATATATGTACTACAACATTAAAATAGTCTAATAAAATCCAATGGGCATGTTGGCGTCCTTCTACGTGATCAGGGTTTTCTCCAGTTTTTTTCTCTACAGTTTCGTCAACTGAACGGTATAAACCTTCTACCTGTGTTGATGAGTCGCCATGACAAACAATAAACTTATCTGCTGCGGCACCACTGATTCCCTTCAGGTTTAAAACAACAATATTCTTTGCTTTCTTCTCTTGCAATCCTAAAATAATTGCTTCGCTTAGTAAATCTTTTGATTTTGTTTTTACTGCTTTTACAACACGCGCCGATTTTGCCATTCAGGTTTATTAAATTTGTCGTACAAAAATAAAAAAAATCATCTCTTCTTATGCGCTTATTTCCTCTGATTTTAGTGGATTCTACAAATACTTTCGCTCATAGCTTGATTAGCGATGGATTAAGTGAAGATGCATTGGTTTATTGTAGCGAACAATCAGCTGGAAGAGGTCAAAGAGGGAATGCTTGGGTAAGCCGAGCGGGTGACGGTATATATTGTTCATTTGTAGTGTTTCACAAAAACGCATTCGTGCGCGACCAGTTTGTGTTTAATATGCTTATTGCTGTTGCTGTTAGAAGTTATATAGATTCGAAAGGCATTGAGAATGCAAAAATCAAATGGCCTAACGATCTATTGGTAAATCAAAAGAAAATTGCAGGATTGCTGATTGAAAATAGTCTCAAAGGAGAAAAGATATCGGTAAGTATTGTAGGTGTAGGATTGAATCTTAATCAAGTATGGCAAGATGATAACTTTGAAACACCATCTACTTCGTTGAAGATGTTAGTTGGAGAAGATTACAGCTATGAAACGGAAGTTTTGATTTTAGCAGAGCATATTAAAAAGTACCTAGACTATTTCAAAGCAGGACAATATGATTTGATTAGTAAAATGTATCATCAGCACTTATATCAGCATCGAGAGCAAGCGGAATTTTTAATCGATGAAAAAAATGTTAATGCACGTTTAGAAGGAGTTAATTCCGACGGCAGTGCCAGTGTTTTTTATGAGGGAGAATCAAGAAAGGTTTATCATCCGCAAGCGCGAATGATGGTTAAGCGTTCATGATTGATTCAAACTTTTTTACGAGATGATTCACGAAATTCTGGAGTGGTTTTTCGGCCATCATTTTAAAAATGGGATTAAGGTCTGCTTCAAAAACTAATTGTAGAGCAGTACTTGCACCATTATCCTTTATGTTTGCTATCAACGAAAAATCAAAAGGTGCTTTTTCATTTTTTAAGTAAGTAATCGAATCAGTAGAAATCGGTCCAAGTTTTAAGCCCATAGGGCCCATTCCTTTTATTTCAAAGCGACAAGTCTGCTCATCAGAAGTAAAGTTTTCTACCTGCTCAGGAAGTAAATTGCCAATATTTTCCATTTTTTGCAGATAGATAAAAACATCCGCTGTGGATTTGTTAATAATTACATTATTACTCTCAATTTTTGTCATAAATTATTTTTTCCAGCTAGCAGGATCTTTTCTCCATTCTTGAAGCAATTCTAAATCTGCTACTTTGATATATCCCGTATCTAATGCTTGTTTTAATAATGTTTCATAATCACAAAGTGAATAGAATGGACAAGCTGCTTTTTTAAAGTTATCTGTTGCGTTATCAAATCCATAAGAAAAAATAGAAACAAGTCCTTTCACAATAACGCCATTCTTTTTTAACTCTTCTACTGCTTTTAAGCTGCTTCCACCTGTAGAAACTAAGTCTTCAATGACAACAGCCGTTTGGTCTGCTGTTACTTCACCTTCAATTGTATTCTGACGGCCATGATCTTTTGCAGATGAGCGAACATATACGAATGGTAGTCCTAATGCTTCTGAAACAAGTGCACCTTGAGCGATAGCTGCTGTAGCAACACCTGCAATAATATCGGGGCGACCAAATTTATCTTCTATGAGTTTAACTAACTCTTGACGAATAAAAGTTCTTACTCTCGGATAGGAAAGCGCGATGCGATTATCGCAATAAATTGGGGAATTCCAGCCAGATGCCCAAACAAAGGGTTCATCAGGTTGTAGTTTAATTGCTTTAATTTGCAATAAGAATTCGGCTACTTTTGAGGCAGTATCATTTTGCATAAGGTTGCAAACCTACGGACTTTAAGTAAACGAAGCAAAAATGCTACATTAAATCTGTGGTTATGTACAATGTTTATATCAACGAGCGACTAATTCGGTTTATGGATTTGAAAGGATCTATACAAGGGGGTGACCTCATTTTACGTCTGAATGGTACTGAATCGGCGACTGTTATCCAGCAGCTT
>CANFIN010000046.1 GCA_947447155.1 Bacteroidota bacterium | reverse complement strand
TTACAGGCAGTGGCGCATCAAGTAAAGAACAAGTTGCCAGCATGCTTAGAACCATATTAAAATTTGAAGAAACACCTAAATACTTGGATGCTACTGATGCATTAGGTGTTGCCGTTTGCCATTATTTTCAAACAAAAATTTTTAAACAAGAATCATCAACTTCAATTATTAAGACAAAAAAGGCTTCCGCAAAAAAAAGCAAAGCCTCATGGTCAACATATATTAATAAAAACCCCGGACGGGTTAAGGAATAATCGAATAAGCATTAAGTATTGCTACGTGAGCCGCGGTCATTTCCTCCTTAGAAGGGGACAATTTTCGTCTCTCAAAATTAATATCACCAACCTTATTAAGCGGAACCAAGTGTATGTGAGCATGAGGCACTTCTAATCCTATAACGGCTATGCCTACCCGCTTACAAGGAATAGCGGAACCAACCGCTTTAGCTACCTTCTGTGCAAACTTCCATAAGTCAGCATACTCATCACTATTAATATCAAAGATATAATCAACCTCTTTTTTGGGAATCACCAAAGTGTGTCCAATTGCAAGGGGCATAATATCTAAAAATGCCAAGAAATTTTCATTCTCAGCAATTTTATAACATGGAATTTCTCCTGAAACTATCTTTGAAAATATACTCGCCATTACCCTAACGAGATTTCAAGAACTTCAAAATTCAACTTGCCAGCTGGTGTAGTTATTTCAGCGATCTCACCTACTTTTTTGCCTAGCAATCCCTTACCGATAGGAGACCCAACAGAAATTTTACCTGACTTTAAATCAGCTTCATTTTCTGCTACTAACATATAAGTCATTTCAGCTTTGTTAACCGTGTTTTTAATTCGCACTTTACACAAAACAGAAACCTTAGAAGTGTCCAGCTTAGACTCATCAATAAGACGAGAGTTCGCTAATAAATCTTCCATCTTAGAAATCTTCAACTCTAATAATCCTTGCGCATCTTTTGCAGCATCATATTCTGCATTTTCAGATAAATCGCCTTTATCACGTGCTTCTGCTATTTGACGAGAAATACTTGGACGTTCTATCGTTTTAAGATGAGTTAGATCATCTTGTAATTTCTTTAATCCTTCCTCTGTTAAATAAGTAATTTTCGACATGTCTTTAAATTTTAAAAAAATTTTACGCTGCTGTCATTAAAGCAAGGAAGACCTCCTCTTCCGAGAAGGTCTTCCAATTATTTATTTTGTTTATTATAATATAATATGTGCTCCGATAGAATGCGTTCCATCGAAAGTTTTTGTAGAACGGTAAGAGTAATCAACTCCGAATCGTTTTCCAGATTTGCCAAGTGGAACTTCATAAGACAATCCACCACTTAAACCCTTCAATGCAGTAATATCTTCATCGATTAAAGCATTTTTATCTTTTTTATCAACTGTATATCCAGCACGAATTGATAAAGAGTTTTTAAATCCGTATTCAACTCCTAATCCTATTTGGTCACGAATAAAAGAATTCGATGTAAAAGCTACTGATGGCGTAATACGAGAATCAGTTCCAGCTTTGATATCATAAGCAGCTCCGATAGAAACTAAAGCAGGCAATTCAAAATTCTCTGTACGTTGTTCTTGAAGCACATTGATATTTTGCGTTGCATTATCATTTCTATAAGACAAGCCTTCACCTTGATACTTCATAGGTGTTCCAACATTTCTTAATACAATACCAAAACGAATATTATCATGGTCTGCATTATTACCTGTTGTATACTGAATACCTGCATCAATTGCGATTCCTTGCGCCTTAACATCATTGATTGATTCAGAAACAATGTGAGTAGTAATACCACCTTTGATACTATTACTAAACTCCTTTGCATATGTTAATCCGATATTAAGGAACTGAGGAGAATATGTTCCGTTACCACCATCAGGTTGAGATTCGGTTAATCGCTGGATTTCTCCAAAGCTCATCGATACTAATGTTAAACCTAATGCACCACTTTCTCCAACCTTTTGAGAAATACCGAATGCATTAATTTTAATATCAGAACCTTTTAACCAATCTGTATGTGAGAAGGTAATATCCGTTCCTTTTGAATATGCCGCACAAGCAGGGTTCAATCCGAAAGATTCAACACCTCTTGCATTTGCAAGTCCTGCAACACCCCATCCTGAGTTTTTAGCCCAAGGGTTTATCAGCAACTCGTGAGCACCACTCTGACCAGCACGGTCTTCATTACCGGCAAAAGTTTGCGAACTGATGGCAGAAAGTGCCATTGTTGCAATCGAAATATATATTAGAATTTTCTTCATATCTATTTTTTTCTTTTTTGTGTTGTTAGGTATTAGAATGAATCTAGATCAATTGGACGCATTACACCAAACCACTTAACTACTTTTTCTCCCAAAGCACCTGCATCTACATGGATAATATAAATTCCACTTGATACAGTAATACCTGCAGTGTTTTTCAAATCCCAATCTAATGTAGTAGCTAAATTATCATCACGACCTTCAGATACTAATTGACCTGAAGAAACATCAGAAGCAACATCACGCTTAAATTGTCTTACCAATGTTCCGTTTAATGTATAAATCGATACTGTACATTTAGAAGGCAAATTGGTGATTCTAACTCGATTATCTAATTGATCTTTTCTAGTTTTCTCGTAAGTAGAGTAAGCATAATAAGGATTAGGAACTACATTGATATAATCTAAAGCAGATTTAGCTTTTTCAGTTACATTAGAACTTAATTCATATGAACCAGGAATTGTAAATTGGTAATAAGGATTTCCACCATTAACAGCAGTTGCCCCTTCTGAAACAAATTGCTTGTAGTTTTTCTTAATACGCAAACTCACTTTTACATCAGACGATGAGTTTTCATCATATGTAAATCCATCATTAACAATTGGCAATGTACACCAAGTCATAGCTCTAAACGCCGCTCGTGCTGCTGGAGAAGATGATGTTGCTGTGTAAGAATTACTAAATCTTCTGAATAAAGTATCTACTTTAACACCATTATCATATTTACCAACTGTTGGAGCTGCTGCAGTACTAGCAATGGTATCGATACCATAAACATAGACATAATGCATACCGCCATAACTTAAGCGGCCATTAGCATCTCTGCCAGTATTTCCTGTTGGATTCCACTTCATATCAGTCCCGTTTTCATTTACCAATGAAGAGTTTTCACCGAAAGCGATATTTAAACGCTCACCTGTTTCTACATTGATTGCATATCCAGGGAACCAACCCATACCTAGTGTATCTGTTAATGTTGCATCTGAAACATTAGCACCTGGTGCATCCCAAGCTAATCCATTCTTATCTACTGAATGTTGATTTCTCATCATGAACTTTTTAGCATTACCTACATTAGGCATTGTGTCCTCACCCATTTCCATAACAACAGCACGAGTCCATTTTGATTTGTCATTGGTAATTACAACATCTACAGACGACATATAGCTCCACTTAATGAAAGAACGCAAGTCTAATGAGTTACTAGTTCCTGGAGTTCTTGATGGCTTTGGTGCTGCAACTGTTTTAGCATTACTTGCTAATAAGTAAGGAGCCCATGTTCCAGACAGAATTGATTCATATGCTTCAGTAGAATCTAAGAAGTAACTTGGAGATGGATTTAATAAATCCACATTTGTTTGAGTTCCACTTAAAATCCAGTTTGACGTTGATGTTAAAATAGAAGTTGCATCAACATCTTTTACTCCACTTAACCATTGGTCGCTAGCGTTTTTATAAGTAATTGTACCGCCAATTAATCCGTTATTAGTTGCACCAAAATTACCTGGCTCTTGTCCATTGATTTTGGAAATATTTAATGAGATTTTATTCTTCTCATATAATTGCTGATTAATACTTGAAATGCTGAATGTTGAACGAGCTAATGAGCTACGTAACTGTGCATTTGTACCTGCTGATAATGTACCACTAAACGAAGTAGTTGTAATTCTTAATGTATCAGCATTTGCATACTGTACTTCGAAAGAACCATTGATAGAAGGAGTTGATGTAATTCCTTGTACATTATTTAAAGTAATGTATGTTCCTGCCGTAATTCCTGAATTGCCAGCAGTGATAATTGTTACTGTATTAGCATTTGCAGTAATATCATTAATACCAACATACTGTGATGGATTGTTATACAAATAATAGTAATCAGCATCGCTAACACCGCTAAATGCTAATTCGAATGAACCAGCTTTAACAGCCCAAGGATCGTATACACTTACATTGATTGGCCCCTTACCAGCTTCGTAAACTGGATTTTGAACACTATTCGTTGAACCAGCGAAAATCTCGTCAACTGAAGTCTGCGTCATTTCAAGGAAGTTTCCACCATTACCTTGTCCTTCGATGCGCTTCACCTGAACACCTTGTCCGTATGCAACATTCATCACAGCACCTGCATTATTAACTACAGTTTTGTGAGGAATACCACTATATGTTCCGATATTGTTTCTTCCTTGAACATATGGTCTGTTTTGAGTGTTTGCATTAGTAGGATCAAATGGACGGTAGTTATTGTAAGCATAAGAAACCACTAAGAAGTAATAAGGCTTGTAATTAACAAGATCCTTTTGAGAGAATAAATCTTTGGTAATTTCAAATGAGTGCTGTAATCCATTATTCACTACAGTTGCCTTTTCAGTTGGAACATAAGCAGAGATATTGTTATCATATTCGTAGTTTACGATTTGACCAATATTATCTTTCAAGTCAACCTGAGCAATTAATTTAGCTTTTGCAATATCATTTACATCAGCATCAGAAACAGTTTCGTCAGCTACCTGATAAATTTTATAACCTTGGAAAGTATAAGAACGCTCAACATCTGTTAATGTATCAAAAGAACCAGTTGAGTTTTGAACAGCTTTCGGAATTACCGCATCAATCTCATTGTATAATTCAACTTTCTTGGTTGCTACATTTTCTAATGATAGAATTAATTTTCTGTCACCTTCACGAATAGCTAAATCTGGTGCATCAGGGCCATCTAGAATTTTGAAACAGTTATCAAAGATTGCCTGTGCTTTTTGATCTGCTAACTTCAATAATGAAACAGAAGCCAAAGGACCACCAGCAGTTGTACGTTGCCAGATAACACCAGTTGTGATATAATTTACTGCTCCTGGTTGTAATGTAAATGTACCTGCAGATTGTAACCAGCGCATATCATCTGGTTGTAAGTTAGCAGTTACCATTGTCCATGGAGTAGAGAAATTAGGGTCTGTATTATCAGGGAACATATAGTTACATGGTGTAGCTGTTGCTCCTGATCCACCTCCACGTCCGTCACCACCATAAGTGATTGGCAATCCATCTAACCAGCTTCCTGATAAGTACTCATAGTAATCATCTGTTGTGTTCGGGTTACCATTAGGAACACTATTCGTGTTTACATAGTAAACGAAGCGAGACATGATAATTTGTTCGCCTGGCTCATCAATAACACCATCTTTATTATTATCAATTCCATCGTTTGCATCAGCTAAAGGACCCTGGAAGAAATCGATACCAACTGAAGGAGGATTTAATCCATACCCTGAACCGCCTTCATCATCTGGATCACCATTGTATACATAACCAAGACCTAAACCTACATCACACCCAACTAAGTCATCTGCAGCATTACCTAAATCTGGATCGCACCAAACACCGAAGTAAGTTGAATCTAAAACATCACTTGAACGATTGATGATTTGATATTTATAGAAAGTCATGAAGTTAATCTCATTCGCTGTTTTGAATGAAAAAGCTTGCGCACGTATTTCCAAACCAATAGGATCTGAACTAGTTTCTGTTTTGATATTACCAACATCATTGAAAACCCACCAAATTGATTTATCACCAAACAAGTAGTCGTTACATTCTACTTTACCTGTAGAAGCATTTGTTCCGTAATCACCGCTTAACAAAAAGTAAGGGTAATCACCAGCTTCATAATCATAAACACCATTGTTATCAGCATCAAAGAAAGGTGCTAAAAATGGTAATTCTCCCTTAGAAAAATCTCCATTTCCTGGCCATGTTTTGATTTCGTTTGTAGCTTCTCCACCTGCAACAAAGTCAGAAACTTCTTTGCGGCTGATTGGCCAGAACTTGTCATATAAATCACAAGTAGCATTATCAATAGAAGGTGAACCTGAAGAAGTATCAATTGGGCCTCCCCAGAAATCATTTGAACCACCTTGACGGTAAGTTTGAGCGGCCACCTTTAACTGACCAGCCTGATCAAAACCACCAATCCAAAGAGCTCCAGAGTAGATAGAGTTCTTTCCACTTCCAATTGGAACTTCATAATAAGGTGTTTGACCAACTGGATCCCACCAAAGGTCACCACCAACTAAAACACGAGCACGAACCTGGTTAATATCCAGGTCGATTTGTGAGGATGTAGTAGGACAGCTCGCTGCAACTTTTGCATTTCTTACAGGTGCGTGTGCTACTTTCCCTCCTACATTCATCTTCGCGAATGTAGACGCGGACCATCCAGCCAAAACTACAAGGCTAAATAAGATCTTATATCGAAGCATTTTCATAGCGTTAATTTTCTGTTTGTTTTTTTGTAAATGTTAAAAATCGAATCTTACACCTAACCTTGCTCTTCTTGGTAAGCTGTAATTATCAGGGTTTAACAATCGAATATTGTATTGATCAATGAATGCTTGTTGAGATGCCTGAGCTGAAGATAATTGTAATCCGTCAGCAGACTGAAGGAATCCGTCATCTGTAGCATTACCTGTAGCACGATATACACCTACTACATTACGAGTATCTAACAAGTTTTGAATCTGTAAATAAACATTGAATGTACCTGATTTCTTCTCAGAGAATTTAACCTCAATATCTTTATCTAATCTTAAATCCATTCTGAACTGCCAAGGAGTACGAGCTCCATTTACTAAACCTTCAACTGTACGTTGCCCGTTAGACTGCCAGCCAATTGCTGCTGCTTCACGAGTAGGACGAGATTGACGAGTGTAAGGAGTTCCTGAGTTAGCACGGAATACGATATTAGCACCTGCATTAGCAAAGATAGGTTTGCCAAATACAATTGGACCATCATAATCCTCACCTGATTTATAGTGATAATCAAATGATGCTGTTAATTGATGACGAGTATCGTAATCTAAAGGAATAATGAAACGTAGATTTGGTTGATCTGTGTTTGTTAATTCAGTATTCGAACTTGCGCTTGAACCTGTACCATCAGCAAATTGTAATGTATAGCTTGCTAACATACGTACGTTACCAGTACGACGTAAATCATAACTTAACGATAAACCTTTTACTGTTCCAAAATCGATATTATCGTAAGTTGTATAAGTGTTCGGATAAGCAAAATTTACTTTTGTAATCTGAATCATGTTTTTCAATTCACGGTAGAAAGCTGAAATTGTTAATGCAGACGACTTGCTGATTTTTTGTTTGAAACCTAACTCGTAATCTGTAGTTCTTTCAGGCTTTAATCCAGCATTGTTTAATGAACCATCAGGATTTGTTCTTAAAGATAAATACTCAGATGGGTCGTTTCTTAAAGCTGAAGAAGGACGCTGTGTTAAAACATCATAATGCGCAAAGAATTGTGCTTCATCTGTAATGTTAAATGCAAATGCGATACGAGGCATCACAGAAATTTGTGGTTTGTAATCTTCAAACACACCATCAATATTCCAAGAATCAGTTGCCAATTTACCGGCATCTGGCTTAATAGCAGGAACGATTGTTCCAGTTGATGATTGAGATGCAATGATATCTGGATCACTTACAATTTGACCATTTTTATTATACCAAACGTTTCCATCACGATATCCAATTACCGAAGTAGGATCGCTTGCAGAAGCTAAATAAGGAACGAATGAACCTCCGATATTATCGGGCTTACCTTCAATTGCTACTGGATAATCATCAACTGTATATGAGTCTAATAATAAGAATTTATCTTTTAATGCCTTTTGATTAGCATCGAAACGGTCAACACGTAAACCGATATTGAAACTTAAGTTATCAATTGTAAAGCGGTCTTGAATGTATCCTGCCATATAAGTAGGACGGAAAGCACCAATTGCACGAGTGTAATTAGCACCATCTTTTTGAGTGAAATAGTCTTTAAATGTTGGATTTGTAGACATCTTTTCACCTTTATAATCAAAACCATAATAGCTCACTAAGCCATTCGCTACTAACTGATCTGCGTTGAACATTCCAATATTTAATTGGTCTGGAGATAACGCATCAAAATCAACATAAGCATTATTCGCAATTCCTAATTCATCACGTAAGTTCTCATAAAAACCGTTAATCACATTTCCATTTTCATCCAATGTAGGAGCATAAGTTGAAGGGTGATTAATTGTATAATAGGTAGTATCTCCCGCAGTAATATTCATTCCGTAAACTGTATCACCTACACTAAAATCTGTTTCAGTTAAGTTGAAGTTAGCATACTGGCGACCCAAACCCCAAAGACTTCTAGGAGCTACGCTATATCCACGATCAACTCGTTGTTCAAATTCAAAACCTACTAATAATGAATGTTTCTTAATATCAGCATTACCACTTAAAGTGATGCGGTATTGATCATTGTCAAAATTTTGATAAGTGTTTCTTAAGTTACCAACTCCTTCCCAAATTGCCATTACGCTATTTGTAGCATCACCATTTCTAACTCCACCAGCACTTCTGATCTGATCTAATGAACTAACATTTACGCCAGCATCATTAAATGCCGAATATGCCGCATTCGTGTATGCTTCTGCAATTGTGTTCAATCCGCCAGCCTGGTATCCGAAAGTATTTGAATAACCAATTTGCTCGCGAGTTGTATCATCTGTAGCAACATAAAGCTGACTACTTGATCTTGAGAATTTACCAATGTATCCGTAATTCCATAAATTATCTTTGTGAACTGGATCTTGATTGATTTGCTGATTTTTTGAATACTCTGCTTGAACAGTAAAATATACATTCTTAAACACAGAAGCGTTTTCTTTCGAAGATTTGTATGTAGAAGCAACTCTCTGAGTCAAACGTCCAAAAACACGATAATCGCGATCAATAATCTGAGGATTCTCATCAAAATTGTAAGCTACACGATTAATAGAATAACTTCTTCTATCATTTGTATTATAGCTACCACCTAATGTGAAATTTGTGAATTCAGCTGGCTGATAGTCGAACTTAGCAGTGAAACGAATACCCGTTTGTTTAACGTTGTTTTTCGTTTTGACTTTTTCAAAATCATCCATTGTATAATACTGAGCAGCATTATATGAACCGAAACTTGTAGCTGAAGTTTGGTATAACTCAATTGGATTTTTAATTAAATCCTGGTATACATTATCCTTAAGCTTATACATTCCAATTCCTGATGGATCAGGATCTTTCTCGGATTGATATTCACCTGATAAAAAGAATCCAAGAACTGCTCTTTCGCCGCCGTTCTCTAATTTCTTCATCATTAATGGACCTGATAAATCGGCAGAAACCAAGTTGTATCCATATTGGTCAAACATTTCAGAAGAAACGACCTCTAAACCACCTGTAAAATCTTTTGAAGGACCTCTTGTTGTAATCGAGATAACCCCTCCTGTTGCATCTCCGTATTGTGCTGGTGTTCCGCCTACTATCGCTGTCACCTGCTCAATACCAGATTGAGGAAGTTTTTGAGACCCACGGATACGTATACCATCTACATAGTAATCTGTTGCATCCGAACGGGAACCACGAACGTTAAGATCGTCACCTTCATCTTTTTGGAATACGCTAGCAGCTTGTGCGGCTACTGATTTTACGTCACGAGTTGGAGCAGCCTGAATATCTTCACGCGTTAATGTTGCTCCGCGTTGTACGTCATCTTTTCCAAATAACGGTGCTTTGTATTCAATAATTTCTACTCCACCTAATTCAATAGTTGTTGCAGAAATCATCAAATCTTGAAAGGTAGTTTTGTCAATAGACACTACCACATCGTTAATCACCAATTCTTTGTAACCGGTGTACTTTAATCGGATAGTGTATTTACCAGCCGATAAAGGCTTGATAATATATTCACCATCAAAATCTGACTGACCACCTGAAACTTGAGTTCCATTCATCTCTGCAATTACAGTTGCAAAAGGAATCGGTTGTTTGTTGGCCTTGTCAAGGATTTTACCTCTGATAGCTCCGGACTGTGCAAATGCTCCGGCGCATACAACCAGTAAAAACACAAGGGTTAAGTAAGCTTTCCTTATCATAGAGTTAATTTATTGTCTTCTTGGTGTTAATGTTTCGTTAATCGGTTAGGGGGTTAAAAATAGAAATAAAAGATTCAAATTCCCAAATCGAAAATTTGTTTTGCATTTGAAATTTATTCACAATCCAATTTTAAACATTAAATAGCCCATCTCCCTATTATTCCTTTGTTTTATATTTTGTGGATTTATAATCTGATTTACAATGATATGCATTTTATTATTCAACACCAGTTCACATGAAAAGTGATTTACCTTTGTTAATAAAGTTTCTTTAAAATCACATTAAATTTTGTAAAATAAAAGCTTCGGATTAACACAAATTCAAATTATTTTATCGAATAATTAAACTTTTTAACATTAGAGTGAAAGCATTTTTTAAATTTGTTGGTTCCTGCAATTAATTCTGGTTTGCGTGATTGAATGAAAGGCGGTTTAATGATGTCAGGAATAACAAAATACAATCTTTAAATAGTAATGAGACTCAAATCACTTGAAATAAAAGGATTCAAAAGTTTTGGAGATAAAGTAATCATCCACTTTGATGAAGGCGTAACTTCTATTGTAGGACCTAATGGCTCTGGAAAATCGAATGTTGTTGATGCTATGCGTTGGGTACTTGGTGAACAAAAAACCAGAATGCTTCGCTCCGAAAAAATGGAGAATATCATTTTTAACGGGACTAAAACGAGAAAGGCCGCAAACTTAGCAGAAGTATCCTTGTCATTCGAAAACAACAAAGGCATTCTTCCTACTGAGTTTACTACAGTTAGCATTACCCGCCGACTATATAGAACAGGTGAAAGCGAATATCAATTAAACGGTATAACATGTCGCTTGAAGGATATTAATGACCTTTTTATGGATACAGGTATTGGCCCTGACTCATACGCAATTATTGAATTAAATATGGTTGATGATATTATCAAAGACCGAAATAATACTATTAATACCTTATTAGAAGAAGCTGCAGGTATTTCTAAATATAAAATTCGCAAGAAACAAACTTTTCAAAAGTTAGAAGAAACCGATGCAGACTTAAACCGAGTTAATGATTTACTTTTTGAAATAGAAAAAAGTTTAAAGCAACTAGAAACACAGGCTAAAAAAACAGATCGTTACTACCGTTTAAAAGAAGAATACAAAGAGTTAAGTACACAACTTGCCTTATATACAATTCAAAACAATAGCTCGTCATTCGAAGATTTAAAAAACAAAGAAAAATCGTTTGGTGAGACTAAAGCAGAAATGCAACAAAAACTTGAAGAGTACGAATTGCATTTATCTTCGATAAAAGGACAAACAAGCGATAAAGAAATTGCTTTACAAGCTGCACAAAAATCGTATAACGAAAAATTATTGGAGATTACGAGATTTGAAAACGAAGAAAAAAACAAAAACGAAAAATTTAATTTTTTAATAGAAAAACAAAAGTCACTTCAAACATCTTCTTTTAATGATGAAAACACATTAAAAGAAACTGAAGCCTCTATCCTTTTGCTTCAAGAAGAAAAGCTAAGAGAAGAAGATCATCTTAAAAAACTGGAAGAAGAAGTTTCTGTGTTACGTCAGAATAGTGATGCAAGTAAAACGGCATATGAGTCTTCATTAACAGCAATCAAAGAATTGAATCAAAAGATCTATCAACAGCGTTCGATGATCAATGAATTTGAGACAAAGCAAGCTGTTCGTCAAACAAGGCATCAATCTATTTCAGATGAAACTAAGCGCTTACAAATTAATCAGGATGAAAATGTAGGCAGATTAAAGGATTTAGAAAATCAATTATCAGACCTTCTACCTAAAAAAACAAACGCAGACGAGGAATTAAAAAAATTAAAGCAAATTCGATTAGAGTTAGACGAAGAACTAAAATCGACCGATACGAGAATCAGAGAAGCAAACCAAGTAATACAAATTGAATCTAGAAAATTAGATTCTAAAAATAATGAATACCAACTTACGAAAAACCTCCTGGAACAAATGGAAGGCTATCCTGATTCTATTCGTTATTTAAAAATCAATCATGAACAATTTAAAAAAGCACCATTATTATCAGAGATAATTGTTTGTGATGAAGAATATAAAATTGCAATTGAAAATTACTTAGAGCCATTTTTAAATTATTTCGTTGTTCAAAATCAGACAGAAGCATGGACGGCTTTAAATTTATTAAACGACTCCTCAAAAGGTCGTGCGAACTTTTTTATTCTTGATTCATTAAAATCATATAGCCAAACTAATTCTGCTTCAATCCACGGATGTACGAATGCGTTAGATATTATTGAAAACAATAATCAATATAATGATTTGTTTACTTTTCTTTTATCACATGTATATATTGCAGACAATCAAAGCACTTTAGAGAATATCGATTTGGCCTCACATCAATCTGCTGTTGTGCTTTCAATGAGCGGTAATTTCCTGCGCCAAAAATATTCGATAGGTGGTGGATCAATTGGAAAATTTGATGGTAAGCGCACGGGGAAGTTTAAAAACCTTGAAAAATTAGCTGAAGAAATAAAATCTCAAGAAGAATTAATTGAAGATTTAAAAGTCAGCTTGACACATGCAGAAGATAATTTCACAAATATTAAAAGTAAAATTGCCAATAATCAACAGCTTATTTCGAGTAAAGAAAATGAGTTTATGAAACTAAGCGGTGATGTGAATTCTATTCAAAGCAATTTCGATTTTATTAATCGTGCAATTGATCAATCCAAAATAAATTTTGCTAAGCTGAAGGAAGAATTAACAACTATTGAATATACGATTGCAGCAGAAAAGGAAAACCCTGATTTATCGCCAGAGATACTAACTGAAAAATTAAACAATCTGATTCAGCAATTAAATGTTCAACAAGAGCAATCTGCACAGTTACAAAAAGAATCAGGAGAAAAAAATCAAGAGTTAAACAACTTTAACATTCAGGTACTACAACAGCAAAACCGAATTCAAAATACGGTTCGCGATATGGGATACCGCAACAATCAGGTTGTTACTTTAAAGAAAAATATTGAATCTAGCGCTACGGAATTAGGAAGCGTTAAAGAGCAAATTGATCAGTTATCAAACGGAATGGCTTCAACAAGTGACGAGTTGAAAAAGTTAATCGATGAGAAGAATCAATTTGAGTTAGGAGTAAAAGATTCTGAAGTCAACTACAATTTTGCAAAACAAGAAATAGAATCTGAAGAAAAGAAATTAGCAGATTTTAGAAAGTCAAAAGAAGCCAACGACCTTAAACTTCAGCAAGTAAATGATGAATTAAACACGATAAAACTTCAAATGAACTCGCTGAAAGAGCGATTAAGTATTGAGTTTAATATCGAAATAGAAGACCTATCGGGCATCGAGCCAAATCCAGAATTCAACGAACCAGAAATGCGTCCGAAAGCTGAGCAATTGAAAAAGCGATTGAACGAATTTGGCCCAATTAATCCGATGGCTCTTGAGCAATACAAGGAGATAAAAGAACGATACGACTTTATTGTTAAAGAGAAAACAGATTTGCAAAATGCAAAAGATGCTTTACTACTAACTATTGGCGAAATAGATAGTACAGCACAAACTGTTTTCATGGATGCTTTCACACATGTCAGAACTAATTTTATTCGTGTATTCCGTTCACTGTTTACCGATGATGATAATTGCGACTTGGTGATTTCTGATATGAATAATCCGTTAGAGTCAGATATTAATATTATTGCCCAGCCAAAAGGAAAGAAACCTTTATCAATTCATCAATTATCGGGTGGAGAGAAAACACTAACGGCTACGGCTTTACTATTTAGTATTTATTTATTAAAGCCAGCTCCTTTCTGTATTTTTGACGAGGTAGATGCACCGTTGGATGATAATAATATTGACAAGTTCAATAACATTATTAAAAAGTTTAGTGCGGAATCACAATTCATTATTATTACTCATAATAAGAAGACAATGGCTGCTACAGATATAATGTACGGAATAACGATGGCAGAACCAGGTGTTACAAGTGTTGTACCTGTTGACATGAGAACATTCGCAGAATAAAATATATTAGCCATTATAAAAAAGGAGATTAAAATTTTAATCTCCTTTTTTATTAATATGCAGATGGACGCTTTTTAGGAAACAATCGCTTTAGCCAATTAGGCCTTCGATCATTGGCATCAGAATGATGATAGCGCCTATCGTTTCTTTTCATTCGTCGCCTTACCTCTTTTGATTGCAATTTATTATGCTTCTTCTTCCCTTCTTTAATCGCTTTATCCTGTTTTTTTGACTGCTCTTCTTTTACCTTTTCTGCATTACGAATTTTTCTTGAACCGCCAGACTGTTTATCAGACTGAGCAAAAAGAGTTGCTGAAAAAAATAAAATTATCAGCGTTAAAATTATTTTTAATTTAAAATTTACTCGCATAGTTATATCCATAAAAAAAGCCTCGACAATTATCGTCGAGGCCTTTACTATTTGGTAATTTATTTAACATGTAGATTTGGAACTACGTATTTGCCCTCATACATTTTCTCGTTTAAAAAAGTATTAATTGACACAATGTATAATGGCAATTCAGAATCAGACCTTGTCACTTTAAAACATCCATCAGCAAAGCTAACCTCTTTAAAAGTTTCTACATTTTTAAGAGCTACTGGAACAATTGTAATCTCAGCAGCGGTAGGTACAGCCTTTAATATTTTTCCATCAGCTGACATAGGGTATACCAATACGTCACTTCCTTTTTCAACAAATTCAAATTTTAAATCTTGAGATCCGAAAACAATTCCTCCATGCATTCCTTTCACCGTGTTTTCTGAAGATTGCGCATTAACAACTCCACTTAGTAATATCGTTAGTGCAATTAATAAAATTGATTTTTTCATCGCTTTTAATTTTATTTAGAAAGTCAAATATAATACATTGGTGCCTACAAATGCAAATACAATAATATCTTTGTTATTATGTACAAAACTACAACCCTATTTATATTGGTCTTATTAATCGTATTTTCTTGTCGAAAAAACGAAGATTTAATTCCAAATGTTGCTGTAAATGAATACATTGACTTAAACCTGCCCTCCTATTCTACACTTAATGCTGTAAACAATTGGATCTATTATCCAGCTGGTGCTAAAGGTTTAATTATCTTCAGAAAATCGACTGCCGAATTTGTTGCCTATGAGAGAGCCTGCACCTACGATCCAAATACTTCAGGTGCTGTTGTATACATGCTTTCCAACGGAATAGATGCGAAAGACTCTATTTGCGGTAGTAAGTTTTTTATCTTCGATGGTTCAATTTTAAACGGACCTGCGAGCCGACCCTTGCAACAATATCGATGTGCCTATAACGCCTCTGCCAATCAGCTTCATATTTATAACTAATACCAATACAGCAATAAAAAAGGGGATGAAAAACTAATTCATCCCCTTTTGCTTTATAACACTATCGATTAATAACGATATGCATCATTTTTATATGGACCTTGAACAGTTACTCCGATATACTCTGCTTGCTTTGGAGATAGGGTATCAATTTCTACTCCAATCTTAGCTAAGTGTAGACGAGCAACTTTCTCATCTAAACTCTTAGGCAAAGTGTAAACCTGGTTTTCATAATTCTTATGATTTGCCCAAAGTTCTAACTGCGCTAATGTTTGATTTGTAAATGAAGCCGACATTACGAATGAAGGGTGTCCCATTGCACAACCTAAGTTCACTAAACGACCTTCTGCTAATACAATAATATCTTTTCCGTCGATTGTATACTTATCAACTTGAGGTTTGATGTTTTCTAATGTCTGACCATAATTTGCATTTAACCAAGCCA